>CAYYVT010000084.1:0-16765 GCA_964475215.1 uncultured Nitrososphaerales archaeon
GACCCCACTATTGGGGGCTGATGGTGACAGAAAAGTTACCCTAGGGATAACAGGCTCGTCGCGGGCGAGAGCTCCTATCGACCCCGCGGTTTGGTACCTCGATGTCGGCTCTTCCCATCCCGGTCCTGCAGCAGGGGCCAAGGGTGGGGCTGCTCGCCCATTAAAGGGGAACGTGAGCTGGGTTTAGACCGTCGTGAGACAGGTCGGTCTCTACCTGATGGAAGCGGTGCTTGCTTGAGGGGAGCTTACGCTCAGTACGAGAGGAACAGCGTAAGGCGGCCTCTGGTGTACCGGTTGTCCGACAGGGCACTGCCGGGCAGCTAAGCCGTTGAGGATAACCCCTGAAAGCATCTAAGGGGGAAGCCTCTCCCGAGAAGAGGCAAGCATTCGCTTCTTGGTTCTCTCCGCAAGGAGGGGGCCAGGGGTGGAGGAGGACTCCGATAGAAGATCGGGTTGATAGGACGGAGGTGTACGCTGGAAGTTCCGCAAGGAGCGACCAGTTTAGCCTGCCGTTACTAAACGTCCAACACGCCTATCATTAAGGGGCAATACGTAAGGGCGCAATCTTCCTATACACGGTGTTCGCCGTTCTCGACATCATTCCATCACGAGCTAGCTTCGAGCTAGGACGATTCTCTTGAATCGTCAGGACGAGACCCACCCATAGAGTTATTAGCGCTCAAATACCGGCTCGTTTCTTGTCGGCTGGAACTTGCCAGATTCAAACGCCCAGGATGAAGGCCCACCGAGCTCGGAACTCACCAATCACGAAGAAGAACCGAAGTCATTAACCTTCACTTGGGGGGTCCTAATGGTACGAACCAAGAAGCTACTAAACCTCCTTGACGACCTAGCCCGTTACAGAATCATTTCAGACATCGGCTGGATTTACATCGTCATCACGATAGCAGCCGGCGCGTTCATGATCTGGCTGATGGCCGACGAGACTTACGTAGTCCTGAATGGAACTCTCGCCTTTCGATGCGCAATCGGAGCTGCCTCAGCCTCGATATGCCACGCTAACAACATAGTCACGGGGACTCGGCCCGCCATCACTTCGTATCTACTGCTCCCCGGAATCAATCAGTATATTCCTGTCCTCTACGGGATAATCGGAATCATCATCGCAATCGTCGTCCATGAAGGATCGCATGGGGTCATCGCTCGAAGGCTAAAGCAGCCAGTGAAATCCACTGGCCTCCTGTTCTTCCTGTTCGTACCCATCGGCGCCTTCGTAGAGTTGGACGACACTTTCGTCCAGAGGCTCAAGGCTAGAGATTCAGGGAGGATTCTGGCTGGTGGTCCGGGAAGCAACATACTCGTCGGCGCTTTAGCATTAGTCTTAATGGTTCTTCTGTTGGGGGGCATCGTTCCAGTCTACAGTGGCGCGTTGGTTACACAGTATTCTGCGTCCAGTCCAGCCTCTTTGCTACACAGCGAGGGCTACCTTCAGGCTGGTGACCTCATAGTCGCTGTCAATGGCACACGAATACTGTCCGAGCAGGATTTGGCGAACTTTATGGCAAGTACCAGGCCGAACGAGACACTCTTGATTTCAATCGGCCAGCAAGGCAAGACGCACATCGATTCCGTTACTTTGGGAGCTAATCCGGGCAACAATAGCATAGGATTCATCGGGGTAACAGTGAGTGGCCAGAGCCTTTCATCGATAAGGGACACATATGCCTCCGCCTACATTCACGACCCGCTGCTTTACCTCGTCATCCCCGGCTTCGTCTCTCAGGCTGAAACCGTCGTCCCGTTCTCAGCGACGCTTCATTCTGATTATTCATCACCGGTCTTCGGAGAGCTATGGTATCCCCTCGCATTGACGTTGTTTTGGATATTCTTCATCAACATAAACGTCGCTTTCTTCAACGCAATACCCCTCTATCCCCTTGACGGGGGCCAGGCCTTCTTGGGCTGGCTCAGCCATTCCGGCAGGAAGCATATCGAGGAGAGGGCGATGCTCCTGACCACGGTCTGTTCCGTTATAATGCTCGTCTTGATCCTCGCCACGGTCTTCCTTCCTACAATCCTCTCACTAATCCCATATTAGGCTCGACCGGCTCGCCATCCACCGTAGACCCCTCTAGAAACGGCTTCCGATAGATGAGGTCACGCTTGGCCTACTCTTCCAGCCAGAATTCGTTCCCGTCAGGATCGGCGAACATCGCAAAGGGGCCCCATCCTTCATCCTTGGGAGGATGGGTGAATTTGACCCCTTTCTTGCTCAGCTCTTCGTATGATTTGTTGAGGTCATCTACATTGAACAGGATGCCTGTGTTGCCTTCCTCATGCTTCGTGCTCTTGCATAGGTGAAGCACAGGACCAGCGCTCCCTTTCGGCGCCACTGTTATCCAATGCCCTTGATCATCCTTGATTTCGAAGCCTAGCTTCTCGATCCACCATTTCTTGGCGGCAGTTGAATCTTTTACTACTACTGCCACGGACCCGAGATCCTTAATCAACTACTTGTCGCCAACATGTTACCTGAGTATCTACGCTATAAATCCGTCCCCTTCTCGAGGGTGTCTTGCGCGAAGGGTGCGCCTTCGAAAGAGAATAAATACGATTCAAACGAGTACGAGAGCCGGTTAAGGAAACTTCTGCCAAGGCAGCTCAGCCTTTAAGGGCATGACTAGACTGCCATCAATCGATGGACAGACGGCTTTGGGTGCTCCTGGGGACTGTCATCTCGCTAGTGCTCGCCTATGCTATGTGGCTGACTCCTATGGGTGCCCCCGGCCTGACGACATGCCCGTCGACCAGCGGAGAGGTTAACATTACGCTTACGACCTCTGGCTTTCGATTCGACGTGGGGGGACCTTTCTTCACTGGGCACCAGCTAGTCCTTGCTCCAGGCTCTGCCGCGACTGTCATGATCGAGATGACTTCGGGTTCCAACATCACAGAGTATCTGCAGGACGAAGTTAACGTCTCTGCCTGCACTCTCGGGCCGTTCAGCTCTATGAATAATGTCATAGATGCATCACGCGGTTGCGAAACGCCGGCTGGGTGGAGCGATTCCGTAATCTCCCCCTCCGAGACTGGAATCAACGTCCAGCAGGTCAGCTTCGACAAGGTGAACGACTATACCTACACCGCGGTCTATGTGGTGTCCGCCTCAATATTCGCTCGCTCGGGGACCTATCAAGCACCCATGTTCTTTGACGGCCCCTGCTCTGGCTATTATCTCACCATAGGGTACTTCCCATATACTGGGGCGATCAACGGTTTTCCGCAACCCATTACGTGGCCATTACCTTTCGTGCTCATCGCTTTGCTCGGTTGCACCATATTGTTTCTCAGTGCCTGGGCCAAGAGGCAAAGAGCAACGCTTAATCGGAACAAGGGGACGGCGGAATCCGTCATACGGATGTGACACCTTTAATCACAAAGGCGATTGACATGTTGTGTAGCGGAATCTAATCATAAGAACCGGCGTCGCCCCAGCTGATACGCTTTTATCGCCAAAGAGGTTCAACCATGTCGATTATTGGTTGAACCTATACACTCACATCGCCTTTGCCCTGATGATTGTGGCCGTTCTTACGGGCAATCCATATTTTGCTATGTTGGCCGCAATCGGAGCCATGATACCTGACTTGGATAGGGTCTACCTGTTAGGCAACAGGCCTTTCTTCACAGGAAAGGAGACCGCAAAGGACGAGCAATGGCATAGGTCTCTGCTACACAACCTATTCTTCTTCATCGCACTCTACTTCATCAGCCCTTGGATAGCCCTAGGCGCCTTTCTCCATAGCCTACAGGATGCGTTGACGACCGTGGAAGATAGGGGCGTTGAGTGGCTCTTCCCGCTCTCGAGGCTGGTGAAAAGGGGGCAGCTCGCGGTGGTGGCCCAGCCCGGCAATACCGGTTGCTCAATAGCCCTTGCAAACCAGAATCCTCCGGACAAGACCAGCTTCAGAAATGAGGACACCACACAGTTTACGGCCTTCTCCGATCCTCAGCTGCGTCAGCCAACGCCAGTGCCGTGGAGGCGGACCTACGGGCCGGCCCTAAACGGTCAACTTGTCGACAAGTGGTTCTTCGTAGGCTCCCTTTCTGCATTCGTCCTATTCTGCTACATCTCTCAAGGCTTCGTTGCCACTGTTGATTCGTTCCTTCTGTCAGGAGGTGCCCACATCATCTACGCCTTGCTAGCCGCTTTAGTCGTCACCTACGCCGGCGGCTGGGCTCGAACGAAGAACCTATCCGCGTTCCTGTATGGGCCCATCATGGCTTTATCGGCCCTCTTGTGGAGTTATGCGGTATTCCTAACCATCCCGGCTTGGTCAAGCTACAGGATGCCGCTCAATGCAGAGTTCGCCGGGGGTGCTGCTGCCATCCTCATTCTCGAGGCAGCAGCCATCTGGCGTTACTCCACGTCAGGAGGAAGGAAAGCCACTGTCTAGAATTTCGAGCTGCTCGCGCGCTACGCACGACCCAGGGGATGTCTTCGAACATGTCACACGCGAAGGAACCCCTAGCTTTTAGCGCACCACGACCACGTCTGCTCGAGGCTCCACCCACCAACGGCGCCGCTCGCTGCTGGATGACCCATCTGACCTATCGTTGCCTCGTAATCCAAGCCCATAGAGCTCTCACATCCTCCCATCATATCCGGGTCTCTCCTGCTGAAGCCTACGATGAGTGAAACGTCTAGCGTTCCTGCCGGTGTAATCAGAGACCACTTGTCCCGAACCGAGCACCAGATACTTGGTGGTGACCAACCCTTCCAGCCCGACAGGCCCTCTCGCATGAACCTTGTTGGTGCTAATGCCGATCTCCGCTCCCAACCCATACCGATATCCATCGCTAAACCTCGTAGAGGCATTGTGCATCACATTGGCAGAGTCCACTTCTCGCAAAAATTTAGTGGTGACGACGGGGTCCTCGGAGATGATTGAGTCGGTGTGCCTCGAACCGTACCGGTTTATGTGCGTTACAGCTTCGTCAATCCCTTCAACAATCTTCACCGGCAAAGTTAGGTCAAGGTACTCGGTCGACCAGTCCTTCCCTGAGGCCGCCTCTGCCACAATGCCAGCTGACTTCAATATCGCCAGCGATTTCTTGCAGGCCCTAATCTTCACCCCTCCGGCAACGAGCTTTCGCGCGATCTTCGGGAGCAAATCTCTACCAGCCCTCTCATCGACTAGCAGGATTTTCAGTGCGTTACACGTGGCTGGGTATTGGACCTTGGCATCATAGCATAGGTCGACGGCCATATCCGGGTCGGCGGAGCCATCCACATAGATATGGCATATACCAGCCGAGTGGCCAAGCACTGGAATCCTAGTGCTTTCCTGTACGTGCCTGACAAACTCGTTACTTCCGCGAGGGACGACGAGGTCGATGAGCTTCTCCATCTTAAGGAGGGCGGCCACGGCCTCCCTCCCCTCCACTAGCTCCATGCAGCCCGAGGGGAGCCCCTTGTCGACCAATGCGTCGTGGATGACCGCGAAGAGAGCCCTGTTCGACTCCCTCGCCTCGCTTCCGCCCTTTAACACGACGGAATTTCCGGATTTGATGCACAAGGAGGAGATTTGAGCCAAGGCATCGGGCCTGCTTTCGAAGACGGCTAAGACTACCCCGAACGGAACGGTCACCTTGTATAACTCCAATCCGCGGTCCATTTCCACTGCATAAACGTTTCTTCCGACCGGATCCTCCAGCGCCGCGACCCCTTTGACCATTATCGCGATGTCGCGGAGCTTAACCTCATCCAGTCTCAGCCTGTCCAAGAGTGGCCTAGATAGCCTACCCCTCTCTAATAGTGCCCTGCCCACGGAGAGGTCTTTGTCATTCGCTTCAAGTATCTCTCTTCGTCTTTCAAGTATTGATTTAGATGCCGCCATTAGGGCGGCGTCTTTCTCTTTGCGTCCTAGTTTAGCCAGCTCGAGACTAGCTTGCCTTGCCCTACAGGCCTTTGCTCTGGTCCCGCTATCGTTCATCTTTATCCCTCGGGACAAATATCGTGCCGATTTCCTCGCCGCCCACTATGCCTTCGAGCACGCCTTCTCGCTCGCTGTTGGCAACCACCATCGGTATTCCCGCGTCCGTCGTCACCCTAGCGGCCTTGAGCTTCGAGGCCATGCCACCTGCCCCGCCGAAGTCATCGGCGGCTAGTTTCTCCACTTCCGGGGTGACCGACTCTACGCATGTCAGAAGTCTTGAGCCCGTTAGCTTCGGATCGCCTGAGAAGAGGCCGTCGACGTCTGACAGTATGACCACGAGGTCAGCTCTCATATGGACGCCCACAAGTGCTGAGAGAGTGTCGTTATCGCCAAACCTGATCTCATCAACGGCCGTGGTATCATTCTCGTTGATTACGGGCATCACTCCCAGCGAAAGCAGCATGCCCAGCGTGTTCACCAGATTCTTGAGTCGCCGGCTGTCCTTGAAGTCATCCCACGTGAGGAGAATCTGGGCGACATTGTACCCGTCCTCGGCTAGAATGTTCTTGTATGCTTCCATAAGCAGGACTTGACCAACGGCCGCCAAGGCTTGCAGATGCGCCATCCCATCGATCTTTGTCCGCCCCTTCAGTACAGCCCTCCCCGACCGTATGGCACCCGAAGACACGAGTATAACGTTCACACCTCGCCGTTTCAGCTTTGCCAATCCATGACATAGGCGCCCCATCTTCACATGATCTATATGTCCGGAACCATCGGCCAACGAAGAGGAGCCAACTTTAACCACCATCAGTTTGACTGAGCCCAAGCTAGCCCTGAATCGTCGTTCCTGCGACACATCATCTTGCACCATCCAGGCGATCGCTCCGACGGAGGATTGAAAGAACTCCAACCCCGATTTTAAGCGTTGCTTGACCGAACAAGGGGCGGCCAGATTGATAGCAACAATCAGAGACAATCTATTAATGCAATTGAGGCTCGACTGCCTATGGAATTGACGACCTTGGGGCCACTTGGGCTTTCGGAAGCAGACATTTGGCGCGCTGTAAAGACCAGAGATAGACGCTATGATGGTCGGTTCGTCTTCGGCGCGCTGTCCACCCATATCTATTGCAGGCCATCCTGCCCATCTCGCCGGCCTCGCAGGGAAAGAGTTGTGGTCTTTCTGGGACCCACCGAGGCCGAGGCCGCCGGCTTCCGAGCCTGCAGGCGATGCAAACCTGATGATGACGACGTTGTAAACTCGAGGAGTGAGCTTGTGCGAAACGCATGTACCTACCTAGAGGGTCATAGGGACGGCAAGGTGACCTTGAACGAACTTGCGGAGGCCGTTGGCACTAGCCCATTCCACGTCCAGCGCGTCTTCAGGAAGGCTCTCGGGATCACTCCAAGGGAATACTCCGAAAGGCTGCACCTAATGAATGCAAGAGCCCTACTGAAAGATGGTCAATCCGTGCGTAGGTCGACGTACTCCTCCGGACACAGCTCAGCTGGGTGGCTCTACTCACGGGATCGGCCGAAGCTCGGGATGCGTCCAGGCGAGTACAAGGACGGCGGCTCCGGAAGGACAATCGTCTACGCTACAGCCAAATGTAGCCTTGGCGTTGTCCTCATCGGAAGCACAGAGAAAGGCGTTTGCTCCGTCAGTCTGGGGAAGTCTGACGAAGAACTGAGGCGATATCTTGCGCTAGAATTCCCCAAGGCCGTCCTTATTCCGGCCGAAGGAGAGCTGTCCCCCTACGTCGAACGAGTGATGCAGTATATTGATGGAAAGCCCGAAACCGATCTCGCTGACCTCCCTGTGGACATAAGGGCCACCAGCTTCCAAGCTCGGGTATGGAAGGAGCTGCAGAGGATTCCTTATGGAAGGACAAGCACCTATAGCGAAATCGCGCGCCGAATAGGTTCTCCTTTGGCGGCCAGGGCTGTAGCGAAGGGCTGCGCCACAAACCCCATCGCTCTCGTCGTCCCATGCCATCGCGCCATTCGAAAGGATGAGAGCCTCGGAGGATATCGGTGGGGTCTCGAAAGAAAGGCGGCATTGCTGGCCAAAGAGGCAATTCGGACAGAGGTACCAAAGTCGGCCGTTTCGAGTCAACGTCCGCGAGCCAGTCTTAATAAGACGGAATCAAACGTTCTGGATGTCTAGAGGTTGCAGGTCCAGCTCAAGAACAGACGCCTCCAGGGATACCTCTTCGCCCTCCTAGCAGCCATGTGCTATGGCTCGGCCTCAACTATAGGCAAATTCGCCTTGGTTTACGCATCCCCGCTTACGATAACATCATTTGGGAGCATAACGGCCGGGTTAATCCTCTTTCCTTACAAGCTCACAGCCAAGATCGAACGAAGAAGCCTTCCGACGTTCGCCTTAGTCATCCTCTGCGGATCCGTCTTTGGCCCCCTGCTCTTCTATACAGGACTTCGACTAATCTCCGCCGTCACGACGGCCCTTCTGTCCAATGGTGAGCTCCTCTTCACCTCCATCATAGCCATAATCGTCTTCAAGGAGTCCCTAAACCGCCGTCAGTACGCCGCCAGCCTGCTAGTTTTATTCGGCATCGTCGCCATCTCAACCAATTTCAGCTTCTCGGCTGAGCTTCTGGGCAACCTGTCTGGTGCCCTCTGCGTGCTTGGTGCGACGCTCTGCTGGGGTGTCGAGAATAACTTGGCGAGACTGCTTAGCCAGCGAGTGAATACTGTAGTCATGGCCCGATGGAGGAACTTCGTAGGTGGCTTGATCGTCTTGGTCATCATGTTACTATCGGGGCAGGCAATCACAGTAGTATTTGCCGCGATACCCTACATCATACTCACCGGAATCATTCCAATCGGTTTCACCTCACTCCTCCTCTACCAAGCCCTGAGCCGGATAGGAGCGGTCAGGACGCTCTTGATATTCTCCACTAGCTCACTCTTCGGAACTCTGTATGCCTACGTCTTCCTGAGCGAACCCATTACCTCCGTTCAGCTCTTGGGCGGCGCCATCCTCTTCGCCGGCGTCGTCATCATTGGACGGAATGAACGGAGCAGCCCTTAGTGGTCGGCAACCCTTTATTATCGGCCCTTCCACCACCCAAGATTCATGAAGATACTCTTCGTGTGCTCGGCCAATGCCTGCCGAAGCCCGATGGCCGAAGGCATCGCGAGGAAGCTTCTACGCGAAAATGGCATAACCAGTGTCAAAGTGGACTCGGCAGGCCTTGACGTTACAGAGGGCGCCCCTGCCACTGAAGAGACAATCGACGTCATGAAGGCTCGAGGTGTCGACCTCTCGACACACAGGGCCAAGCCATTCAGGTCTCAGCTGAGGCGAAGCGACATGGTGCTGACAATGACGAATTCACAGAAAAAAAGGATACTAGCGAATCATCCAGCACTTGCAGGGAGGGTTTTCATGCTCGAAGAATACGCCAAGAACAGGCCGATGGACATACCTGACCCCTTCAAGGGGCAGGTGAGCTATGAGCAGGCCGCCGACGAAATCGAGTCAGCGGTGCGGCTAGTCCTAGGCCTATCATAGACGGGTTTCGTCGGCTCTCAACGGATGACAACAGGGCGCTTTGACCAACTTTTAGTGCACGAATTTGGAAGGATTAGCGTCGAAGCTGGTCTTGCAGTGGGTGCAGCAGAAATAATAGGTGGAACCATTGAAAGAAGATTTGAATTTCGCGCTCGTCTCTTCAACTTTCATCTTACAGACTGGGTCTACGGCCATTCTTAGTCGGTCATCTGGTGGTCTATGTGTCGAAAAAGTGTTCGCCATTATACTTGTAAAGGGCCACGGCTAGGGACCTTTACAAACGTTAAAGTACTGCAGCCCAGAGACAAGCAATATGCCTCTCAAGCTCGACAAGACTGACGGCGCCCTCTTGAAGGAGTTGGATAGGGACGGTCGCCTGAGCTATCGTCAGCTCTCCAAGCTGCTGGGCGTGAGCACTCCCACAGTCGAAAGCCATGTCAAGAAGCTTGTCGAACTGGGTGTCATTACAAGGTTCGCGCCCGTGCTCAGCATCGACAAGGTGGAACGCGGGACCTCCGCCCTAATCTTCCTCAGGATAGAACTCAATAAAATCACCCCTGCCATCGAAAAGCTGAGGGCCTTGGAAGAGATCAGAAACATCTTCGTCACTTCCGGCGAAGCCAACATCGCAGTCAGGGTTGTCCTTCCGCGAGGTGAGCAGTTGAATCAATTCATGGAGTCATACTTGGGGCCTCTAGAGGGGACGAAGGTAATCTCCAGCCAGATGATCATCGAGACAAAGAAGGACGAGCAGGGTGTGACCTTCAGCGAGGGCATGGCGGTCGTCCTATCGTGCGATTACTGCGGAAAGGAGATAGCAGGGGACCCCGTGGTCCTCAACGTCGAAGGAGGAAAGAGGTATATGTGCTGTACATCATGTCTCTCCCTCTACAAGGCCAAGTACATCGACAAGAAGCAGCCCCTCTTCTAGGCTGGGTTTACATTTGTAAAGGCGCTGTCCCTAGCGCTTTCATTACGTAAACAACCAAGGCTTTACCGTGCCCCAAGCCAGTAAGTGTCGAGCTTGGTTGGCGAAGGATCCAGTCTGCGGAATGTTCGTGGACGAGACGACCGCAGAGCTCAAGGCCACAGTGGGGGGGAAGACCTACTACTTCTGCAGCGAGACATGTCTGCAGCAGTTCACCGCTCCAGAAAAGGCCTTGAGGGCTTTGAAGCTGTCACTAGCGATATCCATCATTCTTGCAGCGCCGATACTCCTCATCACCTATTTGCCCTTGCTTCCGGCGCATCTGGCTGACTGGACACTACTTCTATTGGACACCTTGCTGCAGTTCGGTGTGGGCTGGCGATTCTACAGGGGGACAGTCGACAGCATCAGAAACAGAATGGGTAACATGGACGTTCTGATAGCCCTCGGGACGACCGCGGCCTGGGCATACTCTCTGGTGGTGACGGCGTTCCCCAAAGTAATTCCATCCTCAAGCGTCTACTTCGACACGTCAGCGGTAATCATCACCCTGATTCTAGCCGGCAACTACCTCGAACACTTGGCCAAGGCTCGGGCTTCCGACGCCGTCCGAAGGCTGATGGACCTGCAACCCGCCATGGCCCGCAGGCTAAATGGAAACGTCGAAGAAGAAGTGCCAGTCGAGCAGATAAACGTGGGCGACGTCGTCCTCGTGAAGCCAGGAGAAAGGATTCCCGTCGACGGTAGCGTTATCGATGGCGTATCCACCGCAGATGAGTCGGCCGTGACGGGCGAAAGCCTCCCCGTAGAGAAGAAGGAGGGGGATCAAGTGGTAGGCGCGACGGTCAACAAGACCGGTGTCCTCAGGGTAAGGGCAGAAAAGGTCGGGCAGGACTCTGCCTTGGCTCAAATCGTCGCACTGGTCGAAGAGGCCCAAGTAGGGAGAGCCCCAATTCAAAAGCTGGCGGACCGCGTGGCTGCATACTTCGTACCAGCAGTGGTCTCCATTGCAATCGCTGTCGGCTTGGCTTGGTACTTGAGAGGAGTCGGCGTCAACTTCGCCATCCTCGCTTTCGTGTCGTGCGTAGTCATAGCCTGTCCCTGTGCCCTGGGAATAGCCACTCCAGCCGCACTCCTCGTCGGGACAAGCAAAGGGGCCCAGAACGGCATCCTGATCAAAGGAGGCGAGTATCTGGAGCGGGCAGGTAAGGTCGACTTGGTGATCTTCGACAAAACTGGGACCTTAACCTCTGGTAGGCCTGCCGTCACCGATGTGGCACCTATCGGTGACTACGACGCCGACACCGTGCTAGAGATGGCGAGCTCAGTTGAAAAAGGTTCAGAGCACCCGACGGCCAAGGCTATAGTCGCCGCCTCAACGGCAAAAGACCTCCCTGCCTTGGAGATGAAGGGATTCGAAGAAGTAGCCGGAGGAGGGGTGAGGGCCACAGTTAACGGAAGAACTGTGCTCTTAGGGAATAGGAAGCTCCTCTCCGACTCGCGCGAGTTGGCCGCCGTCGAGCCAAGGCTAGAGGCCATCGAAGGTCAGGGCAAGACGGCTATGCTCTTGGCAGTGGACGGAAAGATCGCAGGAGTGATTGGGGTGGCAGACACGATAAAGCCTTCGGCTAGGAAGGCTGTCGACTCCCTCAAGGGGCTTGGCATCAAGGTCGTCATGCTCACGGGCGACAACACAAAGGTCGCAGCGTCGATTTCGAAGGAGGTCGGGATCGACCATTTTGTAGCCGACGTGCTGCCACAGGCCAAGGAGGAAGCCGTTGCATCTTTTCAGAAGCAAGGGGAGGTGGTGGCAATGGTCGGAGATGGCATCAACGACGCCCCGGCATTGGCGAAAGCGGATGTCGGAATCGCCATCGGAAGCGGGACCGACATTGCGAAGGAAGCAGGCGGCATCCTCTTGATCAAAGACGACCCGAACGATGTGGTTACGGCCATCAAGCTCAGCAGAAGCACCCATTCTAAGATTCGACAGAACCTGTTCTGGGCTTTCGCTTACAACACCATCCTCATACCCATCGCGGCCGGAGCTCTAGTTCCTGTCTTCGGCATAGGTGTCTACAACACTCTCCCATTCCTCGCCGCGGCTGCCATGGCCGTGAGTTCCGCGACGGTCGTGAGTAATTCCCTAACTCTATTCAGGTTCAAGGCAGCTGAAGAATGAAGGGCTTGGATGACGCTCCCGACTAGGTATCACATGCCGTCTTTCGTCAAGGAGTTCAGCTGCCCCACCTGCGGGCTAACTATCGAGAAGCGGATGAAGAAGGCGGAGGGCATAAGAAATGTCAGGACATCCATCATGCTCAACAGGGTCTTCGTCGACTACGTCTCCTCAAGGATCAGTCTGAACGAAATTCATGAAGCTGTGGCCAGGGCCGGCCATGGCAACCATCCCAGGATATTGGCAAAGTGAAGCGTTGTCGCCACTAGATCGGAAGGTTGACCTTGCCTTCGAACCGCCTAATTCCGTCCAGTTCAATCTGCCTTATGATTTGTTGCGATCTGATTTTGCCTACGTAGGAGGACATCGCCTTGGCGTTTCCCTCCGAGTCCACGAAAGCAATCATGACGGTACCTGGGTTTATCTCAACGAGCGCGTAGAGGTTCTCCTCGCCTACCGGCTCGAAGCCACCCTGCTTGTTCTTCAGGAAGATCGCCGCCCTTGCGAACCCAGTGTATTTTGAAAGGAGCTTCTCTGAGATGTCACTCCTCTTCTGTCCCACCTGGGTGGCCTCGAAGTACTGCACGGAGGCTCCCATCAAGGCGACCCCCGATAAGCGTTCTGCTGGGATTTCTGCGGGCGCTCGGGAACGCGTTCTCCCCTGTGGCATCCGCCTAGATCGCCAAGCCGCCCGAAGCATACTCCCCCCAAACCCTAAGGAATTTCGCAGTGTCTCTCGAGGCCACGCCTTTGCTGACCTCCTGGAACTTCACCTTTGAACCAGGCCTGAGCTGTGAAAATCGACCGGCTTCCGACGGCAGAATGATCGCACCCAGTTCATAGCCGCCAGTGGTGGGACAGTCCTTCTGCAACACGATTGGGGAGCCGTCAGGAGGGACTTGGACGTAGCCCGGAAACGTTGGGTAACTCAGGACCTGCCCGGAGGCGACCGGGGACCTTCCCGAACGCCTCAAGCGATACCCTGTCCGGTCAGAGGCTTCACTCACTTCATAATCACCTTCGAATAGAGCATCTTCGACGGCGGCCCTGCTTGCAGACAGAGGACTCCGTAACGCCTTCACCGGGCCTCCATCGGAGGAGACTCTATCCGATACAGGCACATCGCGCATCACTACCTCCTCTGCCAGCTCCTCAACGCCGAGGATGTCGCCTGCCTTCAACTGCCGTCCCGAATAGCCGCCGAACCCGCCCCTGTAGTAGGTGGAGCAGCTTCCCATTACCGAGGAGGCTGTCAACCTGCCGGCCAATGATAGGTAATTCAACATACCCTTCGTCTTACCAATCGCTAGCTCCTCCCCCTCCTTCAGCAGCAGCGGAGACCATTCGCTTGCAGGCTGACCATCTACCGTTAGATCACTCTCGCATCCGGTGACGGCTACCACCACCTCTGCTAGGGCTTTCGCTCTGAAGAAGCCCCCCATTACTTCAATCACGGGAAAGTTGCTAGGGTTGCCCACGATATAGTTTGACTGGACCTGAGAGAGGGCGTCGAGCCCTCCCGAGCTCGGGACCCCCAGATGCCTGTATGCGAACCTCCCGTCGTCCTGAACAGTCGCAAGTAGGCCGGGCTGTCTGACCTCCAGCACCCCAGCTCCTTTTGGCTCGGTGGGGCGGGCTGTAGTAGCCTTCTTCACAAACTTGAATTCATCCGCAGTTATGGGCTGGAACTTAACATGGTCCCCCGGACCGATGGGCGTGGGCGGCGTAGCAGAAGGGTTGAACATAGTAAGCGGCGTCCTCCCGATCAGGCGCCACCCGCCTGGGGCTTCTGAGCCGTAGATTCCCGTCTGCGCGGCGGCTATCCCGACCGACCCTGCCGGGACCTTGGTTCTAGGGGTTTCGAGCCTCTCCATGCGAATCTTCGGGTCAACCTCATCGAGATACACGAACCCTGGCGCGAAGCCCAGCATCATGCAGGTATACTCCTTGGAAGAATGTAACGCCACCACTTGGTCTTTTGTAAGGCCGACGCGCTCCACCAATGAATTAAGGTCTGGCGCGAACTCGTCCTCGTAGCACACGGGAACCTTAACCAGCTTGTTCCTCGAGGTAGTCGCCGGTGGCCTCGTCAGCGCTTTCTCTATCGCCTTCACGACTGAGTTCTTTTTCATCAAGTTCACGTCGACCCTGCAGGCTATGCTTGCGTAAGCTGGAGTTAACTCCCTCAACCCTTCTAGCCTGCTGAGTGAAGCGAATAGGCCATGAACTCTGGCGCTGCAATCAAGGCTTGTCTCGTCGCCCACTTCAACATGGAGGATATTTCCAGGAAGGACGGAAAGCCGGGGACGGTCGAATATCATCTCTAACTGCTCCCGATGACGAATCTTAGGGGAATGACCTCAACGCAGGTACTTGGTAGAGGACGCCGGCCTCCATCTCCACAGAGGGCATCTCCATTTCCTTCCTTCCAAATCCTTCACGATTAGGGAAACTGGGGTGGGCTCCCACGCCCACACCGTTAGCCTTACACATTTCTATGCTCGTCATCATCGTCAGTGGATCCCCTCCATGGAGGCCGCGGGCGAGGCTTGCCGAAGAGACTGGCATGACCAGCTCCTTGTCTGAGCCTATCCGAGACCCCCGATAGGATTCCGCCATGTCTGCGTTGAAGTCCACCTTGGCTTTCAAACGGCACAAAATCGCACGCGGGACGATTTAAAGGTGAACGGCGTCGCGTTGGTGGGGCCGCCAAGGGGAATCGAACCCCTGCCCAAGGCTTTCTGCCGCAGAGCGACCACAGGCCTCGATACTACCACTATACGATGGCGGCCATGACTGGCGCTGCAACATAGGTTGAAAACCGAGGATAATAAAGCAAACTAGCGGAGGAAGCCCGGGGCCGCCGGAGACCGAGCGTGACCCAAACATTTCTGCACAGGCTAACGCTTAAGTAATCTACGCCAGCGCCTATTTGCAGCGGATGGACTACAAGTGGACGGTGCTCACAGTCACGACTGTGGGAGTCCTCATGTCCGGCATAGACGACAGGATAGTGATCGTTGGCCTCCCTCAAGTCGCCGCCGCCCTGCATGCCGATGCAGAACAGGCTATTTGGTTCACACAAGCCTACGCGCTGAGCAGCACGATTTTCCTCCTTCTGATAGGAAGAATAACAGATATGATGGGCCGAATCAAGGTCTACAACGTCGGATTCATCATCTTCACAATCGGCTCCGCGTTGACCAGTCTTTCGTTGACGCCCGACGAAGTGATAATGTTCAGGGCGGTTCAGGGGCTCGGCGCTTCGATGCTCTTCACCAACAGTGCAGCCCTGATCGCTGACTCCACACCTGCAAAGGAGCTAGGTCTTCATCTCGGCATCAACAACCTCGCCTTCAGGTTCGGCGCCATGGCCGGGCTTACGTTAAGCGGCCTAATCCTCGCCGTCCTAGATTGGAGGGCGCTCTTCTACATCAACGTCCCCATAGGCATCTTCGGGACGATATGGGCCTACAAGCGTTTGAAGGAGGTGGCCCAGCTGGAGAAGGGGGCCCCATTTGACTGGGTGGGTTTCGTTACGTTCACGACTTGTATCACCAGCTTCCTGCTAGCCCTGACGTACGCGGCATACGGATTCGGCGAGACGGACATCGTAGTCGTGCTCAGCATAATCGCCGCGGCCACGCTGACAACATTTATCCGGTATGAGCAGAAGAGGAAGTTCCCCCTACTCGACTTGGACCTGCTCAAGATAAGAGAGTTCACGGGTGGCGTGATGGCACAGATGCTGAACGCCATCACTTGGGGCAGTATGTTGCTCTTGGTAAGCCTCTTCCTTCAGCTCGTGCAGAACCAGACTCCTCTCCAAGCCGGGCTGGAGCTCCTTCCCTACGAGCTTGCCTTCCTCGCCGTCGGCCCGTTGAGCGGCAATCTATCGGACAGGTACGGTCCAAGGGTGTTCGCCACCGGCGGTCTAATCGTTATGTCGGGAGCGCTCGTACTGATGGCGACGATGGGACCCTCGACCCCATACCTAACCATCTTGATCTATGAACTGATTATGGGAGTGGGGATTGGGCTCTTCGCATCGCCCAACATGAGCTCCGTCATGGGCGCCGTCCCCCCGAACAGAAGAGGAATCGCTTCCGCGTTTAGAGCACTTTTCTTCAATATAGGCTTCACCATATCGCTCAACCTCTCGATGCTCATTATGGCGGCTACAATCCCGTATCCCGTAGTTTCCACCATCATAGCCT
>CAYYVT010000085.1:0-10879 GCA_964475215.1 uncultured Nitrososphaerales archaeon
TGGGGGCTGTGGAGGCCTTCGAGGCCTCGGTGGTCTTGGTAGGCTTGCTCCCAGAGAACTTCTCATCTGCGGCCCTGGGGATGGCGTTGGGGATTGGTATCGTCGCCGCTTCCGCTTACATCCTTCGATCTCAGGTCAGGAAGGTGAAGCAGGCTAACATGAAGGTCGTCGTCGCGAGCCTCCTGCTTTCGTTCTCAGCCTTCTGGTTCGGTGAAACGTTCTGGAACATTAGTGACCTCCTCCTCATACCGATTTTCATCGTCTTCGCACTGATCGTCCACTGGTTCGCAAACAGGCCCATAACTGCGACTCGCACAATGCGCTGAGCTGATTATCCCATAGAAGATGTGTTGGGAGAAAGAAGATGAGGTGCTCCTGTGGGGGGCACCTCAACAAAGGATCTTTACGAAGAGCTAGAGGGCATCATCATTTTGCTGCGTTGAGCTAGGAGGTACGCCAGTCCGCCCAAGACCGCGCCAAGGGCAGCCATGCCGACGAGGATTCCGATTGGGTTGACGAGCCCACTGAGGATCTGGACGTGGATTTGCCCAGCGTTCAAGCCACCACCTCCGCTCGAAACTGGAGCTGAGGCCACGCCGGCCGTGTATCCTCCATACATCAGGAGGAAGGCGGCCCCCGCGACCCCGATGTTCATGAGGAAGAGATGCGCCCAGGCGAGAGCGGAAGTCAGTCCCTTGAAGACCTTGTGCTGGACTTGTTCGATGTAGAAGTAGAATATCGCTGTGACGGCCACCGCCACCACGCCGATCAGGAGGTAAAGGATGTATCCAACAAAGAACCACGTCCCTGCTCCCCCTCCGGCGATGACCTTAGATGGAGAGTACGAAACGTATGGGTCGATGATGAAGAGCGTCCAGACTACGGCCAGAAGCCCCTGTATGATGGAGGCCCAGATGAACCTCTGAGCCCATTTTCCTGGAGCCAGAGTTAACGTAGACATTTACGACACGGGTAACGAGTGCTAGCTATATAAGTATTGCCTATATACGCTATACAAATACTCCTTACCATGGGTACGCGGGATTGTAAAACGGGGCCCAAGAACACATCAAAAACGAGGAAAGGAACCGCACTTTTGGACACCGCCAGCAAATCAGTATGAAAGGTGTAAGCGAGGCCCACTCTTGGTGTCCGTCGCCACGAGCGCCATGCTTTCGGTCTATGACGTCGCCGAAGCCATGGAGTTGAGGGCGTTTGGCTCCAGGAAGAGAAGGACTTGGTATACGAGCGTGAAAGCCAAGGGGCCAGACTGTGCGACCTTTCTAGTCAAGGCTCTTTGCTGGTTGTGGTCATTCACATGAGTAAGATTCTCACGATGTATTGGATCCGGTAAGCCTGCCTATCCGATAGACGCCGGGGGGAGCTAGACTTTAGGCGGTTTGAGCATGGTTAGTATTCGTCCAAGGTCGGACGCTGCGAAGCAGGCGATGTCGAAGTCTGTAACGAGCCCGACGACAATCCCTTTCTCCGTGACTGGAATGTGCCTAATCCGGTTGAGCCTCATTATGTTGGCTATCTCGGTCAAATCAGTGCTAGGGGAGGCTGTCGTCACAGGACTTGACATGATGTCCCTGACGAGCCTGGCTCCCTTCTTCTTTCCCACGAGGCGGATAAAGTCGCTCTTCGTGAGGATCCCTGTGAGCTTCGTCTTTTCGACCACCAAGAGGCTGCCTATGTCCAGGCTCAGCATGAGCCTCGCGGCTTCCGAGAGGGATGCATCAGGGCGTACCTTCACGATGTTGACGTTCATCACTTCAGAGGCCTTCATCAATTCATAGTGAGAATGGGCCGCTAGTTTAGGTTTCCTCTTTCGAGGGAAGCACATCCGATGCGACGAGCTCGCAGCCTGCCCTTCATCGACGGGCTACGACGAACCAGAAGCCGCCACCGGCCGAAACGAACCGCAATCCCCTGAATCCCGCTCCACGGAGGAGGTCAGTAAGTTGTTTTCTGGACAGAAAACCCGCTCCCAGCAGGGCGAAGTCCAGCTGCATTCCCCTCATCAGCCCCCCTATCGGTTCCCCCGAGCTCCTCTCGTCGAGGAGCCCCTCGCCCACCACGAGGTAGCCGTTAGGCTTCAGAGCTTCGAAGCATCTCCTCACGATTTGGGGCCGCCGGTGTGTTACGCAGAGCACCTCGCCCAAGTAGACGAGGTCGAACTCGCGTGGGATGGTCATCTTTTCGACATTCCCCTTCATGAATCTGACGGACGAAGGGCCACCCTGGCGTGCCCGTTCCGTCGCCATCTCAATCGCGACGGCATCGGACTCGATGCCGGTGTAGTGAGGCAGGGGGAAAGACTCGCCCATTCGAAAAATCCATCCACCCGTTCCCGATCCCACGTCAAGGATCTTGGACTTCTTCAGGAAGATAGATCTAACCGATGGGCTCCTGGGAAGCAGTACCTCAAGGAAGAGCGTGTGATCCCATCTGGTGGCTTCCCTGAAGGCTTCCACGAGGTGAGGGGAATCCTGCGCGCGAATGCCTCGCTTAAGGAACTCATCGAAGGCGTCATAGTCCAGGCTCCTCAAGGCCAAGTATGAGAACTGACCCGCAAGGTAGTCTGGATGTGACTCGTCGACCAATAGTTTTTTCATTTGGAGGGGGAGGCAATACCCGTGGGCTCGCCCAATGATCAATCCGAGGGCGCAGGCGGCTTCGCACCATAGCTTCACACCAGGGAGGTGCAGTCGAGTCCTTTCAGCGAGTCGATTGGCAGTAAGCGGCGTCCCAGATTCAGCTAGTGCCTGAAGGATGCCGTACCTCCGACCAAGATGGACAACCCAGATTCGGTAGAACCCCAGGGAGCTCTGCTCCAACCAGTCGTAGCCCAAGTGCAGGACGAGTTGAAAGGCGGTGGTATTTATCGTTGGTAGTGGAGTCGAGGGTTCCGGAAGCCGGTTTCTGGGGAGAAAATCGGCGGACGGGGCTAAGAGTTAATAGGGAACCTCTCAAGGGTTTACGAAGGCAGACCGATTGGCAGTCAGAAGCTGGTTCCGTTCCTTTAGGGCCGGAGAGAAGGAGATACTCGACATGCTCGACAAGCACGTCGACTTGAGTGTGAAGGCGTCGTTGCTCGTACGAGAGGTCTTCGACAAAGTGATGGCCGAAGACTATGCGACCGCCCATGTCCTCTTCTTGGAGGTCAACAAGGCGGAGACGGAGGGAGACGCAATTCACAGGGAGCTCGTTGATAAGCTTAGCACAGGGGTTTTCTTCGCAAACCTGGGCACCGATCTGATGGCGCTGGCTGAGAAGGTCGACGGGGTAGCAGACAGCGCCAAGGCGGCCGCGAAGGTCCTTACTCAGAGACGCCTCCGTCCAGACGAACTGGCTCCTATACGCGAGAAGGTGATAGAATACCTAGCCGTCACGGAGAAGGCCGTTATATCGCTCCAGACCGCCATAAGGGGCCTCGGCGAGGGCAAGGCCGAGCTGGTGGCCCGCGCGCGTGAGGTCGAGGAATACGAAGAGTCGGCCGACATAATCAAGGATTCTCTGACGGAGCAGATCTTCAAGCTAGACATCCCCGTCCTTTCGGTGCTCCAGCTAAAGGAGTTCGTCAGCATGGTCGACGACGTCTCCGACTGCGCGGAGGACGGAGCCGACGTGCTCTATATCCTGGTGGCGAAGGGCTACAGTTGATCGACTCCGACGTAGTCCTCCTTCTGGTGGCCTTCGTCTTCGGGGCGAACAACATCGGCGTCATCAGGTCGTCATTTCAGCAAGCCTCCGGGAAGGACGTCACGCTCTATCTAGCGACGGGGACGCTGGCCTTTGCGGTAGGCTATTTTGTCGAGGGCTACAAGGTCAAATCTACTTTCACTACGAGTCTCACGTCGGCGAGCCAAGGCGCGCAGTTGATGGCGCTGGCGACGGTCTTGATCGTGATGACGGCGTTCACCCTCCTCAAGCTCCCCGTAAGCCTTTCGAATACCGTCTTGGGGGCAATGGTGGGTGTCTCGTTGGCGACGACCGTCCATCTTCAGGTCAACTTGATAGGCTTGGTGATCGCTGCTTGGTTCGTCGCCCCAGTTTCGGCTGCTGTGATCGCTATTCTTCTGCATAGGACCTTCCTTCATGAAGTGGGGAGGGGATCCTTCGTTTCTGTGGAGAGATGGTCTCGATATCTGGGTCTAGTGGCCGTCTTCCTGACCGGGTACACGCTGGGGGCGAATAATTTGGGAGCGTTGCTGGGGTTCTCGTCCGGCCCAGTCCTTTCGATCCTAGTGGTGGCGGCCGCCATCTTTGGTGGCCTCTTATTCAGCAAATCTGTGGCATGGCTGTTGGGATGGAGGATGGCCGTCCTCAGCCCGCCTGCATATCTATCGGCGCTCTTGGGGGCAAGCGCGACTCTGTGGATTTACACTCAGCTCGGCATACCGAGCAGCCTCACTCAGGCCATAGTGGGAGCAATGTTGGTCCTCTCCATAGACCGTAAGCCTTCGATCGTGAACCTGAGAGTAGTCTACGAGATCATCGGCTCATGGGTCTTCGTGCTGCTCTCTTCTTTGGTGGTGGCCTTCTTGGTGGGATCAATCCCGTAGCCTTTTCCATCACGGTTAATAGCTCATGTGAGTGCAATCCGTTGGCGGAAAGGCGAGCACCATGGCCAGCGTTCTTGACGCCATAGGCAACACCCCTCTCGTTCAGCTTCGAAGGGTGGTTCCCCCTAAGTCCGCGAGGGTCTACGTAAAGCTCGAATTTACGAACCCCACGGGAAGTATGAAGGATAGAGTCGCGAAGGCCATGATTGAGGCGGCCGAAAGGGATGGTCGCCTGAAGCCGGGAGGGACCGTCGTGGAGTACACCGCAGGTACCACCGGCATCTCGCTTGCTCTAATCTGCGCAGCCAAAGGGTACAAACTCAAGATTGTGTTCTCGAACGCCTTCAGCGATGAGAAGAGGCATACCATGGAGGCGTTCGGGGCGACGGTCCAGGATGTGAGGAGCGAGGACAAGATGATTACGGAGAAGCTAATCAGGGGGATGGTCGGAAGGGCGCGGGAGGTCAGCAAACAGCCCAACCACTGGTGGTGCAACCAGCTAAGTAACTTGGATGGAGCGGCTGGATATCATCCGCTGGGAGACGAAATATGGGGGCAGACTCGAGGGAAGATCGATGCCTTCGTGCAGGCGGTGGGGACGGCCCATTCCATTCACGGCACGACAGAGGCCCTATGGAACTACGACAAGAAGATACATATCGTCGCCGTCGAACCGAGGGAATCGGCGGTGCTTTCCGGAAGGCCGACGGGCTCCCATCAGATCGAAGGGATTGGCATAGGCTACGTCCCTCCGCTTTGGAACCCTAAACTTGTCAACGAAATCATCCCAGTGTCGACCGATGACGCCAAGGCGATGGCGAGAAGGCTAGCCAGAGAGGAGGCGCTCTTCGTAGGAACGTCGTCGGGGGCCAACGTCGTCGCGGCGTTGAAGGTCGCGGAACGCCTCGGGCCGGATGCCACTGTGGTCACCCTGATGGTCGACTCTGGCCTAAGATACCTAAGCAGGGACCTGTTCGGGAACGCTTGAGACGGTTGATGGATTAGAAGGGAGGAGAGGCAGTGCGTTTAAGGACTTGAAGCGACAGACTAGTCCTCGGAGCCCTTTTGCCGAAGCTGTTCATCTTCTGCGGCGTGCCAGGGTCCGGCAAGTCGACGATCGCTAAGCGGGTCGCTATAAGGCTGCCCAATACAGTACACATAGAAACCGATGATATCCGATCGATGGTATTCAACCCCACCTACACTAGTTCAGAGTCGGAGTTCGTCTATTCTAGCTGTATCACGTTGGCGGGAGAGGCTCTAGCAAGGGGCTACGACGTCATCTTGGACGGCACATTCTTGCGCAACGAGTACAGGCGCGATGCGCTAAGACGACTGCGAGGTGCGTACGACTCGTATCTCATTGTTTACTTGTACTGCGACGTGACCATCGCCTACCGGCGGAATACAGCCCGCAAGGCGAGAGTCCCACAGGACAGGTTCAACCAGATGTTGCCGCAGATAGAAGTGCCGACTGCCGCATTGAAGATTGACACTGGGAAAGTCTCTGCGGAGCAGGCTGCAGCAACTATCCTCCTTCAGATGGACAGAGATGCGCGAAAGCAATCGGTGGTAGGCGACAGGTGAGCCAACATCGGAACTCCAGCGTCAGACTTGCGGGGACAGACCTCGACTAGGAGCAGAGAGCGTCCGGCTTAGAGGTTGACGGGACTCTGCTTCAACCTTTCGTACTTAAGCGTAAGCTGAATCGCAAAGTCCGAAGCTTCAATAGCTACAGCGGGGGTTGGCACTTGTGCCTTCCTCGTTGTGGTTTCCCTAATTCCTGCCCGCGCTTTTGTGAGGTTAAGGTACTTGACACGCTCCTCCTCGTCCAACATCGTCAGGGTATCCACTAGGAAGTTCAGGTGGTAGACCGCCTGACTTACGTCCAAGGCAAGGGCCTTCATCTCCGGAGAGGTGTATTCGATGGTGTACTCCTCGGGTTTGAGCATTCTCAGCAGGAGGTCCGTGCTTTCTGAACCGAACGCGGCTGACAGCCAAGCCGCCCCCACTTCGCCTGCGATGCTTGCCCAGTCCGCAAGGACGTCCTCCAAGAGTTGGCCCGACTGCTCTACTGATGCCGCATAGTCCCCCTTTGCGATGGCGTCCTCCGCAGCCAGCGCCGCTTGTCTCCACGCGGAGTTCCTTATCTGGTGAGCCAGAGAGAGATCCTTCCACGTCACGCCAATCACCTTTTCGCAGAGGGTTACGATGAGCTCCTCTACCGCACCCATCCTTCCTGCTACATCAGAGTCCACCAGCGCCTGGTGGTATATTGCGTTCCTAGCGTTCTCAATGGCCTGCACCATGCTGAGCTGGTCGTCGCTCATGGCGTTCTCAGGAGCCACTTTGGCGACCACCTTCTTTGCGTCCTCCACGAGGTTGGCGAACTTCATCTTGTCGATGCCGTCGAAATACTGGCCGGTGAGGCCTAGGGTATGGCCCTTCTCGCGAAGTATGGATCTGAACGTCCACTCCAAGGCTTGATGGGCTTCCAAGATTGCGAGCATCTGATTGAACCTCGCATTAATCGTCGAATTGTAGACCGAGCTCTCGACAAGAGCCCTCAGGAGCAGGAGCTTCTCCTTCACCCCCACGGAGGCCTTCATTGCGGTTCGGACTCCTCGCGTGGGTTACTTAAGCGTTCGACGGCCCAGGGGCTTGAAGATTACGAAGTGCCTCTAGAAAAGGGATGACGCGGCATAGCAGCAAGAAATAATGGACCGGGCGGGACTTGAACCCGCGGACTCTCGCTTGCGAAGCGAGCATTTTACCAGCCTAAACTACCGGCCCGATGACCGTGATGTCCGACCTCCATGATTTAAGGAGAATGCATGGAGGAAGCGGCGTTCCATGGGCTACCGTGGCGAGTCGGACATCGTTTATCCAAAGGAGGGGCTCCTGAGGCCGAAATCGCCTATAGCATCAAGGAATGGACTCACATGCTGTCGGGAAGGGAGCAGTTGGCAGCGCAGGCCTTCGTCGATGCCTTGGAGGTCATCTCACTGACCTTGGCATCGAATGCTGGGATGGACCCCATCGACATGCGGGTGGACCTCCGCGCAGCCCACTCCAAGAACAAGACATGGGCCAGAATCAACGTGTCCGACGGCAAGGTCGGGGACATTGAGAAGGAGCCGGTCTTCGAGCCTGCCGTGGTAAAATCCCAGATTATGAAGTCGGCGACCGAAGCCGCCATAATGATCCACGACGTAATCGCTTCGAAGGGGATGGGCAGGGAGGGCGATGGCCCGCCCCCTGGCGGCGTATGAACGTACTCCTTAGTCCTCTCTCCACTTAAAGAAGTAGACCGCTAGAGCGAAGGTTATGGCTGTGATGGCTAAGAGTACGCCGAGGTCTAGGGCGGCCGCGCTGAAGTTATTGTAAATCATCACGTTGTTAAGGCCAGCTATGACGTAGTAGAGCGGGAGGAAGCGGGCAATCACCTGAAGGTACTGGGGCAAGATGGAAACCGGCCAGAAGGTCCCCGAGAGGAACATCATGGGGAAAGTGATGAGGTTGCCCACCACGCCCGCCGACTCGGGGCTGTTGGAGACCGTCCCGACTAGCATCCCCAGGGAGACGAAGAGGACGGGACCTATCAGGAGGAAGGGAATTATGGCCCCGGTCAGGGTGATGACCGCCCCGAAGAGGTAGATGCCTACCCCAACCATAAAGATGAAGGAGAGCGCGGTCACGAACCAGTACCACAGGACCTTGGAGAAGAGCCATTCGCCCTTGGTGAGGGGTGTAAGGGAAAGCTGCTTGAAGAGCTTGTCGCGCTTGTATTGTGAGGTGATGTTCACCGTGGCGAACATGGGAGCGGTCAGCACGGAGAACCCTATAAGGCCGGGAACCAAGAAATCGAAGTACTTCAGGCTCTGGGACTTAATCGTCAGGCTCTGCACGCCTATGACCTCCGTCGAATTGGCCCTGCCCAGGTTGTAGGCGTTTACCACCTCCTGGGTAACCCCCGAGACTATGGCGCTGGCCGTCGACGCCGGGTCCCCGTAGACGGTGATGTTGATGGGCTTCCCGGCCAGGTACATGGCCTGAAACCCTTGGGGTATGATGATTCCGTCGGAGGATGAATGAGACAAGAGATATTGGGAGAGGTCGTCGGTCGCCGGGACGGGGGTGAGGATGAGGGCCTTGGTGCTGTTCAGCGAATTGATGAATTGGGAGCTCAACGGCGTCCCGTCTAAGTTCTGCACATAAGCGCTCGTAGGGCCGGAGGTGCCGGAGAAGATGGCCCCGAAGAGGAGTATTAGTATCACGGGGAAGATTAGCGAAAAGAAGAGGCCCACCCTGCTGCGAACGAACCCCCTGGAGGTGACCTTCAGGTCGGCCCAGATGCGTTTAGTGCTGACCATCAGGACATCAACCTCATGGAAGTCTCCTCGGTCCGGCCCACGAGCCTGATGAATATGTCCTCGAGCGTCTCTCGTTCGATCCTGAGGTCGCTCCAGTCGAAGCGAGATCTGCCAATCACGGCCATCGCTTCGACGATGTCACGTTTTTCCTCTATCCTTATGCTGATCTCGTCCTTCCCGGAGATGTCGACCTTCAGTCCGGCCTGCACGAGGTAGGTGGCCAGGCCCCCGCCGCCCTTAATCATGAGCCTTTCGCCGGCGCTGTACTTGACGATTATCTCTTCAGGCGTCCCCATGGTGATTATCTTCCCTAGGTTCATTATGGCTACCCTGTCGGCGAGCTCCTGGGCTTCCTGGAGGTAGTGGGTGGTGAGCAGTACAGCCCTTCCTTCCTTCTTCAGTTGCCTTATGACCTCCCAGACGGCCCTCCTCGCCTGCGGGTCGAGGCCTGTCGTGGGCTCGTCCAGGAAGACGAGCTGGGGGTCGTTCACAAGAGAGAGGGCCAGGCCGTACTTCTGCTTCTGGCCTCCGGAGAGGTCCTTGTACCACTTGCCGGAGACGTCGTCCAAGAGGACTCGCTTCAATATGGCGTCGGCGTCCACCTTGACCCCGAAGATGGAGGCGTAGTACTGCACCGCCTCCTTCGGCGTCGTGTAGTCGAAGAACCTAAAGCCCTGAGCGATTACGCCCAGCTTCTTGTGGAGCTCGTAGCCGTGCTTCCAGGGGTCGAGGCCGAGGACCCTGACGTCCCCCCCGTCCCGTTCCCTCAACCCTTCGAGTATCTCTATGGTGGTGGTCTTGCCGGCCCCGTTGGGGCCCAACAACGAGAAGACCTCTCCCGGTCTGACTTCAAAGGAAATTCCGGCTACCGCCTTCAGGCTGCCGTAGCTCTTTTCAAGCGAGTTGACCTCTATGACGTTCTCTTCCAACTTCCCAGTCAGCCACTCAAATGACCCTGAAGTGCTTCAGCCTAAAAGGGTATTGTCGAACGCGACTAAGCTCAGCATAGAATGGCGCTGACAGGGGCGGGCAGGTAGCTCGTACTAGACAGATGTGGTAAGGGCAGGAGTAATTTCCGGCAGAGGAGGGCGTTGTCTTCATCCACCTCTCTGGAGTCACCCGAGAGGGTCGGTTTGCCCGTCGATGGCTGCTCTCAATCTGCTAACGGGCTCCTGCCTTCGAGACGAAAAGCGGTGAAGGGGCGATAATTAACCTTTAACGCGCATGATGCGGACCTTTCCCATCACGGACCAGTACTCAACTTCGGAGCCCAGCTGGAGCTTCGCTTTGATTTCGTCTTCCACCAGAGGGGTCTCGAAGTTCTCGTAGGTCTCCATGTCCATGATTTGGTAGGAGTTGCCGCTGATAGAAAGCACCTGGCCGCTCCGCTTGTCGATGTTGGGGACCTCAATCCTGGAGGCCGAGGGGCCCACATAGGCATGCTTCGTTCCTGTGAAAATCGAGACGGCCGCCAGCCTGATCTTTGCGGCACCGTGCTTCCCCGGCTTGCTCTTGTCCGACTGGACAACCCTGCAGGGCTCGCCGTCGAGGATGACATATGAGCCTTCTTTGACAGCCCCGAGGTCCGTTGGATGGCTCAACGCAAACTCGAGTCATAAGTGGTCTTCGGGCTCCATATAAGCTTTAGAGACGCCTCGAGGGGCTGACATTGCCGTCGCGTTTGCATTCCCTTCGTCGATTGATGGACTAACTTCGTGTCTGCCGCCGGGGGCTTGGGACTTCGATTAAGACAGAGGGTCAAGGTGTTCCTTCGTCATGAATTTGTGGTTACGGTCGTCACAATCCTCTTCCCCCTCATTATGGACGGAAGGATTGCCACGGCGTTCAGGACGGCCATAACGGAAAAGGTGTGACTGAGGGCAAGCGAGAAGAGGCCCTTGTCCACAGTCGAAATGGTCGCTGGGTTGGCGGAGGCTA
>CAYYVT010000086.1:0-6001 GCA_964475215.1 uncultured Nitrososphaerales archaeon
ACCTTTGCGCCCTCGAGGAGGGGAGATCCACAAGCTTTGCAGGGTTTCATGTGAGCTCCGTCGGCCATGAGGCTGATATAAGTTTTGATGGCCGATGACCCTGATTAGGGGCGCGTCCCAGCCAGGCGTCTCTCTTCTCCGCCACGCCAAATCGAAGCCGCCCTGTAGGAAGCTGAAGGAAAGGCATAACTGTGCGGCATTTCGAGGAATTGCGCGATGTCGGCCTATAGTCTGGTTCCGGGCTTCGACGCCGTGTACAAGGTCATGGATAATACAGCTTCGGTCATGCTTAGGAGCGAATCCCCCACCAAAGTTGAGAGCGCCGCCATCGGGCCAGCCAGGGTTGCATTCGTATGGCTTCCGCCCAAGGGGCCCAAGAGGAGGTGGCGTCCCCAGCCGACCTTCATCTCCCAGGAGCCGCTTAATTTCAGCACGTCGGACGTTGACGATGGGTCACGTCTGTACGAATTCGCAATTGAAGATGTCTTCCCTCCATTCGGGATAGTCAAGGAGGACTGCAGCGGCCTCCTTGTCGCTCCCGCCGTGTGTTTTTCAATCTCACGGGGCCCGAGCATATGGGCCATCCTCCTTCATTCCGGGTGGACTCCCCCGAAACCTCAGATGCCGGTCTCCGAGCTTTCATCCTCCTCCGAGCCGGATGCGGCCAAGGCATTGATCGGGCTTGGAGACAGTGGGGCCGTCGTAGGAGAAGTGCATGTTCCTCAAGAGGGATTCGATAGAGTGCGTCTCGTGATGAGGCGGGAATTGGGCGCCTTCTCCTCTGAGCAGCTCCTTGGCGAAGTCGAGAAGGGCTCCACCAAGACGCTCCTCTGGCTACCCATCCTCAGGGACTTTGGGACAGTGCTGATTTGCGAAGCCGACTCGAAGCTCGGCCAGTTCAGCGGCCTCCTTCAACAGCTGGGGGCTGAGGTGACCACTACCTCCCTCTACAAGGCGAACCTAACTCAGGACTTCGTCATATGCGACGGTCCTGGGATGAGCTATCACCTATGTCTTGTCGGAGAGAAGGAGGGCCGTTACGACGTGCTGGACCAGGCTCCGGTGTCCCTAGCGGGTTCTCCGCAAGGCTTGAGCTGAAGGCGTGGCCCGTCCTCCTTCCAACGTTAATTAATCTCGAGCTCCCCGCTATGCTGATGGTGGAACCGCCCATACGGCTTCGACTCGACTACCCTTATCTGGCATCTATGGTCGGGGGCTTCTTGGTCTGCCTAGATTATGCTGCAATCATGGTAACGGTCCCCAACCTATCCCTCGAATACGTGGCTTACTACCTGATGGCCTTCGTCTTCGGCGTCGGCATGGTCATGGGCGCCTACATGTACCGGAGGATCAAGGCCCGACGCTGGCTATATGTCGTCATGGTCACCTCTCTCCTTGGGCTCTTCCTGGGAATCGGCATCCTCTCAGAGTTAGGGGCGTTCCTTGGGTCAATTTCCTCCATCTATCTTCTCACAAAGACCAGGGTCCAGCCACCTGTTCAGCGGGACTAGGCGGTAACCTTGGCCTTAGAGACCCCACGGAAGCCTGGCCTGCCTCCTCATGTGGCCGCGCAAGGTCCCCGGCCGTCAAGCCGACGTCTGATCAGGCCCTGATTCATAGGGTCGCCGCGTTGGCAACGCCCTAGGTCCACCCCGCCATCCTCATTATGATGGGGGTGAGGTTCCCTTCGATCAACCCCGCTACGAGGAAGAGCAGGGCCAATCCGACGACGACGTATACCGTCTGCCTTGCCACGGAGTGGAACTCCTCTTCCAGCGCCGGGTCGCCATTTCGAGTAGTCCGAAGGAAGGCGACGCCGAGCTTAATGCCGGCGGAGCCCGCAATTACGAAAGAAGGGATCTCAATGATCCCGTGAGGGAGAAGCGCGGCGGCGAGCATCGTCGTGTTGGGCGCAAGGCCCGTGACGGCGCCGATCAGCACACCGTTCAGGAAGAGCGTCACGAAGGGGGCGACTGAGAACCATACCCCCGAAAGGGCGGTGGCGAGGCTCACCTGCCAGTTGTGAAAGAAGATGTAGATGCCCAATGAGAGCGGCAGGCTTTCGGTCACAAGGGGGTTGATCTTCCCCGGGGTGTACCCCACGCTGTAGAGGATCTGTGTGATCCCGTTCTGCTCCACGAAGATGCCGACCACCCATCCGATCACTATGGCCAGGGCGGATGTCAGGTGGTATGGAAGGTTCCTCGTGTCCAGGGCGAAGGCCTTCAATTCCCCTAGGCCCTTTCTGAAGCTACCCCATAGAGATCTCAGCAGGGGCCAGAGGTCCGCTGTGAAAGAGGGCCGGAACTCGACGGGGGGAGGCTCAGTCAGCCAGAACTGTCGGTACATGTAGGTCTTGGTCAGGTGCAGGACGGGGGTCACGATTATCAGCACGCAGACCGAGGCGAGGGACGAGAGGGGGAGGCTCCCGCCTGGAACAGCGGATGCCATGTAGGTCACGGCGGATGTGAATACCACGTAGACGAGACCGTAGATTACAGAGGAGCCGAACATCTGCCTGGAAACCGATATGCTGCGGCGCACGGCTGCCGAGCCTGATATCCCATCGGCCATCACCACCACGGGAGAGAAGATCAGGAGGGCGGAGAGGACCAGGGTGCAAGCGGTCCCGGCCGCGAGAGATGCTATGACGATCAGGCCGGCGATCAGACCGCTTCCAAGGAGTGCGACGGCCACCGACACCAGCGATGCCGCGATCAACGGGGCCACCGTTACAAAAGACGAGACAACGTAGGTCCAAGCCATGCTCCTCCATCTCTCCTTGAACTTCTTCATCACCTCGGCTATCCCCACATGTGACCCCTGGAGCGCCATCCAGTAGGAGCCGAACTCTGCCGAGTACACGTAGCCGCTGGCAAGGACCGTCACGACGACAGCGACGATCGTAGCTGGCACCAGGAACGCCGAGGCCGTCCAGACGAACTGGGGGGAGGCAAGAAGGCTGCCCAACGACGTGAAATCCAAAGAAGCCACGGCCTGGGCGACCTCGCGTATCCACTCCGTCTTCTCCAGCAGGACGACGACCCCCAGTATGGCTATCCCGAATATGGCCTCCACCAGCACCGTCAGCGAGGTCGAGAGCATGGTTGGCACGGAGAGCGCCGGGTTGTCCCTCCATGTCCAGTAGGCCCGGGGCAGGGTTCGGTCAATGGAGACTTCCTTCCGGGGCGACTGGGCCATCATGGAAAGTTTGAAGTCTGACTCTTAAAAAGCTTGGACTCGAGCGCACCCTCGGTCAGAACTTCATCCTTCTGGAGGCCGGCGTCCCCACCATGACCACCACCGAGGCGAAGCCTAGCAGGACGGACACGTCTACCTCAAGGCCCAAGGTTCGCACCTCATATCCCGATGACTTCGAGCACGACCCTCCTTGCCCTCCGAGGGCCGTCCAGTTCAACGAAGAAGATGGACTGATAGGCCCCAAGAGTCAGGGCTCCCCCTGCGATGGGGACCGAAACCGACGGCCCGAGGTATGCCACCGCCAGATGAGCGTGGGCGTTGTCGTCTATGATATTGTGAAGCCACGTCCCCCGCTGTGGGAAGTCCTCTCCTATCTTGGAGATTACGTCATGAAGGAGGCCCCGTTCGTTCTCGGTGACAAGGACCGATGCCGTCGTGTGGGTGGACCAGATCAGGCAGATGCCCTTGGTGACTCCGCTGTCCCTCGTGGCTTCGATGACCCTCTCGGTGATGTCGATGAGCTCCCTGTTCTGCCGTGTGTCGAGGAGCACCTCCTTGATTATCGTCTTCAACTCAGGGGACCTTTGGTCGGCGAGGGCCTTTAAGGTGATGCCCCGCTCAGCTTCAAACCAATGCGGGTCAGCGTCTCGTGCGCTGATTCTAGATCTTACGAAGCCTTGCTACCGCTAGGGCAGGAAGGTGAGCCTCCCTTGGCTTCCGCTACATCGCCAAGATGATTTCTACGCTGGAGACGTTGCTGATAGTGTTGGTCTCGGCGTTCTTGAGCTGTTCGGTGTCGATCTTTATTTCCTTGACCTTTGCTTCAGTAGCGAACCGCTTCCTCGTAATTTCGGCCACGTCTACGGCCGTGCTTATTGCCTTCCCTCTGGCCTTGATGTGCACCTCATTCACTCCATTTTGGAAGAGGGTGAGGCACGCAAGGACATAGTTCATCGCAGGCTTCTTTCCGATTAGTACGGTGTTTGGTGCGGACATTTTGAATCCGAATAGCCTAGATGGGGGTGTTTTAAGTGTGTTTCCCTAACGGGGCTCTGATGAAGGCCACGTCTCAGGCGATCCCGCCCCAGCCGGAACGAGCTATCTCCCCTTAGTGATGTGGAGCAAGGAAGTAATACAAGGAGGCCGTCGAATCGCTGTGCGCGCAAAGTGCCCCAAATGCGGCGCCGTCTTTGAGGTGGCCCCCGGATTCAGCCTCATCCACGCGGGTCGCTATCGATACACCAAATGCCCGGCCTGCAAGAAGCGGAGCATGATGGACAACTTCGTCAAGGATCCGGTCACATGGCCACCCGAGGATGAGGGCGATTGGAAGCCCCATGACGAGGACAAGTCCTGAAGGCGCTCCTGCCACCCTATAATTTTCCGACTTCCCTGACTTCGTAGAACACGTGCCTGTACGAAATTGCTCCCAGCGCCAGCAGCACCAACGAGGTGAGGATTAGAGAAGCGAGGGCAGCTGACTGGACGGGCTCCCCCCCGAAGACCCAAGCCCTCAGGGCGTCCACGCCCTGGCTCAGCGGATTGTATTCGATCGCCTCAACCAGGACGTTGGGGAAGGCGCTCTGGATGACGGCAAGGGGATACGAGATGGTGCTCAGCCCGAGGAAGGTCACCTGGAGCCCCTCGGCGAACACCCAGTATCTCTCCCCTTTCTTGGAGAAGAGGTTCAACACCGCCGCTATCCCCGAGAGCCCCATCGATAGGACGAGCAGCAGAGGCAGCATGGCCACCGCCGCCCATAGGTTCGGATGGGGAAGTATGGCCAGCGCCACGATGAGAAGGATGCCCGAGTAGATGGTCCCTCCAAGGCCGCCAGAGACGATGTGGGCCCAAACAAGCCCGTCGGTGCTCACTGGAAGGCTAAGGTAGTACTGCGTCACACCTTCGGTGAGCCCCAGATAGACCCTCCTGCCAACATCCAAGGCGGCCGCGAACATGCCCGCGATGACCACCCCGGGCACGAAGAAAGCGAAGTAGTCGAACTGCATCATGCCGTTGTAGACGAGCCCGAGGACCAGCATGTCGGAGAGGTTCAGGGCGATGAGAGTCGCGATCAACCACTTCGTCCTGAAGAAGTATGAGACGTCCACCACGACGATCCTCAGGACTCTTGAGAGCTGGCTCAGGAGGATTTCACCCCTTCGACGGCGTGAGAAATAGTGAACATCCCCGCGAAGAGCGTTCCGACCACCAAGGCCATCACCACCGCCGTGGCCAGGTACGGGTCAAGGAGGAGTGAAGGAGGGAAGCCCAGGACGGCTCTCAGAAGGTCCGTGCCATATGTAAGGGGGTTCCCCTGGGCCACCGTCGAGTAGGCCTGGGGGATGAACCTCAGGGGGTAGTAGATGGTGCTGAAACGGATGAGGAGGGCGCTCAGGCCTGCCACCACTGCGCTGTAAATGTCGAACGAGCGGAACGCTACGAAGGAAAGGGACACCATCAGGCCGATGACTGCGATGCCAAGAAGTGTGAGCACCACGATGGTGGAGAGAAAGGTAAGTGGGGACATCGTGCCACTCAGCCACATTATCACCGCCAGCGGCGGGATGAGCCGCACGGTGTTCACGGTCGCCCCCAGCATCAGCTGCTCGAAGAAGAGCTGGTTCCTCCCGATGGGCAGGGAGAGTAGGTACTTGAGCCTCCCTTCATGGGCCCCTTCGACGAAGCTCCTTCCCGCCCAGGAGGCCGTGTTGAATAGGATCAGGACGAGGAGGCCCGTGCCGTAGTAGAAGATGTAGTTGGTGGGCTCCACCACCAGCGAGGAGATCAGCTTTCCGTA
>CAYYVT010000087.1:0-33511 GCA_964475215.1 uncultured Nitrososphaerales archaeon
GACCTTCAGGGCGTCCCCTATGACTCCGTAGTTGCACGAGTTGAAGATGGGCGCATCGGGGTCTATGTTGAGTGCCACCACCGTCTCCGCCCCCTGCATCCCCACCAGGTGCTGTATCGCCCCTGAAATCCCCACGGCGAAGTACAGCTTCGGCCTGACGGTCTTGCCTGTCTGGCCCACCTGACTCTCCTTGTCGGCGAACCCTGATTCCACAGCCTTCCTCGAAGCCCCTACTGCCCCTCCCAGGGCCGTAGCCAGCTCCCCCACAAGGTCGAAGTTCTTCGACGAGCTCAGGCCCATGCCCCCGGACACCACCACGTCGGCCTCCTGCACCATCCCCTGCCTCTGGATCCAGCTGAACACCTCGACTTTGGTCGGGATCTCCTCCTCCTTGAGGTGGGTTTCGAACTCTACGACCTCTCCCCTCCCCTCCCCCTTGGCAGGCCTCGGGAAGACCCCCGGCCTCACGGTGCTCATCTGGGGCATGTGCTTGGGCGTCATGATCACCGCGAGCTGGCTCCCCCCGAACGTGGGCCTGATCTGCAGCATCAACCCGGTCCCCGGCTCTACATCCAGCTGGGTGCAATCGGCCGTCAGCCCCGTCCCCAGGTTCGTCGCCACCATCCCCGCCAGGTCCCTCCCATTTCGCGTTGCGCCTATCATTATCACCTGGGGCTTCCTCGCCAGAGCCACCTCGGTGAAGGCCTTGGCGTAGGGGAAGGTCCTGTAGTGCTTCAGGAGTGGATGCTGGACCAGGTAGGCCCTGGAGGCGCCGTATTCCAGTGCCTCCTCCGCCATCTTCCGGGCATCGTCCCCTATCACCACCGCCTCGAGCTGGGTGTCCAGCTTCCTAGCCACCTTCGACCCTTCGCCCATGAGCTCCCAGGAAACATCGGCGACCCTCCCTTCGTTCTGCTCCACGTAGACCCACACCCCGTTGTATCCCATGTTCGGGTCGTGCTTGACGACGGCCTGCGCCTGCTCAGCCGCCGCCGCTCCCCCGGCCACCCCTCCCTTCCCCCCGAAGACCTTCAGCCCGGCCAGCCTCTCGCCAAGCCACTCCGCGGCCTTGGCCGGGTCCTCCCTGCCGTCGAAAATCTCTCCCCTCCCCCTCGGCTTGGGGACGAACATCCTTTTCACGATGGTCGGAGAGCCCGCCAGCCCCGTCTTCTTGGGGTCGGCCTGAATCGTGTCCTTGTTCCATAGCTCCACCGTGGCCTCCTTTCCCCTCAGGATCCCCTCCAGGGTCGCCCTCCTGGGATGGTTCGTCTCCTCCAGAACCGAGATAGCGGCCGGCATGGTGACCCTTATCGTTTCGACTAGGTCCTCCGCCCTGCGCTCGGCCACGGCATACCTCTCCTTCAGGCTAACCTCCTTCACCTTCACCGTGTAGGTGACTATGGGGATCCCCATCCTCGCCGCGACGCCAGGGCCCACCTGGCCCGTCTCGCCGTCGAGAGCCTTATTCCCGAAGAATAGGAGGTCCACGGCTCCCTCCTGCTCCTCCAGCTTCTTGAGCGCCGCGAATACGGCGTAGCTCGTAGCATAGGTGTCCGCCCCCGCCATGACCCTGTCCGTTATCAGGATCCCCCTGTCGACGCCCATGGCCAGGAGCTCCCTGAGGGCAGCCTCAGCTTGAGGAGGCCCCATGGTCATGGCGACCACCTTCGCCCCGAACGAATCCTTCAGCCTGAGGGCCTCTTCGGCAGCATTCACGTCCGTCGGGTTGATGACCGCGGGGATGCCTTCGCGCACCAGGGTCCCCTTCTCAGGGTCGATCTTGATCTCGGTCGTGTCGGGGACCTGCTTGATGCACACTACGGCTAGCAAAACCGGACGCCTTTGTGCTGCTACCGGATGTGAGCTATATAATGGAATCTCAAATGGCGCCCGCTTCAGAGCCCCTTAGCCAGCTCCGCCAACTTCACGCGACCCTCCTTCCTCGTGTCCATGTCCCTGACTACCACTTCGCCGTGGGAAAGCTCCGCCGGCCCCACAATGACGACCTTCGACGCCTTCGCCCTCGCCGCCTCCTCCAGCTGCCTGGCCAATGTCCTCCTCTGCAGGTCCGTCAGCGCCCCAATCCCTTCGGAGCGCAGCTTCGACGCCACCGCAATGGCCTCCTTCAGCATTCCGCTCGCCGCCGCCACGTAGACGGGCCTGGCACCGCCCGACGCCCCCTTCCTGCCCTCCAGCGCCAGCATGAGCCTCTCGGCCCCCCCTGCCACCCCCGTCGCCGGGAGGTCCTTCCTTCCGAACATCGAGGGCAGGAGGTCATACCTCCCCCCTCCTGCCAAAGATCCCAGGCCGGACTCTCTCGTATCGAAGGCCTCGTAGACCGTGGAGGTGTAGTAGTCTATCCCCCGGACTATCTTGACACTGAGCCCGACCTTGGCCCTGGCCCCGGACAGCTCGTCGACCAGCTCCGCCAGCTTCGACGCCGACCCCAGCGACTCCTCCTGCAGCCTGGAGAGGACCTTCTCCGGGCTCCCTTCGATCTCTCCGAAGTCCATGAGCATATCCAACTCCTCCGCCGAGAAGCCCTTTCCCCCATACTCGGCCTTCAGCTCCTCCCTGGTCTTCTTGTCGACCTTGTCCAGCGCTCTCATCAGCTCCACCGCCTTTTCGCCGGAGAAGCCCATCCTCTTCAGGATGAACTCCTGCACCAGGCTCCTGTCGCCGATCTTCACCATGTGGTCTCGCAGCCCCGCCCTCGAGAGGAGCTGGCTGGTGAACTCCACCATCTCCGCGTCGGCCTCCGGGTGGGGGCTCCCGTAGGTCTCGACGTCCCACTGGTAGAACCAGCGGTACCTCCCGTGCTGGGGCTCGTCGTACCTGAAGACGCCACCGAAGCTCCCAAGCCTGATGGGGAGCGGCGCCGCCCTGTCGAAGCAGGCGTACCTGGTCAGCCCTACGGTGAGGTCGAACCTGAGGCCGACCTCCCTCTCCCCCTTGTCCTTGAAATGGTAGATCTCCTCTCCGATCGCGGGCCCGCTCTTCTGCTCGAGGGTCTCCATCGGTTCCAGGGGCGCCGGCTCCATGAGCCTGAACCCATAGAGGCCCGCCAGCTCCGAGAAGATCCCCCTCAGGCCCTCCAGCCTTTCGTAGTCCTCCGGTGGATAGTCACTTATCCCTCTGAGAGGTTTCATTCCCGCCACCTTCATGAGGTCACGGTGGACAGCTCGGCCAGCAACGCAGTCAGCTGTATCTCCGAGTGGGCCCCCTCCACCAGCCTGAAGTCGTAGTCAGCCATGAGCCTCGCGGCCTTGGCCTGGTCCACGCCCTTTAGGTCCGACACATCGGCGAACATGTACTTGACGATGTCCGCCTCCGGCATCCCGTAGACCTTGAGCAGCTCCACGAGCACCTCCCTGGCCTTCTTGAACTCACCCCTCACCGCGAGCTGGACCATCTCCTTCACCGACGCCCTCTTGGTCACGCCGTAGACCTTCTTCACGTTGGCCTCGTTCAGCTCGCCGACGGCCGCCGTGGTCTGAAGCTGGTTGATCGCCTGCCTCAGGTCGCCGTCCGTCAGATCGCAGATCATCTCCAGGGCGCCCTCCGCGGCCTTGACGTGCTCGTGTTTGCAGATGTTTGCAAGGCAGTTTACAACCTCCGCCTCAGGGAGCCTGGTGAACCTGAAGATGGCGCACCTGCTCTGTATGGGCTCTATGATGCTCGAGGAGTAGTTGGCAGTCAGGATGAAGCGGGTCGTCTTTGAGTACTCCTCCATTATCCTCCTGAGCGAAGTTTGTGCGTCGCTAGTCATCGCGTCTGACTCGTCTAGTATAACTATGCGGAAGGGTATGTCGGCCCTCCTGTCCGTATGCATGGCGAAGACCTTGACCTTTGTCCTCACGTCGTCGATCTTCCGCTCGTCGGAAGCGTTGAGCTCGAGGGTGAAATCCCTCCAGTACTCCTTCAGGAGCTGCCTGGCCAGGCAGACGGCGACGGTGGTCTTCCCGGACCCCGGCGGCCCCGTGAAGAGGAGGTGGGGCATGTCGTCAGGCTTCCTGAGGATGGCCGTAAGCCTCTCGACTATGTCCGCCTGGTCCACGAGATCGCTCAGGACCTGAGGCCTGTACTTCTCAACCCACATCAACGACTCGTCGTGCTCCAAGCCGTTTCACGACCGCCCTAGTACCAACCCCCGACCGTTAATAAAGATAGGTGGGTTGTCTCACCGGCTCGATATAACGGCCCTCCCTTCGCTCCGGCAAGCCCATGAGACCACCATGTAATCGTTAATTAACCCTGGTGCTTATGTCCTCCAGAAAACAACTTGCCGAATGACTCCTTGGAACAGTTCCGCACGTTCGTTAAGAACAGGGAGGCATCCTTCTTGATGTCCCCCGTCAGGGTCACCGCGAGGACCGATATCCCCGAGGCCAAGCTCAGCACCTACACCCTCCAGGAGATCCCCGAGGGCGAGGTGGCGGAGCTCCCTCGCTGGGTGGCCGAAGTGCTGGAGGAGGAGAACCTCGTGAACCTCGGGGAGGAGGGGGTGGAGAACGAGCTCTTCAGGGCCCTGCAGAGGGAGAAGCTCCAGGGGCCCACCCAGCCGTCCCAGCTCTCGAAGGACCTATATCTCAAGCTCAGAAGGCACCTGATGATACTCCGGAAGAAGAACCCCCACGACCCCCACTACGAGAAGGTCAAGGTCTCCACCCAGGACCTGGTCACCACCAGGCTCGTGAAGATGGTCACCATGGCCGGCTATACCTCTCAGCCCGAGCCGACGTCGGTCCTCTCCCCCGAGGAGCTCCTCCTCTACAGGGAGATCCGGAACTTGGTGTCCGAGTGGCGCTCCCTTGTGCTAGGTGAAGAGAAGCCATGACGTCGGTGTCTCAGGCCAAGGCCTCAGAGCAGCTGGAGTTCTTCCTCAAGGGATTCCTCGGGGCCGACGGCAGCCCGAAGTACAGGGGGAGGATAGGCCAGATGATCGCCGAAGGGAAGGCCTCTGTGCTGGTCGACTACGAGGACCTCCTGGCCTTCGACACCGACCTCGCCATCGCGCTCATCCAGAGGCCCGACTCCATAATACCCGCCTTCAAGGAGGCGGCCTACGAGGCCGTGAAGACGGAGAACCAGGCCTACGCCGACGACAGGCGGGACGAGCTGGAGGTCCGCATCAAGGGGATCACGGACAAGCTCCCCCTCAGGGCTGTCGCAGCCAAGTACCTCGACAAGATGGTGGCCATCAACGGGATGGTAGTCAGGACCTCCGAGGTGCAGCCCCTGGCCCTGGTTGCCGCCTTCCGCTGCCCCAACGGCCACCTCACCCTCGTCCCCCAGGCGGGCACCCTTCTCAAGTCCCCCACCAAGTGCAGCGAGTGCGAAGAGTCCAGGAATCTGGAGCTGGACAAGTCGGCCTCGAAGTTCACCGACTACCAGGTCATCCGCATCCAGGAGCTCCCCGAGGAGCTCCCCCCCGGCCAGCTGCCCACCTCCATCGACGCCGAGATAGTCGGCGAGATGGTGGGAAAGGCCAGGCCCGGCGATAGGGTCGTGGTCACGGGGGTGGTGCGGGCCGAGCCCGAGTCCGCCATAGGGAAGGGGAAGCTCACCGTCTTCAGGACGAGGCTGGAGACGAACTACACCGACGTCAGCGGCAAGGAGCCCGACCAGATCCAGATAAGCCCCGAAGACGAGGCGGAGATCAAGCGCATAGCCTCCCTCCCCGACGCCTACGAGCGCCTAATCAACTCCATCGCCCCGTCGATCTACGGCTTCGAGACCCAGAAGGAGGCCGTCCTCCTCATGGTCACCGGCGCCCCTCAGGGGGTCCTCCCCGACGGCACCACCATCAGGGGAGACGTGAACTGCCTCATGGTGGGAGATCCTGGGTGCCTGGTGGCGGACGAAAGGGTCGTGCTCGGGGACGGCAGGATCGCCAAGATCGGCCAGCTGGGTAGCCATCACCTTCAGCAGATCCAGACGCTGGTGCTGACGGGGACATCGGGGGGGCACAGGGCCATGGCCACGACCTTCCACGTCTACAGGGACCAGCCCGTCTTGGAGCTCGTAACCGAATCCGGCAAGAGCATCAAGGGAACCTACAACCATCCTCTGCTCGCCGTTCGAACGCAGGACGGCTGGCAGGTCAAGGAATGGCGTCGCCTCGACGAGTTCAAGGTCGGGGACAGGGTGGCGGTCGTTTCGAGCTTCCATTGTAACGTAAGTGCATACGTCAGTACGGGCTTCGCTCCAATTTCAAGGAGCAGGTTCGGCCCCAAGTTCCATCGGCTCCTCCCTGACAAGGTCACGCCGGAGCTCGCAGGCTTCATGGGCTACATGGTCGGAGACGGATGGGTATGCAAGGACGGCTACAGGCTGGGCTTCGTGGTCGCCGAACCTGAAATCGACATACTTCCCAAGCTCATGGCGCTAGCAAAGGGGCTCTTCGGATTTCGGAGGCCTCGCGATAGCGAGACGGTGAAGAAGGGGAGGAAGGTACATCTCCACTATGTGTACCTCTCCGACAAGGACGTGGCCGCGAATCTGGCATTCCTGAGGGATAAGCGCGTCCCAGACCTCATCCTCAAATCCGGAGATGAGGTAGTTTCATCCTTCCTCAGGTGGCTCTACGAGGCTGACGGCACGGTGTTCGACAATGGGAGAGGTAGGCGGGCGGTGGGGCTCAAGTCCAAGGAAATCGAGCTGCTCAGGGACGTCCAGCTGCTCCTTCTCCGCTTTGGAGTACATTCCCACATCGTCGGCAACGCGCTCCTGATACGCCGGGGACGGGACATCCTCCTCTTTCGAAGGAAGATCGGCTTCGTGTCTGAGAAGAAGCGGGCGAAGCTCGAAATGCTGGCGCAGGACGCGGAGTTGTTCAAGAGGTTCCGGGCCCAGCACAGCGAGCGCATAGTCAAGATTATTCACCACCCCAGCGAGGACGTGTTCGATATCGAAATCCCAGATGGGCACAGGTTCATCGCGAACGGCATCATCTCTCACAACACCGCCAAGAGTGAGCTCTTGAAGTACGTCGCACGCATCGCCCCTAGGGGACTGTACACCACGGGAAGAGGGTCGACGGCAGCCGGTCTATGCGTCGCCCCTGACACGCTGGTTGAGACTGCGGTGGGCTACAGGACGATTAAGGACGTCGTGGAGGAGCAGTTCGGGCGAGGAGCAGTCAGAGCTCGGGCGGGAGAAGTGATCGCCGAGAAGCCCCAGGCCGTGCAGGTTTCCGTCCCCGTGCTCAAGGAGGGCGAGCAGCTAGTGCAATGTGGCAGAGCTTCGCTGATCGCCTCGACGATGTCCTTGGAGTCCCTGGCAAAAGGGGTGGCCAGTCAGTTCTACAGGCTATCCGCTCCGACAGTTGTGTCGGTGAGGACGGGACTCGGAAGGCAGATTAAGCTCACTCCTGAGACCAAGCTTGCCTGTTACGATCTTTCCTTGGGCTTTACGCAGTGGAAGAAGGCTTGCGAACTTCGAAAGGGAGACTTTGTCATTGTGACTGAGCAACCTCCCAAACTTGCGACCGCAGTGTGGGGAGGGACCGAAGGCGAACGGAAGGCCCGAGATTCCGACACCATCAACCTCCCACCGAGCTTCAGAGCAGACATCGTCCAGTCTATCAGGGAGGAGCCATCGTCGGTCGTATACGATCTTACAATCGAAAACGTGCACTCTTTCGTTGCGAACGGTTTCGTCGTCCATAACACCGCGGCCGTTGTAAAAGAGAAGTCAGGCCTCATGATGCTCGAAGCGGGCGCTGTAGTTCTTGCAGATTTAGGCGTCGCTGCCATAGACGAATTTGATAAAATGAGGGCAGAAGATAGAGGAGTTCTACACGAGGTGATGGAGCAGCAGACCGTAAGCGTGGCCAAGGGCGGCATCGTGGCAACCCTCAACGCCCGCACGTCGATCCTCGCGGCGGCCAACCCAGTCTTCGGCAAGTACGACCCCTACAAGAACATCTACGAGAACGTGAACTTGCCCACCCCTCTGCTCTCGGTTGGACCCACGGAACAAATCTTGGTCAAGGACAACGGAACGATTAGAAGCCTCCCCATTGGTCGTTTTGTGGATAGCTTCTACAAACGTGACGAATCCGGCCTCCCTGTCAGCGTAAGTGAGCGCAACGTCGAAGTCGCTTCTATGGACGAGAGATTTCGCATCGTGTGGAGACCGCTGGAGTACGTCTTCAGGCACCGCCCACAGGGAAAGCACTATGTCGTTACATTCAAGGGCAGAGATTTGCTCCTCACTGGAGGCCACTGCATTTTCGTCCTAGAGGATGGTCAGGTCAAGGCGAAACCTACCGAAGAGCTTCGCGTGGGCGATAGCGTCTTCGTGTCCAAGAGACTTCCTTCCGGAGGCTTGACGCCCCAGTGCATTTCACTCCTGCCGTGGGTTTCTGAGAAGGGCGTCTACCTTCATGGGGTGCCACGTTCAGCATATCTTCGCCTGCGAAACGTCGCAGAGCATCATGAGGTCCGGAATGTGCTCCCAGCGGAGAGGTACGCCGAGCTGAGTCCCGAAGAGCAATCGGTGGTCAAGCTAAGTGTCAAGGGCAGCGGCTTTTACGTTCCTTCGACGGTGCCTGTGGGTGCCAAGCTGTTCCGACTCCTTGGGTATTTCGTGGCCGAAGGAGCTCTCGTCTTCCTCAAGGAGGAAGGTGTCTACGCCGTTGACTTCTCCTTTGACTCCGACAAGGACAGGTTTCTGTTGGATGATATCAGGAAGATAAGCCTGCAGCTGTTCAACGTCAAGCCCACCGTGCAACGCTCCGGCCACAGCGTTAAGGTCGACATACGCTCAAAAGTCGTGGCCGCGTTCCTGGCCAAGTGCTTTGGCTTGAAGAGTGGGGCTCTGGAGAAGCGGGTCCCCGACATCGTCTTCAACGCTCCTGTGGCGCTGAAGATCGAGTTCCTAAAGGCGTATATGGCTGGGGACGCGGGCGTCACTGCAAGCCACGAGCTGAGATCGCAGCTCATTCAACTGCATGCTCAGTTGGGCCACATGGCCTCGTCGTTCCACACTCCCCCCAAGGTCACGGTGTTCGGCCCAGAGAAGCGGACAATTCATTCCCACGGTTCCTATCGTGTCCCATGGCCTAAGTCCGCGGGGGTCACCAACGATGCGATGAGCTACCCCCCTGTATCTGAAGTCGTGCCGGCCTTGTCCCCTCTCTTGGGGAAGATCAGCCCCTCTGGTCGTTACGCCAAGCATCTGACGCCAAGGTACTGGGAGGAAATCAGGGGCTCTGAATGGCTACGGGGGAGGCTGTCGAGGATGAGCCGAACGGGAGAGGAATGGGTGACGGCCTCGTCTCTCGCTACAGCCGAGGGTTTGAAGAGCAGCGGAAGCCTGCAGCGTTTCGTATCAAGGATGACCGACGAGGGCGTATTGGAGCGACGAGCGCTCTCAGGGCTTTCAGGCCGCCATTATCAATATCACATGACCGAACGCGGGCACCTTATACTGGAGACCGTCTCGACCGTGGATGCGTTGATGGAGGCTGACGTGGGGGTCGTGCCCATCGACGACATTCGTCCGGTCAAGGACGAAGAGCTACCGGAATTTGTATACGACCTATCCGTCCCCGGCGTCGAGAACTTCGTGGCCGACACAGCCGTTTGTCATAACACTCGCTTCGATCTTGTGTTCATCATCCGCGACGTCCCCGACAGGGTCAAGGACGAAAAGCTAGCATCTCACATCCTCGAGACCCACAGGGCCGAGGCCTTCGCCGTCCAGCCGCCCCTCGACTTCGACATGCTCAGGAAGTACCTCATCTACGCCAAGAGGCTGGAGCCCAAGCTCACGAAGGAGGCCCAGGAGCGCCTCCTGCAGTTCTACCTGGATCTGAGGAGCATCAGCACCGAGGGGACCATCGCTATAACCCCCCGCCAGCTGGAGGGCCTCATCAGGATATCCACCGCCAGGGCCCGCCTACTCCTCAGGGAGAAGGTCACCGTCGACGACGCCCTCCAGGCCATCGCCCTCATGAGGAAGATGCTGGAGTCCGTGGGCATAGACGTCAGGACGGGGAAGGTGGACCTCGGCGTCCTCCAGGGCCGCCCCGCCAGCGAGCGCACGTCGCTCGAGAAGGCCATGGACGTCTTCAGGCAGCTCTACGGGCCCGACAAGAAGCCCGTCGAGGCGAAGGCCTTCGTCGACGAGCTCGTCAAGACGGGAGACTTCAGCGCCGAGGAGGCCAGGCGCGTCGTCTCAACCCTCTACAAGCTGGGCCAGATCTACGAGGTCAGGACGGGCTTCTACGGCAAGATCTCCTGACATCCGGTGAAGCCTCCTTCCGACCGAGATTTCTATAAACTCCCTGATGTTGGTTGTGGAGGGGGGCCTGGGGATGGACGTCTACGAGCTTCCGCTTTCGGATGAAGTGAGGGACCTCCTGAGCCGCCTTGGCTACTCGAAGCTCTACCCCACCCAGGAGGCGGCCATTGACGCGGGCCTCCTCGACGGCCAGAACCTCCTCCTCTCCACCCCCACGGCCAGCGGCAAGACGCTGGTGGCAATGATGGCAGCTGCCCGGCTGCTCACCGAGAGGGAGCTGAAGGTGGTCTACTTGGCGCCCCTCAGGGCCCTTGCCTACGAGAAGTACGAGGAGATGTCGGCGCTCTCCGAGCTCAGGGGTCCGTCGGGGAGGAACATCCGGGTCTCCATCTCGACCGGGGACTATGACTCCTCGGGGGAGGAGCTCGCCTACGCCGACCTGCTCATACTAACCAACGAGAAGTTCGACTCGCTTGCGCGCCACCGGCCGTCATGGATGAAGAAGGTGGGGCTCTTCATCTTCGACGAGGTGCACCTCCTCGGCGAGGCTGAAAGAGGGCCCACCCTTGAGGTCGTCATAACCAGGGTCCTGGCGGAGGGGGAGAGGGCGCAGCTCCTTGCCCTCTCGGCGACGGTGGCCAACGCCGAGCAGGTGGCCAAGTGGCTCGGGGCGAAGTCCGTCTCCCTGGTCTGGAGGCCCGTCCCCCTGAGGCAGGGGGTGGGCTACGAGAACCGGATCTACTTCGAGGACGGCGCTGTCCGGCAGCTCAAGTCATCGTGGGAGATGCCGGCCATCGACTTGGCCCTGGACTGTGTTGCGGAGGGGGGGCAGGCGCTCATCTTCGCCGAAACCCGCAGGAGGGCGGTGAGCATAGCCACCAAGGCGTCGAAGCACATGGCGAGGGGCCTCTCCTTCGACGAGAGCGCAAGGTTGCGGGAGTACGCCAAGAAGGTCATGACCGAGGCGGAGGAGACGGAGGTCAGCCGCGTGCTGGCCGACTGCATCGGGGGAGGCGTAGCCTTTCATCATGCCGGCCTCGCGATGGCGCACAGGCGGGCCGTGGAGAAGGCGTTCAAGGAGGGGGCTGTGAAGATCCTCGTGGCCACCCCCACCGTCGGGGCCGGCGTGAACATCCCCGCAAGGAGGGTCGTCCTTTCGTCACTCTACAGATACGACTCAAGCTTCGGGGAGAACAGGCCCATCACCGTCATGGACTACAAACAGATGTGCGGGAGGGCCGGGCGCCCAAGATATGACGAATATGGGGAGGCCGTGACCATAGCCCAGAGCCAGGAGGAGTCGGACGCCATAATGGAGGCCTACATCAAGGGTCAGCCCGAGCCGCTGCGCTCTCAGCTGGCCTCCGCGAGCAGCTTCAGGACGCATACCCTGGGCGTCATCGCATCCACCCCTCGCGCCACCACCGGCCAGCTCAAGAAGTTCTTCCTCTCCACCCTCCTGGCCCAGCAGTACAAGGAGTTCTCGGTCCTCTCCCGCCTTGAGGGCGCCATGAAGTATCTGGAGGGGAACGAGCTCGTGAAGCTCGACGGGGAGGACGTCAGGGCCACGCAGCTGGGGAAGCGGATCTCCACGCTCTACATCGATCCGGAGTCGGGGCTCATGTTTATCAGGGCCCTGAAGGAGAGGACCGACGCCGCTGCGGACATGGCGCCAGGCCTCCTTCAGCTCATCACCATGGTCCCCGACTACGAGCCCAAGATGGCCCTCAGGGCGAAGGATCAGGGAGACGCCGAGGCCTTCGCGGAGGAGTTCGGCTCCAAGATGTTCTACCCGGCCGACTTCGAATCAGGCTTCGGGGAATGCTTCAGAAGCCTCCTCGTCCTGCACGCCTGGATCAACGAGTGGAGCGAGGACAAGATCCTCGGCGCCTACGGTGTGGAGCCGGGCGACCTGCACAGGAGCGTGGACGTCGCCGAGTGGCTGGCCTACGCCTTCGGCGAGCTGGCGAAGCTCATCGGGCACAGGAACGCCGCCCGCGAGCTGGCCCTGCTCAGGACTCGGATCGACGTGGGCTGCAAGGCGGAGCTCCTCCCGCTGGTGCAGCTCAAGGGCATAGGGAGGGTCAGGGCGAGGAACCTCTTCAAGTCCAACTTCCGCACCATCTCCTCCGTAGCTGCGGCCTCCGTCAGGGATCTGAGCCGCGTCCCCACGATAGGCGAAACTGTGGCAGCAAGCATAAAGAAGCAGTCGGAGGACCTCGTTTCGAGCATGAGGAGCTGACCGGATGTACAGAAAGGCTTCAGCCGTCTTCGGGATAACCACGGCCCCGGGGCACGGGGTCGAGCTGACGGGGCTGGGAGAGCTGTTGCAGAAGGAGAGGCGAGGGACCCTTGCGCTACAGACCAGGGGCATCGAAGACGGCAGCTCCGTGGCGTTGGGCGGCTTGGTGGCCGGGGGCCCGAGCACCACCTTCGTCCATGGAGTCTGCGGAACGGACATCTCCGAAGTGGACGACCTGAAGGCGGCGCTCTCCAGGAGCCCCTCCGGCGAATTCGCGTTCGTCGCCGACTGCATGGGCCAAGTTATGGCCGGAAGGGACCCTATAGGGGGAAGGCCCCTCTATCAGGGGGCGGCCGAAGGGATTTCGGTCGTCTCCACCATCCCCTCCCTCCTGGACGCGTTCTCCATTTCGCATAAGCCGACGCCCCCTGGCTGCCTCATCACCCTGAGGGCAGGCCTCTTGACGTCGGAGCGCTACGCCCCCGACATCCAGCGAAAACCGTTCAAAGGGAGCCTTGGCCAGGCGGCGGCGCGCGTGGGGGCTCTCATCAGGGAATCCCTCAAGCTCCGCCTGGACGGGGCGAGGGCCGTGGCCGTGGCCTTCTCCGGGGGGCTGGACAGCTCTGTGCTTGCTTCGGCCTGCGCGAAGGCCCACAAGGTCCTGCTCCTCTCGGTCTCGACGGAGGGGTCGAAGGACATGCGCCTGGCGACCGGGGCGGCGGGCGAGCTCGGGCTCGAGCTGCATTCTGTACAAGTCACTCGCGAGGATGTTGAGAGGGCCATCTCGCAGGTCCATCTGTGGGAGGGCGCCTCGACCATGGACAGGTCCCTTGCCGCCGGCTTCTATCTGGCCTCGCTGGAGGCGAAGGCGCAGGGGTTCGAGTTCCTCGTGGCTGGGCAGGGCGCCGACGAGATCTTCGGTGGCTACAACAGGCACTTCGAAGCGGCCACCGCCGACCTGGACTCCCTTAGGCCCAAGCTCCTGGAGGAGCTCCCCGGGCTGGAGGCGGGCCTCAGGCGCGACGAGCTGGCCATATCCCGAGGAGGCTGCGAGCCCGCCTTTCCATATGCCGACTTCACTTTAGCCAGGTTGGCGCTCAGCCTTCCACCGCAGTTCCTGATATCACGCGGGGAGCGCAAGGTCGTCCTCAGGGAGGTGGCGAAGAAGATGGGGCTTCCTCCCTCAATTGTCGCTGCCCCCAAGAGGGCCTTCCAGTACAGCAGCGGAATACAGGATCTCATTTCGGGCTGAGCCGTCGGGTCGACGAGGTGGCCGTGGGGATCTGCCGATCTGTTGTTTCCACCGAGTCGCTTTCCTCTCCCCCATCTCGAACGCGAGTGCCATCATCCGCACGACTGTGCCCTTGGTCTCCTGACCCGACCCTCCAATGGCGGGCTTCGGGGCCCACTCGAGCCCCTCACTTCCCCTTCAGCTGCCATTCCAGGACGATGCTACGCTTCATGCTGCGGCGCGTCCATGTGCGGCGTTCGGCACGGTGGTGGACGACCGGATCAGAGCTGGCCCAAGGCAGTGAAGTATTCGAAGACCTGAAGCTGGAGGTCCCTATCAGTCAGGATCCCCACGACCTGGCCTCCGTCGACGACGAAGAGGTGGCGGATCTTCTTCAGGTGCATGAGTATGGTCGCGTCGGCCAGGCTCGCGTCCTCCTTAATGGTGATCAGAGGGCTGCTCATTACGGCCTTCACCTGGGCCTTGGCGGGCTCAACGCCCTCCGCGATCACCCTCGTCAGGATGTCCCGTTCGGTGACTATCCCCACGGGTTTGCCGTTGGAGGTTACCATAAGCGAGCCGATGCCGCGCTTGGACATAAGGCGGGCTGCGCTCTTGACGGTCTGGTCTGCCTCGATCGACACTATCTCCCGAGTGGCTATGTTCTTGAGCGTCTTCACCAATGGCAAAGCGTTTCCCCCGGTCGCTATCCACCCCTTAGGGCTAAAGGGATTACGGCGGAGTGGCAGGAGGGCCCCAAGACATAGCCTCGGCCGGCTGTCACTCCTTCATGGGCGGGTGTCCCCAGGGCCCCTCCTAGGGGGCTCCTTCGCAGTTGCCACCCTATCATAGCAATGGAAGGAGGCCGAAGCAAGAGGCGTAGCGCTAGCGCAGGGACTCTGCCAGGCCTAGGAGGAAACCACAGTGAAATAGGCGAACGCCAGGTTCCCCCATTCGTCCCCGGCCACGACGGTGTAGGTCCCCGGTGCGAAGGGCGAGAACTGGTTGATTTCTGAGCCGGCAGCTCCGTAGGTCCCAGACGCTGAAATCCCCGTGGCCATGGTGGCCACCCCGCCCCCTGGAAGGATCGACGCGTTGTCGCTCATCGGCTGGAAGGAGTAACCTTCGATGTACATGACGATCATAGGGCAGGCTACCATCGGGAAGATCTCAAGTGGCTCCGCCTGGGATACGTTCGCGGCGGTGTAGACTCCCCGGAGGACTGCTATCCCAAAGGGAAGGTAAAGGGAGGGGCACCATCCCGTTCCGAGGCCGTCTACCGCCCAGTCAGACCCCTTTGAGAGGTTCAGCGTCGAGGACGCAGGGTTGTAATCGCTTACGCTGATTCCGATTGTGGCTCCCGAGGCCATCGTCGTCGAGTTCAGCCCGAGTATCAGTTGCAGGCTGCCCTGACCCCCGGACGTAGGCGGGGGAACGGACGAGGTAGTCGAAGCAGACGTAATCGGCTGGGTCGGGGGTGAAGAGGTAGTGGTCGTAGAAGTGGAGGTCGTCGCAGAGGAGGTCGTCGGAGCACTCGGCTGGCTCGAGGTAGTCGAAGCGCCACCAGAGCTGCTGGGTGTCTGGGAGGGCGTCTCGCTGGGTCGAACCATAAGGTTGGCTATCGCCGCAGTGCCTACGATGACGGTCATCGAGAGCACAGCCACGAGCACCACCAGCCTGGACACAGCCATGGCCCGTCAGGTCACCTTAGTGAGGACATGGTATTAGTTCTAGACCTAAGAACACCCGTTTAAGGCAGTTCAACGGACCCAGGCCGATCCCTTCAAACGGTCTCTGCTGGACCCATTCGGATGATCTGGGTCAGCGTCCTAATCTGCAACATGGCGATTGCTCAGTCTAGCCGTTCCCAGCCAGATGCCATCCTCGGGTCGAATGCTCGCAAGTGTCCATGCCTCCAGAGACGTCAACAAGGATAGGTGTGTAGACGAGAGCGGCTGCAACGCGGGGCTCCACTTTGGAAAGTACTCTCCCAATTCAGTTAGCTCAATATCGGCCGGTAGGTCACATTCCTCATTGCGTCGAGGCCGTCCCGAACCTATTCGGGGAGCACTTCATAAGAAGCGGCAGCCCGCATGCTCACTCGAGAAGACCGGCTGCAGAATAGTAGAGCTGAAACTTGATTTCCATGAAGCCCTGCTGCATTTTGGGATGGATGCACCAAGGATGCTTCGTTCTCGTCGGCCTCTCGAGTGTTTGTGTGAAATAGTTAGATGAACCCTTCCAAAGTCGAAGATCAGATAGTCAAGGGAAGCCAAACCATGGGGCTCGTCGCCGCCACCTTCGGCTTCTTCGTGGGATTCACTGCCGTAGCGCTGATCAGTCCCTTGGGTTCCAATTTCAAGAGCGCCCTGGGGATTTCAGCGACGCTGCTTGGCTTCCTGGTCGCCGCCCCGCAACTGACGGGGTCCCTCCTTAGGATTCCCTTCGGCGCATGGGTGGACAAAGGCGGTGGCAAGAGACCCTTCCTGGTGCTCCTCTCGATTGCCATCGTGGGTCTCGTGGGCATGTCGGCCATACTCCTCGCCTGGTATCCGGGAGGTTTCAGCCAGCAGACCTTTCCGCTCGTCATGCTGTTTGCCATACTGTGCGGGGCCGGCGTCGCCACATTCTCGGTCGGAGTCCCGCAGACGTCATACTGGTTTCCACAGAAGAGGCAGGGCTACGCCTTGGGCATCTATGCCGGTCTCGGGAATACCGCCCCTGGGATAGTCACCCTCATCCTCCCATTCGTCCTTGCCTCCCTCGGGATGGCCGGAATATACGTCGCCTGGCTCGCGCTCGTCGTCGCCGGGACGATCGTCTACGCACTCATCGCCCGCGACGCTCCCTACTTCCAGCTACGAGCCCGTGGCCTCTCTAGGGAGAGGAGCGTGGAACTGGCGAAGGAAAGTGGTGAGGAGCTCATTCCTTCAGGTCAGTTCGTCGGCGCCCTCAAGGTCTCCGCCAGGAGCTGGAGGAATTGGGCCCTGGTGGCCCTATACTTCGTCTCCTTCGGAGGATTCCTAGCCCTGACGACGTGGCTCCCGACGTTCTGGCGACTGGGCCAGGGCTTGGACCTCAGAAGCGCCGCCGTCCTGACCGCGTTGGGCTTCACCCTGCTGGCTTCCTTCGTGAGGGCGGGGGGCGGGCGTCCGGCCGACAAGTATGGAGGCGAGAACATCGCCCTAGCTGGCTTCTCACTGGTCTTGGTCGGCGCCCTGCTGATGGTCCTGACCTTCTCCTTCTGGGGTGACGTCGTTGGCGAAGTCGTCCTCGCCATCGGCATGGGGCTGGGAAACGCTTCGGTCTTCAAGCTCGTCGCGCGATACGTCCCTGAGGCGGTCGGCGGGGCCTCTGGCTGGGTGGGCGGCCTCGGCGCCTTCGGAGGCTTCGCGATTCCGCCCATCATGGGCTACTTCGTGGACTCCTACGGGAAGACGGGCTACTCGTTAGGCTTCTCCTCCTATCTGGTCTTGGCAGTCCTCGCCCTTCTGATCACGCTGTCCTTGAGATCTCGACCCCCTGGCAGGAAGGGGGACAGCGCATGACGTGGATCAAGGACGTCTTCGACCCAAAGGCCCGCAGCTGGGAAGACCTCTACCGGGAGAGATGGCGGCACGACAAGGTGGTCCGTTCGACCCATGGTGTGAACTGCACCGGTGGATGCTCATGGGGAATCTACGTCAAGGACGGCGTTGTGACGTGGGAGTTGCAGCAGACCGATTACCCGACCATTGACCCGGAGCTGCCGCCATATGAGCCCAGGGGCTGCGCAAGAGGCATCTCGTCTTCATGGTACATCTACAGCCCCCTCAGGGTCAAGTACCCCTATGTCCGGGGGGCCCTCCTCGACCTCTGGACGAAGGCCAAGGAGAAGAGCAAAGATCCCGTCGAGGCATGGGCAGCCATCCAGAAGGACGAAGCAGGGAGACGGCGATATCAGGAGGCGAGAGGAAAGGGAGGCTTTCGGAGGGTGTCATGGGAGGAGGCCCTAGACTTGGTGGCTGCCTCAACGGTGTACACCGTCAAGGAGCATGGGCCGGACAGGGTGATAGGCTTCACCCCCATCCCAGCCATGTCGATGCTGAGCTACGCCGGCGGAGCTAGGTTCCTTCAGCTCCTCGGAGGGGTCACCCTGAGCTTCTACGATTGGTACGCCGATCTGCCTCCCGCGTCCCCGGAAGTCTGGGGGGAGCAGACGGATGTATGCGAGAGCGCCGACTGGTACAAGGCGGCCTTCATAGCCGCAGTTGGCTCCAACGTCAGCATGACCCGCACACCCGACGTGCACTTCCTCGCGGAATCGCGGACGGCCGGGGCGAAGCTGGTGGTCTTTTCACCCGACCTCAGCGAAGTCTCCAAGTACGCCGACTGGTGGATACCTATCAACGCTGGCCAGGACGCGGCCTTCTGGCTGGCCGTCGACCATGTCATCCTTAACGACTTCCACTTCGGAAGGCAGACTCCGTCCTTTCTGGATTACCTCAAGAAGTACACGGACTCGCCGTTCCTCGTGGTTCTGGATGAGTCCAAGGATGGTTACACGGCTGGCAGGCTTCTGAGGGCTGGCCAGGTGGCCCGATACAAAGACGAACAGAACGGCGACTGGAAGCTGTTGGTCTACGACCCCAAGACAAAGTCGCCGGCCATGCCGCAGGGCTCCATAGGCTTCCGTTGGCAGGAGCGCAAGGGCCTCTGGAACCTGGAGATGAAGGACCCCACCGACGGAAGAGAGATTGAGCCCCTCCTCACCTTCCTGCAGGACAACGATGGGGTCGCCCAGGTGGAGGTGGCCGACTTCGCGTCCGACCGGCGCCTGAAGAGAGGGGTGCCGTTCAAGTCCGTCAAGCTATCGAACGGCTCGAAGGTTCGGGTGGCCACCGTCTACGACCTGCTGATGGCCCAGTTCGGCCTGTCCCGGGGGCTCGGTGGAGACTATCCATTGGACTTCGACGATGAATCTCAGCCCTTCACCCCCGCTTGGCAGGAGCGATACACGGGGATCGGCCGTAAGACGGTCATAGCCTTCGCCAGGGAGTGGGCCGAGACAGCCGAGAGGACCGGCGGCAGGTGCATGGTCATCATCGGAGGAGGGGTGAACCAGTGGTACCACACCGACCTCGCGTACAGGGCGATCATCGCCAGCCTGATGCTCTGCGGATGCGTGGGCAAGAGCGGTGGCGGCCTCGCACACTACGTGGGCCAGGAGAAGGTCGCTCCACTAGCTTCGTGGTCGGCGCTGGCGTTCGCCCAGGACTGGGTCAAGCCGTCTAGGCTTCAGAACACCCCCTCGTTCCACTATGTCCACGCGGACCAGTGGAAGTACGAGGGCCCCTACTCCGCCTACTACGCCGTCCCCAAGGAGAACGTCGCCGAGCATTCCATCGATGCCCAGGTCCGCGCCGTCAGAGCTGGTTGGTTGCCGTTCTACCCCCAGTTCGACAGGAGCCCCATCGAGGTCTTTGATGACGCCGAGAAGGCAGGGGCGAAGACCGACGAACAGAAGGTTAGATGGGTGGCGAACCAGCTCAAGGGGAGGAAGCTCAAGTTCGCGGTCGAGGACCCCGATGCCCCAGAGAACTGGCCCAGGCTCTGGTTCATCTGGCGCGCGAACGCCCTCCTGGCCAGCGCCAAGGGACATGAATACTTCCTGAAGCACTATCTAGGGACCCATACCGGCACGGTGGCCGACGAAGTAGCAGGAGGCTCGACGAAGGAGGTCGCCTGGCGTGGCGAGTCGCCGAGGGGCAAGATCGATCTAGTTGTGGACATGAACTTCCGCATGGATACATCCGCGCTCTATTCTGACGTCGTCCTCCCGGCGGCCACATGGTACGAGAAGTGTGACCTTAACACCACCGACCTGCACTCCTACATTCATCCCCTCAGCGCCGCGGTCCCTCCCTGTTGGGAGTCCAAGGCGGACTGGGAGATCTTCAAGGCCATAGCCCGGCGGGTAAGCGAGCTGGCGAAGGTCCACCTCCCATCCCCCGTGAAGGACATCGTCGGTATCCCACTTCAACATGACACCCCCGACGAACTGGCCCAACCGTTCGTAAAGGATTGGACGAAGGGGGAGTGCGAGCCCATCCCCGGGAAGACCATGCCCAGGTTCGCCGTCGTTGAAAGGGATTATACGAAGCTCTACGACGAGTTCGTCTCCTTCGGGCCGCTGGCCAGGAAGGACGGCATCGGAGCCCACGGCGTGCACTGGGACATCTCCGACCTCTATGACGATTTAGCCGGAAGGCATCCCTATGCGTTCCCCGACGGCCAGAAGCTCCCCTCCATAGCGGACCCAGAGGACGCGGCCAACGCCATCCTCTACCTCTCTCCCGAGACCAACGGCGAAGTGGGATATCGGGCCTTCAAGTCGGAGGAGGCGAAGGTAGGCCTTCCATTGGCGGACCTCTCCGACGAGGGAAGGAAGACGAGCTACACCTACGAACAACTCGTTCAGCAGCCGAGGCGCATATTGAACAGCCCCGTGTGGTCTGGGATAGTCAGTGGAAGGAGGACCTATGCCCCCTTCTCGCTCAACGTCGAGCGGCTCGTCCCCTGGAGGACCTTGACGGGAAGGCAACAGTCCTACCTAGATCATGACACCTTCATCAGGTTCGGCGAAAAGCTCCCCACGTACAAGCCCAAGCCGGACGCAGCTGCTCTGGGGGAGCTGGGGAAGAGCGACGTCGGGAAGGGCATAGTCTTGAATTACCTCACCCCTCACGGGAAGTGGCACATCCACTCGACGTTCTACGACAACATTAGGATGCTCACCCTGTCTCGGGGAATGGAGCCCCTTTGGCTCGGCGTCAAGGACGCCGACTCGATTGGGGTGAAGGACAACGACTGGGTGGAAGTGTTCAACGACAACGGGGTGACAGTGACTAGGGCCGTCGTGAGCGCCCGCATCCCTAAGGGATGCTGCTTCCTCTATCATGCCCCCGAAAGGACCATCTCGGTTCCGAAATCCCCCGCCAGAGGCTATAAGCGGGCCGGCGGGCATAACTCTCCCACAAGGCTGAGGCTGAAGCCAACGCTCATGGCCGGAGGCTACGCCCAGTTCACCTACTCCTTCAACTACTGGGGGCCGACGGGGGTCAACAGAGATACCTTCGTCATCGTAAGGAGGCTGGAGGGAGGGATAAGGTGGTGACGGGACAATGAACGTCCGCGCGCAGATTTCCACCGTCTTTCACCTGGACAAATGCATAGGGTGCCACACCTGCAGCGTAGCCTGCAAGAACGTGTGGACGGACAGGCCGGGCGCCGAGTACATGTGGTGGAATAACGTTGAGACAAAGCCAGGGACGGGCTACCCGCTTCGATGGGAGGACCAGGGGAAGTACAGGGGCGGATGGGCAGTGAAGGACGGCAAACTCGTTCCACGCCTCCAAGGTCGGAGGAGTACCATTGGGAACATCTTCTACAACCCCAAGCTCCCCTCCATAGACGACTACTACGAGCCTTGGACTTACTCATACGGGGACCTCATCGACGCCCCCGCCGGAGACGACCAGCCCGTAGCGCGCCCCATCTCCGCCATCACTAGAAAGCCAATGGAGATTGAGTACGGACCCAACTGGGACGACGACCTCGGCGGTTCGCAGGACTATGCCGTCAAGGACCCCAATCTCGGCTCCCTTACCGAGGAAGAGCGAGTGCAGCTCCTCTCGATTGAACGGATGATCTACTTCTATCTACCACGCATCTGCAACCACTGCCTTAACCCTGCCTGCGTGGCCACTTGCCCGGCCGGGGCCATCTACAAGCGCGGCGAAGACGGAATTGTGCTCGTGAGTCAGGAGAAGTGTCGGGCATGGAGGATGTGTGTCTCTGGCTGCCCCTACAAGAAGGTCTACTACAACTGGATGACGGGCAAGTCCGAGAAGTGCATCCTCTGCTACCCCAGGCTGGAGGCAGGGGAGGCCCCCGCCTGCTTCCATTCCTGCGTCGGCCGCATCCGCTATATGGGGGTGCTTCTCTTCGACGCAGACAGGATTGCGGACGCCGCCAACAGCCCAGAAGAAAAGCTCGTTCAGGCGCAGAGGGACATAATCCTTGACCCGTTCGACGAATCCGTGAGCAACAAGGCGCGCGTAGATGGAGTTAGCGAGTCGATGGTGGAGGCCGCCCGGGCATCTCCGGTCTACCGCTTCGTCAAGACCTACGGCCTAGCCCTTCCACTACATCCTGAGTTCCGCGTCCTGCCTACGCTGTTCTATGTACCTCCGCTGCTCCCAGTGATTTCCTCGTCGAACAGTGGTGGAGTCCAGGACGTGTCCCAAGATGGGAGCCTCACATCCCTAGAAAAGGCGAGGCTCCCCATCAAGTACTTCGCCTCCTTGTTCGCAGCAGGAGACGAATCTGTGATGGTCGACGTCTACAGGAAGCTGATGGCGGTCAGGCTCTACAGACGGGCCCAGATGACAAAGGGTGACGGCTCCGAAGCCACACTCGCCCTGAAGGCCGCCTCTATGACTCCTTCGCAGGCCGATGAAATCTACCGGCTCTCCACCCTCTCGACCGTAAAGGAGCGGTTTGTGATACCCGCCATGGCGGCAGGGGGGTCCGGCAAGGGTAAAGCCCCTCTCGACGCAGAACGCGTCTGGAAGCCCAGGAGGCGTTGAGCAAGAATTGAACACAAAGTGTCGTGCATACGGGGATGCTCTGATGGAGTTCGCCGAAGTCCTCAGCTACCCATCTTCGGAGACGTCGAAGCATGCCGCAAACTGCTCATCGTTACTGGGAGACAGCGAGGCCTCCTACTTGATGAATTCGTTCTCCTCCTACCTCGGCAGCCACTCCCTAGGGAGGGTCAGCGAACTGTACACGAGGACCTTTGACCTGCAGCCGTCCTGCTCTCCATACGTAGGAGATCACCTATTCGGCGATGGCTATAGGCGTGGGGAGTTCCTCGTGCGGCTCAAGGAACGATGCGCCGAGTGCGGGATCGACTTCGGAAACGAGCTCCCCGATCACATCTCCGTGATCCTTCGCCTCCTCGCCCATGTTGAGGGGACCGAGGCGGCAGATCTGATTGACCTCTGCCTCTCGCCGGCCCTTGGCAGGATGTTGGGGTCGTTGAATGACGACAAGAACCCCTACTCCTGGGCCCTCCAGGCGCTCTCTCGCACCGTCAGGCCTCCCCAGATCGCTTCCCCCTTGAAGCAGGAGATGAGCTAATTGCCGGCCATATGGGACGTCATCCTGCTGGCGCTGCTCCCCTACGTGGCGATCGGCCTGGCCATCGTCCTTAGCTTGTATCGTTACCTCACGGATGGGTTCTCCGTCTCGAGCCTATCGTCGGAGCTGTTGGACCGCCGCCAGCTCTCCTGGGGCTCCATACCGTGGCATTATGGGATAATATCAATCCTCGCCGTCCACATCATCGCGGCAGCTTTGCCATCGTTCTGGAGCGCACTCGCGGCAAATGCGTTGAGGCTGTATGTTATGGAGGTCACGGGCTGGGGGGTCGCAATTTTCCTGGCCATAGGCTTGGCTGTGCTCATCGCGCGCCGGATCGGCAGCTCCAGGTTGCATGCCGTCACCTCGGTGACCGACTGGATCCTGCTGGCGAGCTTGATGATTCAAGTCGTCCTAGGCCTCTACATATCGGTGACACTCCGCTGGGGAGACATTTGGTACGTGCAGATAGTCGTACCCTGGCTACAATCCCTCGTGACCTTCAACCCTCAGATACTGATCGTCTCCTCGCTGCCATTGGTGGTCAAGCTGCACATACTGAACGCACTGATCCTCGTGATGCTCATCCCCTTCACGCGCCTCATCCACATGTTCACCATACCTTTCGGATACCTAAGGCGCCCCTACCAGCTCTACGTCTGGAGGCGGCCTTCGCTTACGGCTGCGGAAAAGGTCGAACCCGCCGCAGGGGCAGGGGGCAGAAGAGGGTTCCTGAGGCTTCTGGGCCTAGCTGCCGTCGCGGCCATCACCTCGCTCGTGGGCCTTAACTACTACAACAGCTCGAAGCCCCGGACAGCGCCTTCGAGCGGAGGCGGGACGAGCACAACGACCGCCACGCTGGCGTTCCCGCGCACCAAGGTGACGAATGTGGCGAGCCTAGTAGCGGGGCAGTCCATAGTCTTCAACTATCCGTTGACCGATGAGCCGAACATACTAGTGAAGGTCGGCCAGAAGATGGAGGGAGGGGTAGGCCCTGACGGCGACATCGTAGCCTTCAGCAGAGTCTGCCAACATCTGGGCTGCCTGATAGGGTTTCAGGCGGCCGGGTCGGCCCCTCCTTGCAACTCTTCATACGTGCCGCAGAGCCCAGTCGGCTACTGTTGTTGCCATAACAGCATCTACGACTTCGCTAACGGAGGGAAGGTGCTATCGGGACCTGCCCCGCTTCCCGTCCCCGAGGTGCAACTGGAAGTCGATTCGTCCAACGACATCTACGCCGTAGGCATGGGGCCCCCGACAATCTATGGGCACAACACCGGCTCAAGTGACGTCTCGGCTGACCTACAGGGCTAGGCCAGAAGACATATGCACCGCTGCGCTAAACAATGCCCGCGGGAGGCTGCACTTGGTTGAAGGAAGCGGTAATTCAGATCAGGATGAAGGGCGAGCCCCTATGTCAGGTCATCAGGGGATGCTCGGGCCTCGCGTCCGTAAGGGACATCAGGACTTCGAGTAGCGGAGAAGGCTTTCAACACTTGGTGGAGGTCCGATCCACTGGCAGGAGCGTGCTTAAGGTGATGAAAGAGCTCAGGAGGGCTGATGGCATCCGTGAGGTCGAGGTCGCCTACCTCGGTAGGGAGAAGGCCATCGCCCTCATCACCAACACAGGGTGTCCAGTGTGCAAGGCGGCCTATGGATCCGGTTACTTCATCAGGAGCGTAGCGTCGCAGCCTTCGTCGGACATCGAGTGGCGGATTCTCCTTCGACGAGGGCAGTCGGTCAATAGGTTTCTGGACGGCTTTGCTAAGGAGGGGCTGGACGCCAGGGTCGCTGAAGTGAAGGAGGTGAAGGGCTTCAATCGAACGACCTCCCGCCAGGAGGAGGTGCTGCGTTGGAGTCTCGCCGCCGGGTACTTCGACTTCCCCAGACGCATTGGGGTGAAAGAACTCGCTCATATCTTCGGCGTAGCCCCCTCGACGCTGAGCGAAACCATCAGGCGAGGGGAGAAGAACGCCCTCGGCGAGTACCTTGCCTACCAAGGAAGGACATGATGCGAAATGGGCCATGACGGACATGGCTTCGGCCCGGGCATCTCCTTCATTGCGAGGTTGTTCTGAGCTGCCGGGCGATGCCGTCGGCCCACTCTTCGATTTCCTTCCAGTCGCGGAAGTCGCCTTCGGGCATTAGATCCATGGCTGCCGGCATCCTTCGTACCACTTTATGACTCAAGGTGAGTCTGTTAGGGTCCAGAGCTCCAGGGAATATCCTGTGTTCACGGGCCTTGATCAGGTCTTTCAGCTCTGGAAACTCCCTGGACTCCGAGATCTTGAAAAGGTCCCGGCCGAGCGGGTCCTCTTTATTCGTCCCCAATGGGCCTGAACTGAAGAGCCAGACGGGCTTGGTCGCCAGCATCGTGCGATTCCTCCGCACGAACTTCGAAGCTTCCTTCGTCCAGTGGGACATGTACACCGCGCTCCCTATCACATAGGCGTCATAGCCGCCAGGATCGGGGATGGATTCCACCGCCATGGCATCAGACGGTATCCCCCTCTTTCGGAGATTTTCAGCGATGAACTCCGCTATACCCTTAGTGGATCCGTACCTGGAGGCATACGCCACAAGCGCCTTCAAAATCTGGGGTTCACCTGCTAGTCATAGTTCGACCATCAAACCTGAAATACGTTTCTAGGGTGCGACGGATAGCACGGCAGCTTTGCAGGCAATGTCTGACTTCGGGATACGACCTGGGCAAGTATCAATGTGCGCCAAGATGCCCGCGGGGCTACCTCGTACCTCCCCTTCGGCGATTCCTGGCGAACTCGTCCACAAGCGACACGAACCTCTCGATGTCCTCCACACCGTGGGCAAAGGAGATGGCCATATGGGGGCTCTGCGGGGTCATGTACACGACGCCATTCATCAGCATGTGGTCGAAGAGCTCCCTGTGCATCGATATGTCCTTGGTCCTCGAGGCCGACTCGCCGTCCGTAGGCTCCTCCTTGGTGACATGGATGCCGAACATGGAGCCCAGACCGGTGACGTGGGCTTCAAGATGGTTGTCCTCGAAGGCCTCGGCGACGCCCTTCCTCACCCTGTCTCCCAGCGAGTCGATGAAAGGATACACCTCATCCTTCCTCCTTCGGAGCTCGCTGACCGCTGTGTACCCTGCCCTCATCGACAGGGCGTTGCCGGTATAGGTCCCTCCAAGGAAGGACCTCTCCCAGAACTTCGTCCTCTTGGTCTGGTCCAGAAGGTCCATGACGTCGGAGCGGCCGCAGAAGCCGCCCGCACCGCCGAAGTACATTCCCCCGACAGCCTTCCCCAGCGTCGTCAGGTCGGGACTGACGCCGAAGTACTTCTGAAGGCCGCCGGGATGGCGAAAGCCGGTGACCACTTCGTCGAGGATGAGGAGGGAGCCTTTCTTGTCGCAGATCTCCTTGATACCCTTCAGGAATTCCCTGTTGGCTGGGATGGCCCCAGACGAGCCCAGCATGGGCTCCACTATTATGCAGGCCAGCTCCTCTCCCTTGACAGCTTTCGCCGCACCATCGAGGTCGTTGAAGGGCAGCAGGACGATGTCCTTCGTGTCAGAGAGGCCCAGCGAAGAGGGCTTGTCGTAGGGGTAGCTTACTGCCTTGTGCAGCTCGTCGGAGCCGCCATGCCAGCCCCCGAAAACCTTCCCAACCTTCCTCCTTCCAGTATATGCCCTCGCCAGCCTCAGCGCGTACATGTTGGCCTCGGTTCCGCTGTTGGCCGGCTTCACCTTCGCGGCGCCGAACCATCGGCAGACCGCCTCTGACCATTTTATCTCCCATTCGTTGCAGAAGCCCATGTGGGCGCCATATTCCAGTTGCTCTCGGACCGCATCCACGATGGGCCCGTAACCATGGCCCAGGACGGCGGCGAAGTGAACCATCCAGAAGTCGATATACTCGTTCCCGTCGACGTCCCAGATCCTGCTCCCCTTGGCCCTGCGAACGTAGAGCGGATAGGGCTCGAAATACCGGATGGAGTAGGTCGCACCTCCTGGTACGTGCTTGCGCGCCCTTTCGAAGAGGGCCCTGGAGCCGGGCGTCCTTTCCTCGTAGCTCATCGTCTTCCCTCGGTGGAGAGCTCCCGACACATGAAGAGTTAAACTTTCAACCTTTTCAGACGAAATGATGGGCCTTCATCGTCAAACGGCTATCGGCAGGGAGCCCGGGCCAAAGTTTTTCCGTCCCCGTTGCTTCAGTGGAAGACCATGAGGCCTCGAGTGAACGTCGTCTCCTACGGGGTGGGAGCTATGGGCTCCATGGTGGCCAGGACGATCCTGGAGAAGAAGGGCTGGATCACCATAGTGGGCGCCGTGGATGTCGACCCCGCGAAGATCGGCAGGGACCTGGGCGAAGTCGTGGGATTGGGCAGACGGGCCGGGGTGAAGATTTCGAGGGGCTTGCACGGTGCTCTAGAGGGAAAGGAGGCCGATGTGGCCATTCACACTACATCCAGCAGCCTGCACAAGGTGTACCCGGAGCTAGAGCAGCTCATGAGCATGGGGCTTGATGTCATCTCGTCCTGCGAGGAGCTCTCATATCCCTACCCATCTAACGAAGAACTGGCCGGGAAGCTGGACGCCGTCGCAAAGGAGCATGGGGTAACGGTCCTAGGCACGGGCATAAACCCGGGTTTCCTGATGGACGCACTGCCGCTGGTCTTGACAACCCCCTGCGTCGAGGTCAGGAAGGTGAAGGTCTCGAGAAGGATGGATGCCGGCACTAGGAGGATTCCCTTTCAGAAGAAGGTGGGGGTGGGCATGTCTCCGGAGGAGTTCGAGGAGGCAATTCGCACGGGAAGGATAACAGGCCATGTCGGATTAGCCCAGTCCATCTCGATGCTGGCGGAAGGGCTGGGATGGAGTCTGGACGAAGTGCGCATGGGTGAGGTGGAGCCCGTCATCCTTGGCAAGGAGGTGAGGAACAACGCCGTCGAGGTGCGCCCCGGGGAGGTGGCCGGGCTCAGGCAAGCTGCCCAGGGGATTCTCGGAGGGAGGGCCGTCATAGAGCACGAGTTCACGGCGTACGTCGGGGCAGAAGATGAGTTCGACCTTGTGGAGGTGGAGGGGCTTCCCAGCTTCCGCTCGAAGATCACACCCTGCGTTCACGGTGATCAGGGGACAGTCGCCATGCTGCTCAACATGATACCCAGGATCATCGATGCCAGACCAGGGCTGTGCACGATGAGGGAGCTCCCTTTGCCGTCGGCCGCTCTCTGAGCCTTTGCAAAGGGTCGTCTCTTTGGTCTCACCATAGCCGTCAGCGTGCGGCTTGTCGGAGTCTTATCGAATGATTCGAGGTCCATCGGAAATGGCGGGATGACCGGATGCGTAGGAGACCGCCAGCTCCGTTCCGCTGTCGGCTCTTCCGTTCAACATCAGCTTCTAAAGGATGGCGCAATACGAGAGCCCTGTTCGAGTAGAAGCGAAGGCATCCAACAACTAGTCCAGTCAACCTCGGGCCCGAGCGAGCTTGAGCTCCTGGATAACTCTCCGCCTCCGGGCCCTGGCTCACCTTTTCTCCCAGGTTGTGGCGGTGTGCGGTCAGCTCTTGATTTCGACATCTTGGGGTCCTCCTTTCGCGTAGCTTCTGATGACGGCAGGGACTCGAAGCTCGGGATTTTCCTCATAGATCGAGCGGACCTCTTCGAACTTGTTATCGGCCTGGGTCACGGCCGCCGCACGGTCGAGAAGAGCCATGTCCGATTCGCTGAGCCCCTTTTCGTCCTTATCCACGAGTCCCCAGGCGTCCCAGGGGAGAAGCTCCACCTTGTTCAGGGAGGCCAAATCGCGAATGAGGTTGCCCCGCACGAACCACATTCCATGCATGTCCAAGATGCCGAAGATATCCGGATCGGCCTTCTTCAAGCGGCACATCTCCCATGCCCTTCCACCTGGCAGGAATTCGCCTTGGGGAACATCTAGGACATCGAACGCGATCCCCAGCCTTTCGCGTTGGAGGGCGTCCAGCTGTGCGTCGACCATTATCCAACGCCCCGATCCCCCCCAATACTCACAGATCCAGTGATCTTCGTAGTGATTGGGAGCGAAGTACTTGGCGAAGCCGCATCTGGCCCTGGCCGGCACTCCTTGGGTCCTTAGCATCGAGCAGAGCATTATGGAGAAGTCGCGGCAGTTCCCGACCAGCCGGCTCCCGGGCGGGCGTGGATACGTGACGGGGCGGTCGTCGAGCTTGCGAATCTGTCTCAGTTTCTCCTCCACCGAACGTATCTGTAGCTCCTGCTCCTTGCCCTCGGTAATGTTCAGCCCGTATCTACGCGCCCAGAGGACATGGACGATGAGTCCCTGGACCACGTCCCTGAGCGGAGGGATTTCATGGGGGAGCCCTTCGAAGCTGTGAGCCTCTTCGCCGGGGTCCGTCATGCGGCTGTGGCTGGAGTAGAACCTGAGCGGGTCGGAACCCATTACCACAGATTGAACGGATCCCCCTTTTGCATGTTTCGACGCTTGCTAACGAGTTGGCCGAAGACGAACCCAGGACCAGGCAAGATGTCGATGCTGGCTTCCAAGGCTCGCCTTAAGGTGCAATGAATCATGGCCGGGGATTCTTGGCTAGCTTGGAGCCCTGGGCTTCGACTTCGCGCTCTCGGCCTTCGCGTTCACACCGGCGGGGGTCCGCTGTCGTTCATTCTGGAGAGGCCCCGATCCAGGCCCCGCCTCAGCGCGGCGCCCGTAGCGAAGCATGACGTTTCCCGAAGGGTAGGCCTTGGCCTCCCTGAGCTGAAGAGGCATCCCCCTCGTCACCCCGCTTAGCAGCGGCCGGCCGCTCCCCAACAGTAGGGGGCTGACGATGAACTGGTATTCGTCAATCAATCCATATTGAGTCAGCTGCGATACTATCGACCCGCTTCCGAGGACGATGATGTCCTTGCCTGGCCCGCGCTTTAGGGTCTGGATCTCATCCGGGTTGAACTCACGGAGGATATGTGAATTGATCCACCTGGCCTCCTTCAGCGTCCTGGAGAAGACAAGCTTCGTGTTCTGGTTCAGGGCGATGGCCATGTCGCGCATCGCAGGGGTAAGGTTCGGGTTGTCGAGAGCATGGGACCAGAAGGGTTCGAGGATCTGATAGGTGCGTCGACCCAGCAAAATCGTGTCGATCTCCGGCCCCTTCGAAGCCTCCTCGTCGAGCGCTGGGTCGGGCACGGTGAGGCCTTGCCAGCTGCCGTCTGCCCCGGCAAAATAGCCTTCCAGCGTTATCCTGTTGAACATCACTATCCTTCGCATAATGACTGCCATTCAGGATTTCAATTTAAGCGGGAAGGTGGAAACGCAATGACTCGGGACCCCAGCTGACAGATCCTCGTGGTTCTGACCATCGGCCCGCCTACGAATGGGCTTCAGCGCTCCCTGCCGCGAGCCTAGGTAGCATCTGACATCGGAAAGTTGCCTCGGGGCCTAGGGCTCGGGCCGAAGCCCCTCTTCGCCCTGGTCAAGGCTCGGCCCCGCCTCCTCGACCACCCCCTTGAAGGGAGAAGTGAGGGCTTTGGCTATCTTCTCGGCCCTGGCCCGGCCCACCCCTGGGACCATGGCCAGCTGGGGGACGGAGGCGGAGAAGACCCCCCTTGGCGTCCCGAACCTCTCAAGAAGACGCTTCGCCAGGTTGGGCCCCACTCCGGGGATGGATGACACCATGTAGATCTGAGCCTTGTGCAGCTCCACACTCTTCGGAGGCGGCTGATAGATGACGGTGGGCTTGCCCTCCCCCTTCTTGCTCAGTCGGCCGGCCATGGCCGCGAGGGCGAGGGCCGTGTCCCCAGGCGACGGGGTGAACAACGTCTTCACGTTAAACGTCAGGGTCAGCGCCGCCATCGCGCCGTAGTAGCTTCTGGGATTCCGGGAGATCATCGATATCTCTCCAGGGTCTCCCTCCACCAGAACGAACGCGTTGGCGAAGGTCTTCGTGAGCTCGTTCACCTGGTTGAAGAGCCTGCCATCGTAGAGGGAGGAGACGAAGTCCCTGACGCTCTTCCTTTCGACGGCCGTGCTCGGCGACAGGATGTAGTCCCCAAGCTTCAGCTGGCTGAAGTCCACCTCCACCCCCAGCTCCATGAGCTCCTGAGGGACACCGCTGGCGCGCTCCCTCTCATCGCAGACTATCCTCAGCTTCTGCTCGGCCAAGCTTACGCCCCCAGCCCCTTGATCAAAAGCTTGTACTCCCTGTCCATAGCGTTCGCAACCTTGTCGTCGAAGCCAGCGTCATGACAGACCTTTGAGAGAGATCCCTCCCTTCCGAAGATGAGCACCGCCGAGGTCAGGTAGAAGGAGGCGGCGTCGCCTCGCGAGACGTTGTTCCGCCGGGCGAGGTAGGACTCGAAGCCCCTTAGGTATCTTCCGTCGTTCCAGATCCTCAACTTCATCGGCCATGGGAGGTCCTCAGAAACGAACCTGCGCTGAAGACCGAAAAGCGAATCGGCGAGTAGCTGGTCGAAGTACCTGAGCTGCCTCCATTTCTGGGTCCTCATTATGTGGCCCATGAGCTCGTTGGCCTTTGCCAGCGACCGGAGAGCCTCTCGCCTCCTCTCGATGGGCAGGTCCGACGCCACTATGGTTGAGAAGGCCGCCATCAGCTTCTCGTCGGGCTGGCCGTCACATTCCCGGAGGGCCCTGACGGCTGTCTCCCTGTCGGCCGACGTCGCCGCCAAGGTGATGCCATCGGCGAGGGGGAGGAGCTTGTCTCTCGACGGTCTTATCGGCTTCCCCGAAAGGTAAGCTTCCTGGGCGTTGTTCACGGCGGCCCTGACATCCCCCCTGGCGCTGGTGACGGCCTCGGCTATGGCTTCGTCCGACAGCGCCGCTTTCTCCTTGGCGAGGATATCTCGGAGGTATATCTCGAGGAGCCTCTCCGGGACCTGCCTCATCTTCATCACCGTGGAGGCCTTGGTAAGCTTCTTGACTTGTTCAGAGTCTTCGACGTTGGCCGCCATGGCCATAGGAAGCGTCAGGTCCCCGATGGAGTCTAGGACGAACTCCAGCCCCCCGAAGTCGGCCCTCCCGAAGAGTCCGTCCACCTCATCAAGGAAGAGGAGGCGCTTCTCGTCGATAAGGCTGGAGGAGGAGAGGGAACCTAGACGGCCCTGGAGCGCCTCCTTGGTGCGAAGGTCGCTCGCGTTCAGCTCGATCACGAAGTACCCCAGCTCTGCGGCCGTGGCCTCTACGAGGGTCGTCTTTCCCGTGCCTGGCGGCCCTACCAGAAGGGCCGGCTTGGTCCCCTGCTCCCACCCACGTAGCCAGGAGACGAACCTCGCTCGGGTATCCTCGTTTCCCACCATGTCCGACACCTTCTTCGGCCGGTGCTTCTCCACCCACATCAAGTCAGTAGGCACCTCCGAAGAGGCCCTGAAGGATGAACCCGACCATGCCCGTGAACATGCCGAGGAGGGCGAGCGTCTTGGCCCTACGGGCATCCTCCTTGGCGTTGCTCCTGATGACGAAGACGGCCAGGCAGACGAAGAGCAGGTCAGTGGCGCCTATGACCACATCGTAGAAGACGGAGGTCCGGACCAATATGGGCGGAACGAGGGAGCTCCCCACGGCCGCCAGGAAGAAGGCCGCGCCGACTGCTCCGACTGCTCCCTCTCCCTTCTGCCTGGCCAAGCTGCGAACGTTGCGAAGGGCATCGCCCTGGACGTCGACGATCCCCTTGATGACCTCCCGGCCGAGGCCGGCGAGGAAGGCCGTCAGGGCCATTATGTCGAGGACTGGGCTCCACCTGATCCCCTGGACGAGGACGCCTCCATAGATGAATGGGATCATCATTGAAAGGGCCACGGCGACGTTTCCGGAGAACCCCCTTTCCTTCAGCTTCCAGTTGTAAAGCGTGGCCACGACGGAGAAGGCCCCCGCTATGGCAAGGGTTGAAAGGCCCGTGTAGGCGGAGGCGGCCAGCCCTGCGACCAGGAGCGCCACCGAGAGGATCTTGGCCCCCGACATCGTAGCCGTGCCGAGCACGAGGGGCCTCTTTGCCCCGTTGGCTCTATCCACATCGAAGTCAAGCATGTCATTGATGACCATCGTGAAGGCTGTTATCAGGACCCCCGTGAGGTATCCCATGGCCGTCGCCAGGTCCAGCCTCACGGTGGATATGGCCACCGCCTCGCCGACAAGGACGGCCAGGCCTATCATCAGCGAATTGACCGGCCTGGTGATCGAGATGTAGCCTGAGGCGGTCAAGGGCCCTCGAACACCATCTTCGAGGCCCTATAATAAATCGCTTCTCCGCGTCTCTCCACGACCGCTACGATGGGCTCCTTCCCCATCCGGTATACGGCGTCGATCATCTTCTGCAGGGCCGAGACCTTCAGGTCCCCACCTTCGTTGATGGGGATGACCACGTATTTCGCGGGGTTCTTCCCGTACTCACCCCTTGGATATATCCTCATGTCGGCCGCCAGTCCATATCCCTCTCGCACGACGTAGCCTCTGCTCCGAAGGTCCCTGTAGACCAGGAACTTGGTCCAGCTCTTCGGGTCTTCGGCCATGGACCTCTTTACGATCTCTTGGAAGGTGACCTCCTTTCCCTCTTTCGTCTTGACCCTGAGCCAGCCTAGCCTCACCAGATGAAGGGCTTCGTAGAGCTTCAAGGAGA
>CAYYVT010000088.1:0-4897 GCA_964475215.1 uncultured Nitrososphaerales archaeon
AGGTGGGACAACTACGACCTCTTCCTCCCAGGAAGGGGAGAGGTGCTCTCGGGGGCCAAGCGGGAGTGGAACTTCGAGAGGCTTCGCGCCAAGATGAAGAAGGATGGCGTAAGGGAGGAGAACTACTCCGTCTTCCTCCAGCTGGCAAAGGAGCATAGGCTGCTCCCGACGGCCGGCGGAGGAATAGGCGTCGAGAGGCTCGTCAGCTGGATCGTGGACGCGAAGCATGTGGGCGAGGTCCAGCCCTTCCCGCGAGTCCCCGGGTCTGTCTGCGACCTCTAGCAGGGAGAGTGAGGTGGTGAGGGGAGTGATCCCCTCGACCGGGTGAGCCTGGATGCGCCCTTCGAAGAATGCAGCCGAGGTGAGGCCTCGACGGTCGGGCTCGCAAGCTCAGGTTTCGTGGGTGGGGGCCCCTGCCTCGCCCTCGACCGCGGGAGCCTCCTTCATCATTGAAGCTATCTTTTCCTTCAGCTCTTCGAGGGTGGCGCGAGGCACCGCATCCGCAAGAGCCGCCTGAAGCTCCGCGATCTTAGCCTCGGCCTCCGCAAGTCGCGCCCTGGGGACGGTATCGTACAGGGCCTTCTCCATCTCCTCCAGCCTCTCCTTGGGCACCGAGTTCGCCAGCTGGCCCTGGAGGGTTTCGAGGTCGGATTTCGGGACCATCGAGTAGACCTGCTCTTCGAGCTGCTGGATTCGGGCGAGGTCTTCAGCATGCAGGGAGGAGGGTACCGTGGCCTCCGAAAGCTTCCCGGACAGGGCCTTGACCTCTTGGTTTTGGGCGCCGACGGCATCGTAGAGGGTGCCGATTCTAGCTTCAAGGGCGCTGAGCCTGCCACCTACGCTGACGGTCCTCTCGAGGTCCGCTTTCGTGAGGTTGACCTGCCGCTCCAGGTCCTCGATCTGCAGCCTCAGCTTCGCCATCTCCTCCTCATGCGTCTTCTTCGGGATTGACTGCTGGAGCTGGGCTTCCAGCGCCTTGCAAGTGAGAACGAGTTTCCTTACCTCGCTCGTGATTTCGTCGGCCCTACTCAAGTCCGAATAACTCTCCTACGAGGCCCCTATGACAGGGACGATATATCTGACTTTCGACCGCAGGGCGAGATGGGGGTAGGGGCCCGCAATGACAGGCCGACGTCAGGAAGAGGACAATCCCCTTGGCCGTTGGGGCGGCCCCTAACCTAGTTCGAACTTTTCCGGGGCTCCGAGCATGCGCTGAAGACGCCCTCGGGCCGTCAGCTGCCCTTCTTCTTCGCCTCTTCCAGGATGTCCGCTATTCGCTGGTTCATCTCCGCTGAAATCTCCTCCTTCTTCCCAGGTTCCTTGACCATGAGAGTGAGGGTGAGTTCGGCCGACTGAGGCGTCCTCGACTTGACGCTCAGCACCGGGGGGAAGCGTTGATCAAGGTGGATTCGTATTTTGTTGCTGCTCCTAAGGACAGCCCGCTCGAATTCGGGGATGTCCACATCCCCCCCGACGACTATCGGTATGGTGAGCTCCTTCCAGGCCTGGGGGGTGGCGTTGACGACGGCTTCCTTCACGAAGACGGTGTTCGGCACGCAGACCAGTTGGTCGTCCGCTGAAAGCAGAATCGTAGACATCGGGTTCATCTCTATCACCCGGCCCGCGTGGCCTCCGACCGCCACGTAGTCCCCCACGCGGATGGGGACGTATAGGTCCGAGAAGTATCGGGCCGAGATGTTTTCGAGGAAGCTCCTGTTGGCTACTATGAGCGCGCCGCCGAAGAGCCCAATTATCAATAGAAGGAGCTCAACGTGGAGGCCCAGCTGTTCGACAGCCAGCAGTAGGCCGACGAACCAGATGAACGCCCGGACGAGCCTCTTCGCCTGGGCTGAGACCAAGGGCGCGCTTCTGTACATCAGCCTGGAGACGATGACCCCCACGAGGTAGGCCGTCACCCATGTGCCCAAGATGATTATGAGGAAGGAAGCAACCGGGATGAGCAGCTCCGAAACCGAGATCTGGAGGACCTCCATTCACACCAGCCCCATTATGATGCTGGACTCCTCCTTTACCCCCTCATCGACGTAGCATCGCCTGGAATCCGCCCGGCCCGCCGCTCCCATCCTGTCGGCCAGGGTCCGATCTGCCGCCAGCCTACACATATGCTCAGCGAGAGTCTCCACGTCGTCGGGGTCGTAAAGCAGGCCATTAGAGCCTTCCCGAATAAGCTCAGAGGCCCCGGCCCCCCTGCTTACGATGCCCGCCCTACGGTGTATCCAGCCTTCGATGACGACCAAGCCAAAGCCCTCCTGCACCGATGGCAGCACCGTAAAGGAGCAGAGCTGATATGCCGCGTCCAGCTCAGCCTGACTCAGGTGGCCTGCGAAGATGACCCTGTCTTCGACTTCGAGCCTCCGTGCTAGTTCCTGGAGGTAGGCCCTCCAGGCCGCGCCCTTTGAGAGCTTTAGGCCGCCTGCCGAGCTGGAGAAGCTGCCGTTGCCCACCAGCAGGAGCTTCAGTGCGGGACAGCGCCTCTTCGTGATGCCCATGGCCCTCACCACCCTGTCCTGGCCCTTGATCGGGTCCATCCTCGCCACCACGAGGGCGACCTTCTCGCCCCGGGCGATTCCAAGCCTGCGCCGGAGCGCGTCCATCTGGGCCCTGGTGGGACGGGAGTAGTCGCCGGGGTCCACGTACGGGTACACATGACGAGAGGCGCCGTTGTATCCGAACTCCTTCAGCGAATCCAGGTACCTCTTGCTGCTCGCAATCACCATATCGTAGCTGTTCAGATACGTGGATAGCGGCTCCTCCCAGAGCTTGGGTATCGCCGTTTGGTCAAAGGGGATGTGCCAGCGGAAGACCTTGGGCTTCAAGGTTCCCAGCATGTGGCCCATGGGGAGCTGCTGGAAGTCGTGGACGTAGAAGATGTCGAAGTCCTTCTCCGAGTCGAGGTTCATGATCAGCTCCGCGGAGAGGCGGTTGTAGTAGGCATAGTCGGTGAAGTCGTCCCTCCAGAAGATGTCCTCTGAGTTCGAATCGGGGAGGAGGCCGTGGACCGTGCCCCATATCGCCTCCTTCGTCTTGCCGTAGCCCGCCAACCTTTCTTGCTCCATGAGCACGTTGCGAAACTCGATTCCACTCAAGGTGGAACTCTTCGGGCCCACCGGGTTGAGGGACACCCATGTGGCGTCCTTCAGAGTGTGCGAGGCCATCATCCTCTTCAGCAGAGGAAAGACCATCCTGGTCACGCCTCCAGGGGTGAACTCGTAGTCGGTGTCCTCCGTGAGTAGCTTCATGTCCAGAGGCGCCTCGCGCGTCGGTCCCTCGGGAGCCTTCTGAGCCCACGAAGGATTGAACCTCATCAGGGGGGTCTGGGTATTAACGCACATGCTCAGGGGTTCCATCGGCTCTGCCCTCTCATGCCCTCCGTCGGGTTGAGCCTCTCGGCCGCGGCTGCGGGTCCATCACCCCGGGAGTTCCCGGAGGATGACTGAGCGAGGCCTGCCAGGACGGCCTGTGGCGCCCTGAGAAGAGGTACCGCAAGACTGGACGCTCGGTCTCGCCCTGCCTTATCTGCTTTGATGCTAAGTCGCACGGCTCGGCAGCCCGCACCAATATTTCATGAATCGCCTCCCACGGCCTCCTGGCAGATCGCATTTCCACCAGGGCAAATGCCACGACTGGGCCGAAAGTTGAGCCCGCCCATTGAGTGAGAAGGCCCACGAGGCTAGGGCCTGCCATCACCGCCAAATGGGCGGGTTGGACAGGGCCAAGACGGATTCAAGCGACTTCCCCCGGCGTCGAGGGCCTGTCCTTCGAAGGGGCGTATTCCGGACATCGCTTATATCCACTGTGCACGTCGGCGTTGCCATGTCACCTCCCTCGTCACAGGACGTCAGCTTCAAGACGTTCGACGGCTCTCAGGTCGAGGCTTGCTTGGCCTTGCCCGCGTCGGCGGAGCCCAGGCCCGCATTACTGCTGGTCCATGAGGTCTGGGGGCTCGATGGCCACATCAGAGACGTCGCCTCAAGATACGCCAGAGAGGGGTTCGTGGTCCTTGCACCGCACCTCTATTCTCGCCCCGGCCAGAAGGAGGTCCTGACGCCCCAGGGCCTTGAGAGGGCCATGGGAAGGGTGTGGGGGGTTCCACCAGAGAGAAGGCGCGACCCCAAATTCATGGAGGAGATCATGGCGGGAGCCGACGAGGCTGACAGGAAGGTGCTGGGGCTGGTCCTGGGAGGAGGAGAGGCCAGGACCGAAGTATTCCTCAAGGACCTTCAGGCATCGCTCGAGTACCTCAGGTCGCGTCCAGAAGTGGACCCCAAGAGGGTGGGTGGCACGGGCTTCTGCATGGGCGGCGGCCTCACCTTCCAGCTGGCCACCATGGGGTCCTTGCAGGCGGCCGTGGTCTTCTACGGACAGGCTCCCAAGCCTCCCGAGGCGATCGAGAAACTGAACATCCCCGTGCTCGCCTTCTACGGCGGCGAGGACGTCGGCCTCAACTCGGGCCTCCCCGAGCTAATGGGCGCCATGGTCAAATGCAAGAAGGGATTCGAGCTGAAGATCTACCAGGGCGCGATGCATGCGTTCTTCAACGACACCAGGCGCTCCTACAACAGGGAGGCCGCACAGGACGCCTGGGTGCGAGCTATACGCTTCTTCAAGGCTAACCTGGGCGAGTGAGCGAGCATGGATTCCGAGGAGCCCCCGAAGGGGGAGCTGGATGACATCCTGGCTCTTTGCTTCATAAACTGGGCCGAGACGCTGGAGAAACTCGGGCCATCAAAATAGGCGTCCGAAATCAGCGAGAGCTACGACGCGCTGATAAGTGACCTTCTCCCTATCCCAAAGGTGATGACCAACGAGCCGCTCGATGGCGAGTTCGAAGAGCTCCTGAAGCGGGCTACGGCGCTGAGGGGTCATCTCTGCCTAG
>CAYYVT010000089.1:0-1897 GCA_964475215.1 uncultured Nitrososphaerales archaeon
CTGGGAAGAGACGAAGGTGAAGGCCCAGATAGCCGAGGCCAGGAGGGGTGCACCTGTGGTCGGCTTCGTCGAAGGGCCGCCCACCCTCAACGGCGAGCCGCACATTGGCCACGCTAGAGGACGGATATTCAAGGACCTGTGGCATCGCCACGAGACCATGTCAGGGAAGCTCGTCCTGTTCAGGTCGGGCTGGGATACCCAGGGACTCCCCGTGGAGCTGCAGGCGGAGAAGGAATTGGGCCTGAAGGGCAACAAGACGGAGAACCTGAAGGCCATTGGAGAGGAGAAGCTGGTCGCCGCCTGCAAGGAACTCGTCAGGAAGTACAGCGCGTCCTGGCTCATGGCCGACTCCTACATCGGCCTCCTCCTCGACTACGGCGGCTACTGGACGTTCAAGGATGAGTACATCGAGAGGGAGTGGAAGGTCATGGAGGCGGCCTACAATCGGGGGCTCTTGGGCGAGGGCTTCAGGGTGGTGGCCTACTGCCCCAGCTGCCAGACCTCCCTCAGCAATAGTGAGGTGGCCCAGGGTTATGAAACGGTGACAGACCCCTCGCTGTACTACAAAGCGAAGGTCGTGGGCGAAGACGCCTTCCTCTTGGTCTGGACGACCATGCCCTTCACCGTGGTGACGGACGAGCTCATCGGGGTCCACCCAGACGCGGATTACTCATACGTCAAGGTGGGAGGGGAAACGTGGATAGTGGGGGAAGCCAGGCTGGCGGAGCTTGAATCGACCTTGGAGCTCGAGGGACTTAGGAATGTCCGGACCGTCAAGGGGTCCGAGCTCGAAGGGAAGAGATACGAACCACCCCTAAACGACTATATCCCTGCCCAGCGAAGGCTCGCTGAAGAAGGGAAGGTCCACCTAGTCGTCGCGGAGGACTTCGTGGACCCAACGACGGGCTCGGGGATCGTGCACATGGCCCCAGCCAATGGGGAGGACGACTTCGAAGTCGCCTCAAGGAGAAAGCTGCCCATATTCAACCCCATCGACGATGAAGTGAAGTTCACCGAGGAGGCCGGCTCATTCAGGGGCAAGTTCGTTCGAGACACGGACGAAGACGTGGTCGCCCATCTGAGGGAGATGGGCCTCGTCGTCGGATACTCGAAGATCAGCCATGAGTATCCCACGTGCTGGAGATCTCACCACAAGCTCGTCTACATGCTCAGGAGGGAGTACTTCTACTGGGTTGAGAAGATCGTGGACAAGACCGTGGAGGCGGCCGAAAAGGTCGAATACTTCTACGAAGGACCAAGAAACAGGTTCCTGGAGATCATCAAGGAGGCGCGCCCGTGGAACGTAACCCGGGAGAGGGTCTGGGGTGCTCCTCTCCCGCTCTGGTCCTGCGACGATTGCGGTGAGAAGACGGCCCTGTTCAGCCGAAATGCCATTTTGGACGCTGCGGTGGAGCTCCCCGACGGCCCCGGCTTCGAGCTTCACAGGCCCTGGATCGACAGGGTGGTCGTCAAATGCGCCAAGTGCGGAGGCAGGGCCCACCGGGAACCTTTCGTCCTAGACACTTGGCACAACAGTGGGGCGGCTCCCTTCGCCGGCCAAACCGACGCGGAGTACGCTTCCTTGGTGCCAGTTCCATTCCTTACGGAGGGGATCGACCAGACGAGGGGGTGGGCGTACACACTGCTGGTGGAGAACGTCATACTTTCGGGGAAGGCCCAGGCCCCCTATTCCTCGTTCCTGTTCCAAGGCCACGTGCTCGACGAAAAGGGCGAGAAGATGAGCAAGAGCAAGGGGAATTCAGAGGAAGCCATCCCCCTCTTTCAAAGGCACTCGGTAGACCTTGTGCGGTTCTACCTGCTTTGGAAGGGGACGCCGGTGGATTCGGTGAACTTCGATGAGAAGGAGATGTATGGAAGGCCCTTCCAGGTCCTCAAC
>CAYYVT010000090.1:0-3523 GCA_964475215.1 uncultured Nitrososphaerales archaeon
CGATGCACGACGCCACGGAAGGGGGTGTCGTGGAGGCCCTGGCCGAGCTCGCCGCCGCTTCGGGAAAGGAGCTGGCGGTCAACCTAGGTCTCCTCCGCGTCCAAGAGGACGTCGCCAAGGTCTGCTCGCTTTTCGGGCTCAACCCGATGGAGACCCTCAGCGAAGGGGCCCTCGTCATGGCATGCCGTCCGGCCAAGGCGAACCGTCTGAAGGAGACCCTGGCCGCGAGAGGGATAGAATCCTTCGAGGTTGGAGAGGTGCGCCAAGGGGCGCTGGCAGCCCTCGAAAAGGACGCATTGCTCAGGCTTTCTTCGGCTCGGCTTCCTGGTGAGAGGTACTGGGACGTCTACGCCAGGGGAACCGAAGAGGGCTGGAGCTAGTCCCCTCTTCCTCGCAGATCCTTCGCCATGTAGGCGCCCTTTCTGGAGTAACCCATCCTGGCGTAGTATTCCCTCGTCCCCACCGCGCTGGTCACGATCAACTCATCAGACCCGTATTCGCCGGCCGCGACCCTCTCGGCCTCCGCCATGAGCATGCGCCCGTAGCCCCTGTGCTGCCAGCCGTCTTCTGCCCGGCTGCCGACGGCGACCAGCCTGCCGTACACCTTCAACTCTCTCACAATGGCAGATCTGGAGCCGATCTCCTCCCTTCGGGGGCCTTCGCCCGGGACCCTCATCCTCGCGAAGCCCGCGATCGAATCGTCGGCGTCCACATACGAGAGGAACACCTCATCCCCGCCTGACGCCCCGTACTTGACGACCTCCAAGTTGAAGGCCTTGGGCGAACCAGGGTCCACCTTCCTGATCCCGACCTCCCTGCATCTTATGCAACTGCATCTCCCTCCCCTTCCTTCGAGCTTGGCCTTCGCAAGCTCTCTAAGGTTGCTGGCTCTTACGCCCGCTTCGATCATGAAGGCAGGAACGTCCCTTTGCACCCTCATGATCCTCACCCATCTGGGGGTAATCTCCTTGATCTTTGAAACGAGCTCAACCATCTCATCAAGAGAATAGGGGGAGTACCTCCCCTCGACGTACATCCGATGGAGCGGTGCAGAGCCTATCACCAAGGTGGGGTAGATCTTGACCATGTCAGGCCTGAATGAGGCGTCATCGTAAAGCCTCCTAAACGACTCGAGATCCCCTTCAATCGATGAGCCCGGAAGTCCCGGCATCATGTGAGCCACCACTTTGAGGCCCGAATCCTTGGCCTCCCTGAAAGCTTCGGCCGTCTCTTCGGTCCCATGTCCGCGGTTGACCAGCCGGAGCACTCGGTCGTCAAGGCTCTGCACTCCTATTTCGACCCTGGTGGCGCCGTACCGGAGGAGAAGGTTCATCTCGAGCTCGCCGAGGCAATCGGGCCTCGTCTCGAAGGTGAGCCCCACGCAGCGGTCCCTCGCGGTTTCGTTAACCTTCATGGCGTCCTCGAGCGTGGAAGATTTCATGCCGTTGAGCCCATCATAGAGGCCCTTCACGAATTCCTCCTGATAACATGGGTCGAATCCCAGGAAGGTCCCCCCCATCACGATGAGCTCACACTTGCCGACGCTGTGCCCCGTATCCTCCAGCTGCTCCAGCCTGTTGCGCACCTCCCTATACGAATCGTAGTCGTTCTGGGCCCCCCTCATGGCCGCAGGCTCCTTGCCAGTGTAGGACTTGGGCGTCCCCACGTCGACTCCCCCCGGACAGTAGATGCACTTGGCCTGAGGCGGGCAGGGGCCGGGCCTGGACATGGCCGCGATGACAGCCACTCCCGACACGTTTCGGGTCGCCTTGATGGCGAGGAGACACCTTAGATTCGATTCCTCCTCCGAGATATGCCTGAGGAGGTCGGAGTTTCGGGGTATGAAGGGAGAGCCGCAGGTGGCGGCGCACCGCTGCTTGGTAAGCTGCACGTCTCGGCGCGTAGGGGCCTCCATATGCCTGAGCTCCGCCACTGCCAGGATTGCGGCCCGCTCCAACCTTCGTTCCGGAGGCTCTTCCTGCAACCCTCCATGCGAAGGGCGGCGCTTTATTTGAACCCCTAGGGGGCGGGGGAGTTGAAGAAGGTATATTTCGCCCTCCCCTCGACCTTGTTTCGCGATGACCCAGCTGGCCGACGGCGTCCACTTCCTCGGGACCGTAGGGACCCCTCCTGTCCTTTCGACGTACTTGGTCGGTGGGGGTAACGAATACGCGCTCGTGGAACCTGGCCCCTCCAATGCGGCGGAGCAGACCTTGGCCCTGATCGAAGGAAGCGGGGTCCCGTTGGCGTCGATCAGGTATCTCATCGCAACGCATGTGCATCTTGACCATGCGGGGGGAGCTTGGAAGTTGATAGAGCGACTCCCCAACGCTACCATCTTGGTCTATCGTGGCGGTGGCAAGCACATAGCGAACCCACAGCGCCTCTCCGAAGGCGCCGAGATGGTCCTGGGGCCGCTATACAGGCTCTGGGGAGAGATGAAGGCCGCGCCCGCCGACAGGATAAGGGAGGTGGTGGACGGAGAAGTCATCTCCGTCGGAGGGAACCGCCTTAAGATGCTCTACTCCCCCGGCCACGCGCCATTCCACATGTCGGTCCTGGAACTCGAGAGCCGCTCCCTGTTCACCGGCGATTCCGTGGGCATGTATGTTCAGGAGAGGGGGACCCTATGGCCCGCCAGCCCGCTCCCGTCCTTCAGGTATGAAGATTCGATGGAGACGATGGGCGAGCTCCAGGCCGAGGCCCCCCGGCGCCTCCTCATACCTCATTACGGCCCTCAATCTGACGTCTCCGGCCTGTTCGAACTCAATAGGAGGACGTACATGGCGTGGCACGACCTCCTTGGCCGCGAGCCGGAGCAGAAGGGGATGGCCGAGGTAGTCAAGGACATCATTGGGTCCGATCCCTCGTATAGCTGGATACCCGCCGACGAGTTGACCAGATGGGTCATAACAATGCATGTGACGGGATTTCGTCAGTACTTCTCCGACCTCAGGAAGGCAGCTTGAGCCCTTCGATGCCCTCAGCCGAAGGACGAAAGCCCAAGCTTTAAATGCACCCATTTTCAAGCGGCAACGAGAACCCTTGGTCAGGGTCGTTTCATTGGATTTCTCCGGAACCCTGGTCAGCCCTGACCTTGTGGACTACTTCTGGCTCGAGCTTGTGCCGGAGCTGTATTCGAAGCGGCAGGGCATATGGCTCTCCGAAGCCAAGGACGAGGTCTACACCGCCTATGAGGAGGTGGGAAAGGACAAGCTTCGTTGGTACCTGCCCAAGTATTGGTTCGAGAGGTTCGGCATAGGCGACCAGCTAGACCGCTCCATCGCCGAAACCGCCGCCAGGATGAAGACGTACCCAGACGTGCCTTCGCTGAGGGCGCTTTCCGAGAGCTATCGCCTCATCATCTGCAGCAACCTTAGCGATGAGTTCCTGAAGTGCTTCGTTCCCAGGCTCGAAATCGGGGAGGAGGGCTACTTCTCCACCGTGTCGGCGTTCTCCTGTCCCGCCAAACGGCGGGATTTCTACGCCGGAGTGGCAAAGGCCTTGGAGGGGGACCCACCGG
>CAYYVT010000091.1:0-4958 GCA_964475215.1 uncultured Nitrososphaerales archaeon
TTCTCAAGGTCCAATGCCCTACATCCATTGGTCACGGCCATCCGGAGGGCCTGCTGGTGGCCGAGGGCCTTTGGATCAAGAAGGGCTGCCTTCTGAAGCAATGAGGCCAGCCTGCACTCCCTGAACATGTCGTAGGTGTCGTTGCTAGGCCCCCCGTCAGTGCCTAGGGCCACGTTGGCGCCCTCCTTGAGCATCATCGCCACTGGGGCGATGCCGGAGCCGAGCTTCATGTTGGAAGAAGGGTTGTGAGAGATCGTGCTTCCGCCCCTGGCGAAGAGCCTGATGTCCGCCTCGGACAGCCATACGCAGTGGACGTACACCGTCCTCGCCCTTAGGAGGCCCATTCTGGCTAGGAACTTGCCCGGCGTGGTGCCCCTCGCCCTGAAGTAGGAGATGTCGTCCCTTATCTCCGCAAGGTGCATCGTGAGACCTGTGGGGCGCTCCTCGAGCGTTTCCGCCAACCGCGTGAAGAGCCGGTCGCTGCAGGCGCCAGGGGTCCTGGGAGATAGCCAAACCCACAGCCTCCCATCTTTGCCATTCCATTTCCTGTACAGCTCATTGAAAGATCTCAGTGAGTCCTCAGCCTCCTCTCTGAGGCCGGGCGGAAGGGTCTGTTTCTTGGAGGCATAGGCAGGGATGTCCATGACCTGCCTGCCGAGGGCTGCCCTCAGTCCGGATCCGTGGACGGCCTCGGCGATGCCCTGCGGGCCGTACCTTCCATTGATTGACGTAGCGACAAATGCCGTAGTTCCAGTCTTGACCATCTCCAGAAGCGTAAGTTGGGCACTGACGAGCCCGTCCTCCTCCTCGAAGCTGCCTTGAAGTGGCCACACCCATTTGGTCAGCCACTCCAGGAGGGTGACGTCGTCGGGGACGGCGCTCCTTAGGAGGGATTGGGCCAAGTGGACGTGCGTGTTCACGAGTCCCGGCATCACCAGCTTGTCCCGGCCATCGATGTCGATATCTGGGTGGACGGCCAAAGGCCTGACCTCTTCGGGCCGCCCGACCTTGACGAACCGGCCGTCTTCGACATAGACGCTGGAGTCTTTCAGGAGCTTGAAGCGGTCGTTAAATGTGGCAACGGCAGCGTTCCTCACTAGAATGCTTCCGGGCATGGACGGCCGGGATTGTCGCACTCTCTCGTGGGTAATAAGACCTTTGTTACCAGGTCATCTTCAGGATTCCCTGCAGCCTGAGGGCATCCAGCAGGCCTTCTGCGTAGCCCGCCTCCACCAGGGCAAGCTCGGGCTTTCCTTCCAACAGGAAGCGGTCGGCGTCCGAGAGGTATGCCTCAACGTTTTCAAAGACACCGGAAAGGTCGGGCATGGACGGCTGGGTGGCCAGCTCCATGGCCACCTTCAGCGCGGCCTTGGTCTTCGCGATGGTCCGATCTACAATTGTCTTGCTCGGGGGAACCAGCCCTGTTTTGGACGACGACAGCAATCCCGCGTCGCATCCGGTGAGCGCCGAAAGGGCTTCGGACTCCGTATAGTGAAGGCTTCCAGGGACGAGGATGCTATGCGGGGGAGGGCCGAAGTCCCTCGCGCCAAGGTCCCCAAGCCGGCCAGCCACAACCGACTGATTCCTCCATCCCAGCCGGGACGCCACGATGAGGAGGCGATCGTCGGGGAAGACGCCGAGCTTGTAGGAGGCTTCAACTTCCCTGAGCATTCTGAGGCCTTCGGACGGCTCGAGGGCGAACCCTTCGTCGTGGCTGTATTCCAGCAACAGGAGGACGTGAAGCCCAAGGTTCAGGGTCTCCTTGACCGCGGAGTATACTGAGCCGAGTGTGGCCGGGTTCGACCTGACGAGGGTGATCACCCTGCCTAGCTTGTAAGGATGAAGGCCTGTCTCGCCAAAGATGGCGTTTAAGACGCCTGAGGAGTAGAAGATCCTAACCCCAACTCCTAGCTTCAGGGCCCGCAGCCTCAGCGTCATGTGGGTCGTGGCCACGAGCGGATCTCCGACGCAAAGGACCGCGGTGTCCCCCTTCTCACTTTCTTCCAGAAGCCTCCTTCCGTCTTCGAGAAGGGTGCGGCTGGCGTTGGATGGCTTCGAGCCGATTAGCTCCTCCACCTTTGTGATGAGCCCGTCCGGCCACGGGCTTGTATACTCGTCGGCGTAGACATGATCGCATCTGCGGACAAATTCGAGGGCCCCCACGGGGATGCCGTCGATCCCTTGGACGCCGAGGCCAACGAGAGCGAGGGTCATTTCGCTGACTCCAGCAGACGCAGGAGGTCGAATCTATTATAATTTCTCGCCAAGGCTGGCATGAAGCAAAAGCCTTATCTCGGTCACCGGGGCTTTGAGCACGGTTGCCTAAGGCTCGACGAGACCTCTCCGTTGACGTCGAGAGGTACTTCAGGGCGGATGCGGAAGTTGCTGGGAACATAGCCAAGACCATAGGCGCGATGGCCGCCGAGCTGAAGGCGAAGGGGAGGGACCGCATTCGGATCATGAACTTCTGCGGCACGCACGAGTGGACGACCACCCACTACGGAATCAGGAGCCTCCTCCCTGCAAACGTTGAGATGATTTCCGGGCCAGGGTGTCCCGTCTGCGTGACTCCGGCGAACTACGTGGACACCTGCATCAGGCTGGCGCTTGAAGGGGTTAGGATCTACTCCTACGGAGACGCCTTTAGGCTCCCCAATACAAAGGCGGTCTCCAACGCACGAAGCCTAGAAGAGGCCAAGGCCCTGGGAGGTGACGTCAAGGTAGTCTACAGCTTCCTGGACGCCATGAAAGACGCGAGAGAGTATGGGAGGGACTGCGTGTTCCTGGGGATTGGCTTCGAGACTACTATGCCGAGCTACTCGGAGCCGCTTGCCCATGGGATGCTCCCCGGGAACCTGTATTTCCTGAGCGCCCTACGCCTGACCCCTCCAGCAGCCGCCTTCGCGCTGGATAAGGTCGGAGGCGTCGATGGAATCATAGCCCCTGGGCACGTGTCGGTGATAACGGGAGCCTCGGCATGGAGCCCCATCGCAGAACGGTTCAACACGCCGGCCGTGGTCTCCGGCTTCGAGCCCCTCGACCTGCTCATCTCCATCGCTGGGCTTCTCAACCAGATATCTCGCGGAGAACACAAGGTGGAGATCGAATACAGACGGGCGGTTGCCTGGGACGGAAACGAGAAGGTCATGGCCTCCATCTCGAAGGTCTTTAAGGAGGCTGACGCCGCCTGGAGGGGGATAGGCGTGATTCCGGCCAGCGGCCTCGAGCTCCGTGAGGAGTATTCGAAGAATGACGCGAAGTCACGCTTTGGAATAGAGGACCCTACGAAGAAGACCTGGACGGAGGACCTCCCGGAAGGATGCCGCTGCGGAGAGGTCACCTTGGGCCTGATCAAGCCGACGGACTGTCCGCTCTTCCTCGTCGCATGCACCCCGGAGAAGCCCTACGGCCCATGCATGGTTTCGTCGGAGGGGACCTGCGCCGTCTGGGCCAGGTATGGAGGGGGAGGGCTGGCCGATCAGGTCGCTGCCGAAACGGAGGCGAAAGGCTAGATGTGCTGGGCGGTACCCGCGAGGGTCGTCGCAATAGACGACATGATCGCCAAGGTGGACTTCGGTGGAGGGACAGTGAGGGAGGTCCTCGCAGCCACCCCCGAGGAGCTCTCCGTGGGCGACTACGTGCTCGTCCATGCGGGCACGGCCATCACCAAGCTGAGCGAGAAGGAGTTCCTCGAGAGCTTCACGTACTATAGGGACATCGCCATACAGCTGGAAGTGGACGCGGGAGTCCCGAAGGTCAGGGCGGAGAGGGAAGTTGATAGGTCCCTGAAGGGCCTGCTGGGTCGCACGCCCAAGGGTTGAATGGACGCATGGGTCGGCGTTTCGTGACGCTGGCGCACGGAGCAGGTGGAAAGGAGACTCAGGCCCTCCTTGAGGAGATGCTCTTCAGGAGGCTGGAGCGTAGCATGAAGACGGTCAAGGGAGGGGTGGGTCTGGATTCGCCCGACGACGCCGCGGCCATCCCCGTCGGAGATGGGTACATGGTCGCCACCGTCGACGCGTACACGGTGAACCCCCTGATCTTCCCCGGAGGAGACATAGGGAGCCTCGCCGCGTCGGGCAGCATCAACGACGTGCTCATGATGGGTGGGAGGCCCTTGGCGCTCCTCGACTCGGCCGTCGTGGAGGAGGGCTTCGACCTGGACCTGCTGTCGAAGCTCTTGGATTCATTGATGGATACCCTTCGTAAGGAGGCCGTGCCCCTCATTGGGGGGGACTTCAAGACCATGCCGAAGGGCCAGCTGGACAAGATCGTCATAACGACGGTCGGACTCGGCCTCGCAAAGAGGCCCATCGTCGATGCGGAGCTGAAGGCGGGCGATAAGATAATCGTGACGGGCACCATGGGCGATCATGGCGCGACGATACTGGCCCTTCAGCAGGGTGTGGACGTGATGAAGTCTGGCTTGAAGAGCGACGCCCGACCCCTTACCTCGCTGATGTTTCCCATCATCGAGCGGTTCGGGGAAGCCCTCCATGCGGCCAGGGACCCCACCAGAGGCGGCTTGGCCATGACCTTGAACGACTGGGCGAAAGGGAGTGGGACGGTCGTAGCCGTGGAGGAGACCTCCATCCCCGTCAGGGAGAGCGTCCGCCAGTACCTCGGGATGTTGGGGATTGACCCGCTTTACCTCGCCAACGAAGGGGCAGCGGTGCTGGGGGTTAGGCCCGATGTCGCAAACGATGTCCTGAAGACCCTCAGGAAGAGCGGAGCCCCTGAGGCCGCCATCATAGGAGAGGCCAGGCAGCCTAAGGAGCACAGCGGCATAGTCCTCCTGAAGAGCGGCATCGGCGGCTACAGAATCCTCGAGGCTCCTGCTGGAAACCTAGTCCCCAGAATCTGCTAGGGCGCATTGGCCCAGGGCTATGCCACCATCTCCGGGGGGCACCTTCGAATTGACCAACATTCGAAGACGGCCCTTCACTCCTTCACGTATC
>CAYYVT010000092.1:0-5930 GCA_964475215.1 uncultured Nitrososphaerales archaeon
CATACTTCCCTTCGACGAGGACGCCATCTCCAACATGGCGGAAAGGACCACCCTTCATGGCTTCAATGAAGGTTTCAAGGTGGGGAGCCTCGATGTCACCTTCAGGGATGCCGGTCACATACCCGGGAGCGTCATCACCACGGTCGAAGGAGAGAAGAGGGTGATCTACACTGGCGACATGAATCGTACTCCCACCCAACTGCTCTCGCCCGCTGACGTCGATGGTCTGGAAGCCGACCTGGTGATCACAGAAAGCACCTATGCTCAGGCGGACCACCCGGACCGCAAGAAGGAAGAGGAGAGGTTCGTAAAGTACGCCCAGAGGATAGTCGAGGACGGAGGAACCCTCTTGGTACCTTCCTTCGCGGTGGGCAGGGCTCAGGAACTCGCCTGCATACTTTACAGTCACGGCTTCAAGCACAGGGTCTACATGGACGGAATGGCGCTGAAGACGAACCAAATCCTCATGGAGAACCCTGGCTCCGTGAGGGATCCGAAGCTCCTTGAAAGAGCCCTGAACAAGGTCCAGTTCGTAGAGGACTGGGGGGCCAGGAGGCGCGCGGTCACGGATTCGGCCGTCATCATTTCTCCTGCTGGAATGCTGGTTGGGGGCTTCTCCACCTTCTACAACAAGTCGGTGACCAGAAACAAGAGGAACGGGATAGCGATCGTCTCGTTCCAGGTGCCCGGGACGCCTGGCAGGACCCTTCTCGAGAAGAAGGAGGTCAAGCTGGACGGGAAGAGGTACAAGGTCGCGGCCGATGTCCAGAGGTTCGACTTTTCTTCACATCTGGGTATGTCTGACTTGTTCGATTTGTTTAAGGAGAGGCTGAAGGGTTCACCAAGGGTGATAGTGGTGCACGGTGAGCGGGAGAACAGCGAAGAGTTCGCAAGGCGGCTCAGGGAGGAGCTCGGCCTAGACGCATCCTCGCCTGAAGCAGGTGAAACCTTTGAAGCCTAGAGGAACAATCACTTTCGTGCCGCTCGGCGGTCCGTTCGTCATTTCTGATTTCAAGCCGTTGGAGACGGCTGCAGGCGTCTTCGAGCTTCGACCTACAATTGCCACCGGTCCCGTTCCGCTAGAGGACGGGGAGTTCAACGCTACGAGGAAGCAGTACGACGCAGCCACCATCCTGAAGAGGTTGGATGGAATGGCCAAGGCGAGCGGAACGAACTTCATCGTCGGCGTCACCGAAAGGGACCTCTTTGTCCAGGGCTCTAACTACGTCTTCGGCCTAGCTGACCCTCAGCGAGCGGCGGGCGTGGTGAGCCTTGCGAGGTTGAGGGTGAACTCCAATCCGCGCCTTCTGACGGAAAGGACGATGAAGGAGGCCGCCCACGAGGTGGGCCACCTTGTCGGGCTCAAGCACTGCCCGGAGCCCACCTGCATAATGAGCTTTGCCAACTCGACCTTCGACGTCGATTCGAAGCTTCCGATGCTTTGCAAGGACTGCCTCTCTCAGATAGGCGTGAAGTTTTGAAAGTCGGGACGCTCCGACTCGTCCTTCTGTTCACCTTGGCCGCACAGCTGGCGGCCCTGCTTTTCACCTTCCAACTGCTTTCCCTGCAGGGGGAGGTCTCCTTCGCTCCAGTAGGGGGCGAGGCGGGCCCGGTGGCGAATTCACTGATATTCCTGGCCTTCCCCATCGTCGGAAGCCTGCTCTTCCTCAAGTTCTACAGGGCGAAGGCCTTTACCTACCTCTATGCGGCAGGCGAATCGCTTCTGGTTTCATTCCTCAGCTTCCTCATCCTCCTGCTCTCAGGACTTGACCTCTATACTTCGACTGCCATAGCCCTCGCCGTCGGGGCGCTCGGCTTCTGCGTCCTCCTCCTCGGGAGGTCGATGTCGAAGGGAGCCTTCTCGCTCCTCCTAAGCAGCGAAGCGGGATCATACCTTGCCCTGGTGTTCACTCCCCCCACCATCTACCTCATCATGCTCGTCTTCGCCCTCTACGATTACTATTCGGTGAGCAGAGGCCCCCTGAAGAAGGTGGTCGAACGGGTACCCTTCGGAGCTCTGAGCGTCGACTTCGGGGCCGTTTCGATGGGACTGGGGGATGAGCTCTTCTACTCGATGGTGCCTTCGGCCGCCTATCTGATCGGAGGGCCAGGCGCCGCCTTGCTTATGGTGCTCGTGATGGACGCAGGAGTCGCGGCTACCCTGATGCTTCTGACAAAGCGGAAGGCCCTCCCCGGGCTCACGATCCCGCTCCTGCTGGCCCTCGGCGTTTTCGCCCTGATGTATTTCGTCTAAGCCTTTATCTCTTTGATGGGCTTCGAGACGTTCTTCAGGAGCTTATCCGCTTCTGCTTTCTCGGCCACGTAAGTGTAGAGGAGATGCTTTGTCTTGAGCTTAAGCTTGACCTTCTCGTCTCCCCTCACGACCCTCACTTCGTCAGCCTTCTCAATCAGCTTCTTGAACGACTTGGCATCATAGATCTGCCTCGGCAATCTAATCTCCTCGACGCCCCTCTCGTAGGGGGGAGGCTATAAATCCTTGCCGCAGGGGTGACGCCCTGCCCAGCGAGGCCGAAGTCCGCCGCTACTGAAGGATGTTCCAGGACACCTTGGTCTGCAGGATCTGGTTCCCTTCGTTACCCACCCTCTGCAGGATCCTGAGGGGCATTCCGGCCTTCTCTAGGTAGCCGACAAACGCGAGAAGCCACAGGCTTTCGGGGAAGACCTTCGCCGGCTCGGTCACCTCGAAGGTGAGCATCTTCGTCAGGCTATCATAGCGTACCTTTCCCCTGCCCTCGAGGGAGAGGCTGATGAGCTCCGACCAGGCAGGCAACGCTGCGTCGGGGCTCATGGTGAAAAGCTCGCTGGGGATTGAGACGGCGACCCTATGGTAGAAGTCGGTGGCAAGCTTCCTGAGGCCGTCCTCGTTCATCCCTTCCATTACGGTCTTGACGAAGGCCTGATGTAGAGGCGAATCTCCCTTGATGGAGGGCAGCTCGTCTCCTATGTTGAGGTTCATCAGCCTCATGAACTGCGCCAGATCCACGGCGGAGTCCCAGTAGGGGGAGAAGAGCGTGTGGTCCAAGAAGCCGGCGATTTCCGCGATGGGGAGGTAAAGGGCGCTTCCCGTGCTGCTGTTTGTTATCAGCAGGCTCGACCCGTCCATTATGAACACGTTCCTTCCTTCCATCACCTGTCCCACCTTTGCAGAGATGGGGAGCCCCAGCTGCTCTTGAAGTGGCTCCTGGTCCTTGTAAGATACCACCACCTTGATGTCGGCCTCTCCCAGGTTCAGGGTGGCCAGTGCCTCCCTGCATTCGTGCAGCATCGAGAGCCCTCTGCCATCCACCAAGGCGTGAAAGGAGTAGCGCGCCTCCGAGACAAGCTCCACAAGCTTCCTCCCGGCCTCCTCCGAAACGTAGATGTAGTACTTCCCCTCCGCGAGGCTCTTCCCCTTCAGGGAGCTGTTCTTCATCTTGTTGATCTTCGCTATGGCCGTCCTCATGCTCTTGAGCCTCGCCTCCTCCTCCCCCATGGCCTCCCTGAAACCCTCCTCAACGTCCTGGGCGCTACATTTCATGGGGTTGTCATATAGCCTGACGAGGTTCTTCGCGGCCAAGCTCCTTATCGCAGAGTAGGACTTCGTCCTAGGGACTGCCGCACTGAAGGCCAAATCCTTGACCCTGGAGGGTCCATTAGCGAGAAGAGAGAGGTATAGCTTGGCTTCGTATTCTGTAAGGCCCAACTCCTTCAGGGCGCCTATGAGCGGCTGGCTGCCGGAGGCCTTTGTCAAACCAGTCGCTGACTGGGCATCTCCGCTTAGAAGAGGCCGTGTGCAATCTTTTGCACCATCTGGTCTAGGCTTGTCACCGTCCGTCCTGTCACCGCGGTGACAGGGGCGGCGGGTTACAGCATCGATTAATCGTGCTCAAGGCCGCTTGATGGCAAGGTGCCTAACAGTGTCTGAATTCAGTAAGAAATGGCAGAGTCCTCAGGCCCCCGGGTTTGGGGAGAAGGTAAAGGACGCGGTCAGACCCGCTGGTCCTTTAAAGCCGAGAATTGATCAGGCTGTAAGAGGGATACAGATCCAGGTTTCGAAGCTCGAGAACACAAGCAACAAACTGAAGGAGAGGGACGGCGCGCTCTTCAACAAGGTCGTTTCGTCCATCCAGAAGCACGACATGCAGCACGCGTCGGTCTACGCGAACGAGCTTAGCGAGATCAGGAAGATGGCCAAGATGGTCACCTCAGCGAGGATAGCCCTCGAGCAGATCGTCCTACGGCTCAACACAGCTACCGAGCTGGGTGACATCGTGGTCACTCTCGCCCCCGCCATGGCCGTGATCAAGAGCGTGAAATCCGGCCTTGTCGGCGTGATGCCCGAGGCTGAGCAGGAGATAGGCGAGATCAACAACGTGCTCAGCAGCATACTGGTCGACGCGGGCCAGCTTGGCGGCTTGACCCTCAACTTCGAGGCTGCCAACGAGGACGCCGAACACATACTGGCTGAGGCGTCTGCAGTGGCGGAGCAGAAGATGAAGGACAAGTTCCCTGACCTGCCGAGCATGGGAACCGAAGCCGGCCAGAGCTTTTCACAATAGACGCACGGAAAGGGTGATGGGCTGACGAGGGGAGGTCGCCGGGTCTGACCGGCGACCTCTCAAACTTCTTTTTTCGTTGTTGTTGTACTGTCTTGGCTAGACGGCCGCTCAACTCGAGTGCGCCCATGGAAGCATCTTGGCGGAGAGCAGAAGTGTCGGCGCTGGGGTAAGCATATAAATTTCGCATTTCAGGAAGAGTAAGGGTGGTCGCCATGAAATGGGTGCCCTCTATTGCAGAAGCGACTGCTATACTGGTGACGTTCCTCTGGTCGACCTCATACGTCTTGATCAAGCTGGGCCTGCCTCAGATTCCCCCTCTTGATTTTGCGGCATACAGGTACAGCTTGGCCTCTCTCGTGTTGATATTCGTCTGTTCGGTGAAACCTACCAAGAGGGATGTTAGGTTGACCTGGAAGGACCTGTCCCTGGTGATCGTCCTTGGGCTTCTGGGCTACACGTTGGCGCAGGGGGCGCAGTTCCTTGCACTCGATGCCCTGTCTGCCGTCACGACCTCCTTTATCCAGAACTTCACTCCCATCTTCGTCCTCTGCATGGGATATCCCCTGCTGAGGGAGACCCCTGTGCCTTTGCAATACGGCGGAATAGGATTAGCCCTGGCGGGTGTGTTGGCGTTCTTCTCAGGTCAATCGCTGAACGCCGAAGCGATTGGCGTCGGCATAACACTGCTGGGCAGCGTTGCCTGGGCCGCCTACCTCATATTGGCCAAACGGGCTGGGGTCGCTGAAAAACTAGGTCCACTGCGCTTCACGACTCTGACCATGGTCGCTGGAAGCATAATGCTGTTAATGACGGCCTTCGCGTCAGGAGGCCTGCCTTACATTAGGCCTACCGACTGGGTCATAATCGCCTGGCTTGCGCTCTTGAACACCGCCTTTGCCTTCTACCTTTGGAACGTGGCCCTGAAGACCTTGAAGGCCTTCGAGATTTCAATCCTTCAGAACACCATGCTTGTCCAGATAGCACTCCTCTCTTGGTATTTCATCGGTGAGGAAGTCACTTTCCCTATGGTCCTCGGCATGGCCTTGATACTTGTCGGAACCTTCATCGTTCAGCTCCCGGAATTCAAGCCGACCCTATTTCGAAGGAAGCAACCGCACGAAGAGACACTTTAGCGTGGGCCCCTGACGAACCGATGTGAAGACTCCCTCCTCGGCAAGTTGATTCCGCCTCACTCGTCGACAACAAGAGGGCCCCGAGGCCAGCAAAACGAGGATCCCTTCAATGCCTCGTGAGCTGGGGAATGTTGAAACTGGACGTCAGGATCCGTACACTTGGCGCACTTTTTCGGTTATCAAGGACCTCGCCCTGGCTCGATCGCCAGGAGTTTGGGCTCCGAAGCCAAGGTTGAAA
>CAYYVT010000093.1:0-7329 GCA_964475215.1 uncultured Nitrososphaerales archaeon
TGCTCCTCTAGTATGCTTAGGAACGCCTTGTTGCCCCCGATGGAGAGCGGGACCACGTTCAGGACCGTCGACCCCTTGTTCAGGCTCTGGCCGACCTCCTTTAGCCTCAGGAGCTGCTCTGCCCTACCCTCTGCCCCGGAGGACTTGAGCTTGGGACTGAAGACCAGCAGCGTTGCCTTCGAAACGCTTTCGGAGAGCGGCATGATTGGATTGAGGGCGTCTTCCCCGAAGAGGGCTGAGAGGACGACGTTTCCCGCCTTCGGCAGGTGGACGGCCGTCTTCAGGCTCTCGTCTGCCAGGGTGACTTCGTACCCGACCGAGGCTAGCTTGCGTCCAGCCGCGAATCCGACGTCGCTGATGCCGTAGATGGTGGCTTGATCCAACTAGAGAATTCAGCCGCCTTCGAGTCTACGGTTCCTCCAAGAAGTTCAGATTTAACAGTTCGCAATCCAAGTCGAGAAAGGAAGGCGGAGAAGGGCCCCGGACCGCAAAATGCTTTAAGGGCGTCCGCATAACGGCCACCAAGTAGAGATCCCAAGAGGACCTATCTTGAGAATCTGGATGGACGCCCTCACCCCCAAGCAGCTCATCTTCCTCGACGCGATCAGCAAGAGCCTTCAAGACCTCGGCCACGACGTCTTCAAGACCTCCCGATCCTACCACGACGCGACGTATGTTGTCAGCAGGCTGGGCCTCGACGTCGCCTTTGTGGGAAGCCACGGAGGAGCCTCTATCTCATCCAAGCTCGAAGCTAGCCTTCGAAGATCGTTGGATCTAGCCAAGATGATAGAGGGACGAACATTCGACTTGGCGTTCTCCTTCAGCTCGCCGGAGGCGGCAAGGGTCGCCTTTGGGCTTGGCATACCACACTACACCGCTAACGATTCCCCCCATGCCATGGCCGTCGCCAAGCTGACGCTTCCATTATCCAAGGTCCTTTTCACGCCAGCGCTGATCCCTCCTTCCGTGTGGGCCCGCCTTGGGATGAGGGCGGAGGACCTTAGACGCTACGATGCTGTAGATGCGGCCGCCTGGATCAAGCACCCCGACAGATGGCCCAAACCCAATGAAGCAGAGAGGAGGGCCAAGGGCTCCATCGTCGTCAGGGTGGAAGAGTCGCAGGCGAGTTACCTACTTGGCAGCAACGGTGACACCTTGAAGACGGTGATTTCCCTGGCTGACAGGTTCCCCGACAAGAGCATCGTGGTGCTAGCCCGTTACTCGGGGGAGGCGAAGCTCTATTCGAGCATCGGCAGGAATGTCGTTGTCTGTGACGAACCGTTCTTCGGCGCCAACATGCTCAAGGATGCGACCCTGCTTGTGGGCCGAGGAGGGACGATGAATGCGGAGGCAGCGTTGCTGGGCGTCCCAGCCATTTCATACTTCCCAGGCAGGCCAACCCTGGTCGACAAGTTCTTGGAGAACAAGGGCCTCCTGGAGCTCGTGGCGAGTGACGAAGAACTGCTCAAGGCCGCCAAGCGACTTCTGAGCGAGGATAACATGCAGCTTAAGGATCGCGGCAAGAAGCTGCTAGCACAGATGGTGGACCCGGCCGACTTCATCGCCAAGACGCTAGACACAGAGGCGCCCTGAAGCGCCCCGATAGCGCTTATTAACCTAGAGATGGGCTGCTAGTCAGCCTGAAGCCCGGTGGTGTAGTCAGGTCAAGCATACTGGCCTTTGGAGCCGGTGACCCTGGTCCGAATCCAGGCCGGGCTACCTTTTGCAAGAAACTAGCACATATTATGCAATAATTGCAGGCCACCGAACGGACGGGCTCGTCGTACGCTCCTTCGTTCGGGCGACGGCAGCCATCCACTCGACGATTTTCGTGTTACCGGGGAAGGGTTGCAGCTTGAAGGGGAGAGTCGGGGCTTGTATCCGCTGCTCAGATCTCCCTCTTACCCAACCGAAAACAACTTCACTTTCCTACGGCGAAGGAAATTGTCCAATCGAGGCAACTGAGATGCCGATATAGGCGCGAGGCGAAGCCAGTCTTCGATGTCGCCACTGACCCATGCGCGCCTCAGATTCCAGGAGCGCTTCAGGTTGCTCAATCGAAATCCTCCTTCTCAAATAACGTGATACCCAAGATCAAAGTGATAACGAAATACGTGAACATGATCGCAAGACCTTCCGGGATGGTCGCGTTAAACGAAGATGACCCGGCTATCACGACTTCGTGAGGAGGATAGCCTGAAGAAGAGAGAACATTCTTGATTATCCCGGCACCATAACTTAGAACATACCAAGGTTCGGAATTCGACAGAGAGGTTATCAGTGGTGCGATGTAGCTAAACCCAAATAGTAGCAGAATGGCAGTCACGAGGATCGAATAGGAATTGTTCTTGAACACAGAGCTTATGAAGAATGAAACCCCCAAGATAGGGAAGATGTAGAAGAGAGCGAAAACGAACGATTCGCCCAACTGGTAAGGAAGGTTAGACCCGAAGTAAATTGCCCCGTCAGCTAACGTGATTGCGGCGTAGACACTGATTGCGATTGCGGACGCTAAGAATGATGCTATCCATTTGCCGATAAAGATAGAAGATCTCCGTATCGGATTTGGTAGAAGATAATACCCTGTCTTGTTCTGAAACTCGGTTGAGATTGCATCCGCACCAAAGAAAATACCTGTGAGAATTACGCACAGACTTACCACGTTTCCCCACCATACTGAATAGAACGCCATTGGTGACGAAAGATACGTGGGTGGTTTGTAGACATACATCACTGCCATGATCGCTATTCCGATTGTCGCCACGATACCAAGTAGTATGTAGAATCTTGCTGAACGAACATAGTTTAGGAATTCAAATCCGGCTTGCACACGGCATTGGGCAAGACCAGATGGAACCTTGTTGTTGGCTCTTTCGAAAGGTTGAGCTTCAGGATTCGCAGCCAATCCATGCACTTCCTTCAGACATTCTCCTTGACCAAGTTGAGATAGACATCTTCAAGAGCGGATGAAGCGGTCTTGAAGCTATTGACTCCAAGCCTCAAAGCGACCAACTCTGAGAGAATTTGTGCCTGAGTTTGGGCATTTCCAACAAACTTCAACCTGAGGTTTCGGTCGTCTAACATCTCTACGCTCGTAACTTCATGTATCTTTCGTATCACTTCTATGACCTCGTTATCTACGAGTGGGCTTGCAAAGCCGACATCCAAGGCCGAACCTCCAGCAGAGAACCTGCGAGTGAGATTCTGAATAGTATCGTACGCCAGCAGCTTCCCATGGTCAATCAGAGCAGCTTCATCGCAGACGTCCATCACCTCTGAGAGGAGGTGCGAACTCATGAAAATGAGCCTCTTGCGTTTCTTGAGATTCTTCACCATCTCCCGAACCTCGCTCATCCCTCTAGGATCCAACCCGCTTGATGGTTCGTCCAGAAGAACTATCTCGGGATCGTTCAGAAGCGTCGAGGCAATGTCTACGCGTTGCTTCATCCCCTTTGAGAATTTTCCAACTTTTTTGTCGCTCCAATCTTCCATGTGTACTTCGTGAAGAGCATCTTCGATCTTCTTGTTCCTGATTTCGGCGGGAACCCCTCGGTGCTTCGCGATTATCATCAGGGCCTCCCTTGGCGTGATAGAAGGATAGATTTCAGGCCGTTCGACCAAAGCCGCCACGGCCGCAAGCGCCTTCTTCTTATCATAGTGCACATCTATTCCATTTATCAATGCCTTTCCAGACGACCTGTGGATCAAATCTGTGAATATCTTGAGGGTGGTGGTCTTTCCCGCCCCATTGGGGCCAAGAAAGCCAACGCACTTTGCCCCTTCAATCCTCAGATTTAGATTGTCGAGGGCGGTGAAAGAATCATACTGCTTGATGAGTTTGATGGCCTCGATTGAGGGCACCGAGCTCGCCATCGAACAATCACCTGTCCAGATGGCGCGGAATTCCTAAGATGCCTACGGATTCTGCAGGTTGGAATCTCTTCGCTCTCCCTCTTCCTTTCACTAGCTTTCCTACCTGCTCTTCTTGCGCACGCCCAGTACGATGACAACAACACCGATAACGATAACGATGAAGCCGCCCAATACTAATGGATTAGAGCCTAATGTACCCCCGTGGAGTGGAGTGGCGACTATCTTCGAACTCGGTTGAGATGATGCGAAAGCTACGTAGTAGTAATCTCCCATGATGTTTGTGTAAGTCACTGTTCCTGCTACGTTTGAATGTGGTGTAAGAGCGTACTGACCAACGTTGGTTGAATTAACCATGCTCAGATCTTGGGCAGGGATAAGCCCACCGTTTGCAGCTGCAGATGTAACTGCTATACCGGAGGTCGAGTTGAGCATTAACTCTGTTGAGACGTACTCGCCACTTTGAGGTTCGCCAAAAGTGGTGATGATGGTAAGCCCTCGAAGCACGCCCACAGCTCCGACCGCAATAAGAACGACTCCAATGATGAGGACAATTGCGCCGACTACGACTGTCGGTTTGTTCAACAGACTCCTTCCAAAGTGCTTGACAGATATAGAACTTAAATAGATTCCGACGTATGAGTGGTGTACTCGCAATCTCACTTTATGAGGCCATAGTTCCAAAAGACAAGTGTTAGACGCGGGGCACCCATAGCTGAAAACAACTTCCCTTTCCTCCAGCAAAGAGAATCTCGTCGATGAAGGAAGGAAAGCGTGGGCTTACACCTGCTCAGAGCGGGGACCACTCCACTAGCAGAGCGTTCGCCTGGACCTTCCATCCTCTCCGATGCCTCAGGCTCTGCATCTTGATTGCCAGAAGTCCATCTCATATATCATTGAGAGGCAGAAGATGGTGGCGCAGATGGGATAGGGATGGGATGCGAATCCTTTGGAGGGACATTGGGCCGCGTCGGATGGTCTTCGCATCAAACAGAGTATTTGACTGATTCTACCGAATACATGCTCGCAGGCACCATAGAACTCTGATTCAATCTCTTCTCTTTCGTCGTCATGTCAGGAGTGGTTGGTGTGTTCCACTCGGTAAAGGTGATGCGCACAGTTCATAAGTCCGGGCCATGAATCGAATGCTATGACCACCCTCTATGACATCCTTGTTTGGTTACATGTATTCAGCGCAGCGAGCTGGTTCGGGGCCTTGATGCTATTCGCGATCATAGTCGGCCCGACCATCGGTGACCTTACCCCTTCGACGAGCCACGAGGTCGTGGTCAAGATGCTTCCAAGATACCTTAGATTCATCGCAATATTCACGGTCACGACTCCGATTTTGGGGTTAGTCACGGCTTTGGCTTCTTCGAATGGAAGCTTCAGCGTATTCTCTCCAAGCTCCGGCTTCGGCATGTGGATGTCGACCGGGGCGCTCCTCTCATTGGTGCTTTGGGTAGTGACTTTTGTTGTGGTCTATCCGACAGGGAGGAAGATCGTAAGATTGACAATGGAGGTCGCAAAGAACCAGGCTCCCCAACCACCCGGATTGCCGCCGCTCGCCATGAGATTGAAAATCTCGTCCGGTGTGAGCCTGGCCCTGTTGATAGCGATTCTGACATGTATGGTCGCCGCGGCCCTTTAGAACCTGCAGGTTTCTGAGCCTTGGGCATCAACAGTCGCGCCATTTACCAATTTGAGAACAACTTCACTTTCCTACAGCAAAGGAAGTGTCTCGACTGCTGAACTTGAGGGAGTGGGCCTGAAACCGCTTCACCCTCTACAACGGAAAACAACTCTACTTTCCTACAGCCTGGGAAATGTCTAATCAAGTGGTCTAATGGGAATGTGAGCCTGTTTGTTGGAGTTCAAGTTTGCCCAACCCGTAGCTTAGGCAAACACGATTACAACCTTTTCCTTGCCAATGAAGTGCCTCTTCAAACGAACCTCGTCTTGCCGAAGCTGGGCTTGGGGCTGAGAAGTGAACCTCGTCACGATAAGCTGACTGTGGCTAATTGGCGTTGACAAAGCGCATCCCGCCAAAGGCTGCAGGAAATGCGCGCAGGGACGCTTCGGTCGACAATACTTATATGAGGGCTCCCGAACAAACGCGACCATGCCCCCGCGCCGTTCTTCCACGGGCCACAAAGAATGGTGCTTTTGACTTGGCTCTAGTGGGCGCGGACATCGCTTGGATGCTGACTGCCACGGGGCTCGTGATGATAATGACGCCCGCCCTGGGGTTCTTCTACGGGGGCCTGGTCAGGCGTAAGAACCTGGTCTCCACCATCGTCCAGTGTTTCATAATCTTTGCTGTGGTGAGCCTTGTTTGGGCGCTCTGGGGTTACTCAATCGCCTTCAGCCTCACTGGCAACCCGGTCGTCGGTGATCTTTCGAACGCTGGGCTCAACGGAGTCGGCGCCGCTGCCAACTCTGTCTATGCCGCGACAATCCCCTCCCTACTGTATTTCGCCTTTCAGCTCAAGTTCGCGGCCATAACCCCGGCCCTCATCATCGGGGCGTTCGCCGAGAGGATCAGGTTCAAGGCCCTCCTGATATTCATCGTCCTTTGGGCGACCCTCATCTACGCACCAATTGCCCATTGGGTGTGGGGGTCGGGAGGCTGGCTCAAAGACATGGGCGTAATAGACTTCGCAGGAGGTCTCGTTGTCCACATATCCGCGGGCATGTCTGCCTTGGCGGCTGCCCTGGTGATCGGGAGGAGGAAGGGGATCAATAACTCCGCCGAGACACGCCCCAACAACATCCCATTCGTGATTTTGGGCGCCTCCATACTTTGGTTCGGATGGTTCGGCTTCAACGGTGGAAGCTCCTTCGCGGCAGATGCTCTCGCCGTTCAGGCGCTTGTAAACACCAACATGGCCGCCTCCGCCGCCGCAGTGAGCTGGATGTTGACGGACTGGTCCAGAAAGGGGAAGCCCTCCGCGGTGGGGATATCCGTAGGCGCCGTCTGCGGGATGGTGGCGATCACCCCGGCGGCGGGCTTCGTCGGCGTGGGCCCGGCCATCCTTATCGGCTTGGTGGTGGGAGTCCTTTCAAACTTCGTGTCCAACTGGCGCGCCAGCAGGACGAGGATAGACGATGCCTTGGATGTCTTCGCCTGCCACGGGGCCGGGAGCATTTGGGGGGTCATCGCTACGGGGATATTTGCGTCGACGGCCATCAACTCAGGAGGGCCCAACGGGGCGCTCTACGGCAACTTCCATCTCCTGGCCGTGCAGGCGTTCGCCGTCGTGATCGTGGCGGCGTTCGCCTTCTTCGGCTCCTACCTCTTGCTCAAGGCGATCAATTATGTCACTCCCATACGGGTTAGCCCAGAGGAAGAGGAAACGGGGCTGGACATGAGCCAGCACGGCGAAGAAGCCTACACATAGGAGGTCGGGCTCCACGAGGAAGCGAGCGCTTTCAGCTGCGACAAAAGAAAAGGGACCG
>CAYYVT010000094.1:0-2894 GCA_964475215.1 uncultured Nitrososphaerales archaeon
TGTCGAAGGTCTGTATGGCGGAGCTGATGAGGTTGACAAAGTTGATGTAGGACCTGATCTGGCGTATCTCGCTTGAAGTGAGGAACTTGCTGGCAGTGAAGCTGTTCTCGAGCTCCGCCAGGGCGGGCGAAAGGGCCTTGCCGAACTCCTCGTAGGTCCTGCTGATCTGAGAGATCTCTTCACTCCAGCGGGCCAGCTGCTGTATCATGGAGTACTCCACGGTGTCCTCAGGGAACTTCATGGCCTTGATGGCCTTGGCCCACTTCTCGTTGTAGTAGGCGGCGAAGTCCTCGATACCTTTCATCTGCTTCCTGAACTCGAGGTCGTACTTCCCTCCCCGGTGGACTAGGTCCTCCACCTCGGCATCGAAAGATTCAGGGCGGTAGCCGTTGAGCGATATAAGGTGCCTCCTGAACATCTCGACCAGCTCGTCATACCTCCTCATCAGGACGGCGTTGACCTTCAGGAGGGCCTCCCTCTTTGATGTCACGAAGCCACCCACCTGCTCCAGAAGCTTCAGGTATTCGTGAAGGTACTTCACATAGTCTTCGAGGGGATACCTTATCCTCAGATATGCCAGGCTGTGGACCCAGTTGGGGCCGAAGTCGTTGTTGGTCCCCACCCGGCTGAGGAGGTCGGCCAGGTCGAAGTTCATCATCAGATGCATTATGTCGACCACGGCCTCGTCCAGCTCCTTCTTCGCGTTGAGGAGGGAGTTCCTGTTATTGTAGACGGGGTCGAGGGGCAGGAAGAATAGGGCGTTGAAGGGGTTCCTGTAGGCGTCCCCGAAGTCCTTGACCACCTTGTCGTTGAGGTCCCTCCTGAACAGCAGCTCTCCCTCAATTAGGGAGGCGTAAGGGGCGGGCCCCCTCGCGAGGAGGTCATCGGCGGACGAGGGGAGTATCCCCAGGCCCACCAGCGGGACAGCGGATCCCAGCTTTGACCTAAGGTGACGGGCGAAGTCGAATATCATGCCACTGCCAGTGCCGCCGCCGAGGCCGAAGACCACCAAGACTATTGGCTGGTGCTTGGAGGTGAGGACCCTGTCCTTGAAGACGGCCATTACAGAGTTGAGCTCCATGTAGTGATAGTAGTTGAGGGCGTAGACGGCCTTGCTGAGAGCCCTCTGTCTCCCGACACCTCCTGCCAGCGGGGGTATGGACATCGAGGACTCAATCCACGGGTGATACTGCTTGACGACGATGTCATCCTTCTTGAGGTACCTGTCGTAGCTCTCCATGAACTCGAAGAGAGCGTCGGGGGTGTTGAACTTGACGTTGAGGGTCTTGACGAACAGCCGATCCACGGGGATCCCCTTGCTCTCGAGCTTCGAGAGGGTGTTCTTGTAGGCACCCTGGAGGCTTCCAAGGTCTCCTTCGGCCACGTCAAGCGCCAAGCAGGCTATGTGAAAGTCCTCGTTCATGAGGAGGCGAGAGAGCCTGTCGCTCTCAAGGAGGGTCTGGATGATGTTGGAGCCGGTCCCTCCGAGGCCTATGACGTGGACGCTGGCGTAGAGAGAGGAGCTCAAATTGCCTCACCCAGCTTGTCCTTCAGGTTCCTGAGCCTGTCGGCGAGGGATTTGTCATACTTCGCAGCTGTTATCTCGAGGGAGGCCAGCTCCTTCTGGACCTCTCCCATGGTCCCCTTCGCGAAGCCGTGTCCTGCCCGCGACCTTAGGAGCATTACAAAAAAGAGGGCGGCGAGGACCAGGACCACGGCCAGGGCGGCGATGAGCACGATGGTGATAGAGGTGTTGGGTGGAGCCGGAAGCGTCTCCGGCGTGAGCGTGTTCAAGAGCGCCGTCGCCTGGATGGGATTCCCGGCGGCATAGATCGCCTGAGACTGGGCGAGGACGTCGTTGACGAGGGTTGTGTAGGTGGAGGCCACCTGCCCGGAGGGGATCAGCTCCAGCTTCTGGCTGTACGTCGTCAGATAGGTCTGGATGGCGTCATCAGAGACATTGAATGCGGCCGTGCCCACCGTCGACCCTCCGCTGACCTGCACGGAGACGACTGGGACGTCCGTCTGAATGAACCGGAACGTGAGGGTCTCGACCGTAGCCTCGGTGAAGTTGACGGGGATGGTGAACAGGGCCGTCATCGAAAGGCTCCCCTGAACCTGGGTGAACGTTATGCTCTTCAGGCCGTTTAGGTTCGCAGGGGAGTACCCGGGGTAACTTGGGGTATTGATGTACCAGAACTGGGGGCCCGAGGTGACGAACGCTCCCCAGAGGGAGACGGTGAACGTCGACGAGTTCTGGGTGAAGGGAACGTTGACGGTCAGTGAAAGGTTGTACGAATGCCCCGCCAGGAGAGGGCTTCCGTTCGCCACGGCGACGTTGCCCGTCGTATCCGTAATGGAGGACACCGACACCCAGTTCGTCGTCTGGGCATGTAACGTGGTCGAGAAGGCGGACATAAGCAGAAGTGCAAGCATCGCGGCGGCTAGTGTATAACGTCTCATAATGGCAACAGAAGCGGCTCAAGATTATAAGTGTTGGTTCGGCAATTTTCAATGCGGTTTCGGCCCACGAAACGGAGTCACTACGGTCGCCGCCGGCTAAATTGAAGTCGCCAGCCAGTAGAAGGGAGCGCGTTCTGGGTACGTCGGGTCCTGCCCGATGATAAAATGAAAACCGCGGTCTCGGCGAAGGGATCCGAAAGCATCGACTGGGAACTGGCCAACCCACGCCCACCTCATCGGGCTTTCATGGGGGGGCCGGCCGTTTTGAGTTCGCACGTAGCCTCCGACGACATGACGTTGAAGCTCTCAGAGGCGCCGTCGCCTCCCTTGGATGACGGGCCGGGATGCCGAGCTGCACCATCTTCGATGGAGCTGGAAGGGACTTCGTCTGAACCGTCGCCATACCCTTCTCGCAGACGAGTTCTGCCGGC
>CAYYVT010000095.1:0-31766 GCA_964475215.1 uncultured Nitrososphaerales archaeon
GATCAGGCTGAATCAGTCCGCCAACGAACTCTTCGCGGCGTACATTGCCCACATGAATCGCGAGGAGACCGACCTCGTCCCATGGATGAAAGAGCATTTCTCCGACGCACAGATGGTGTCCATGCGAGGTGCCATCATGGGCCGAACGCCACCCGACCGGATGTCCGCGATTCTGGGATGGATGCTTCCGTCCCTCAATGTCCAAGAGCTGTCAGGCCTCCTCCTTGAGGTTAGATCGGCTGTGCCACCTCAGGCATTTAAAGCGATTACCGACCTGTGCGAAGCAAGGGTCGACCCCGCTCGCTGGGGGATCGTTGGACAGATTGTCGGAATCTAGTCCTGTGGGCTAGCCACCAAGGACCATGCCATATGGGACCGCTAGAGCCATATCCGGGTGGATGGGCAGGGCTCGTTCCAAGCTCTTGTGCCTAGCTCCGCAAGGGGGTACGCCTGCTTAGGAGATCTCTGCCGCCGGCGCCCAAGCTGGCCCCGGGGAGGGCCCCTAACTCCACGACCGAGCTCCGACCCGCTGCTCTTATGTCAGCAGCTCCGCCGCCCCAACCCCAAGCCTACGTCATTTCAATGCGGCAGCTGTGCGATATCTGCGTTCCAGGGCTAACGCCGCCACTACGCCAACCACAATGATAAGAAACACCGATCCCGAGGGAAACTCAGGCACGGGCGTGGGCGTACCAGGGCCAGGAAGTGTGTAGGTCGTTGTCGAGGACCCGAGATAAACGTAGTTAGGCGTACCTGGTGAGAGGCTTGCAGTTCCGTTGCTATATGTGACGGCAAGATTGTTCGCCGACTCCGACGTGCTTTCACCGAAGTCGTAGTAAGTTGGGAACGAGTCGAGAACGCTCCCTCCCCCATTCTGATAAAACAGACCAAGAGAGGCGTTCATACTCGTGAAGGTCGTTGGCTCTCCGTTGCCTTCACCCGCAAAGACGAGTTCGGAGTCATAGTTACCTCCAGCTGGAGGGGTCTGGTTGCCGTTCACATCGAAGTAGGCTGTCGAGACGTCGGAATCATGGAAAGTCACATTGTCAAACCAGTTCACGGTGGGATTACTGATGGCGGTTCCGTTGGCGAATTCGTCGATTCCCATCCTAAGCAGGACGCCCACACCGCTTTCGACGGACGCGTTTTCAATCAATGCAAAGTTGTAAGGAAAGTTGTAGGTGACATTGTCTTCGGCGAGATAGTAATCCGTGCTTCCTGAGAAGACGCCGCCCTCTGGATTAGTGGATGTCGCTGTCTGGTTCGTGAAATACGAATTAGCTTCCGTGTAGTTCCACAGGTCATCTCCGATCGAAACGAGGTTAAGGCTCGTCGAAAAGTCAGGAGTGTTTTGGATCCAGTAGACTTGCTGCCCCCCGTCCGAATCGTTGACAATCAGATACGTGTTGAGCTGAAGGGTAGCTCCAGCGACGTTGGAGTCGTAATCTCCAGCATCGGGATTGTTCGCGAGGAGGGAGGAGACATTCGCAAGGCCGACTATCGCACTTGCCTGGATTTCATACGGTGTGATCGTGCCAGAACTGTTCGTGATACCATATGATGCTATCCCAGTCGCCACAGGTGGGATAGCCGGGCCGTAGTAGCTGTAAGGGGTGTTGGGATAGATGAAATACCCAATATTGACATGGGCTTTTGAACCGTAAGCATAGAGGACAAGATAGTATAGAGTATTTGGAATGCTCTCAATCTCATACGAACTTGTCCCGTTTTGACAGACGATCGAGTTCTCTATGTCTGACTTGGTGCTATTGAAAGAGTTGAACTGCGAGGAATCCATCAGCGCGATGCTCATTGGGGTGTCGCTCGTTACGTTGTACGCTACCTGACCGCTTGGCGAGTAAGCATCGAATGTCACATAATAATAATGATTCGAAGCAACGGTCTCGGAATACTGAGCTGGGATGCTCGGAGATGCCGCAAAGGATTCGGCAGAGAGAACCCCGACGTAAACAGGACTCAAAAGCAGAAGAAACACTATGAGCAGCTTTGAAGTGTTACGGAACATCTTTAGCGACGAAGTCCGCCTAAAAGTCCAATTTAAAGCACGCTGAATTCCTTCTACACGGAATTGAATTCCATTTCCACTTTAACCACACACTTGCTCCTCCTCGCCCGGGATAAGACATTGATTGCTGAGCTGAACCGACCGCACCAGTCTGTTCAGCAAGAAAGCAGGAAGAGACAGGAGGGAGTAGGCTAGAGCAGCCCCAACCCCACGCCCTCGCAGCCGTTGGTCAAAGGCGTCTAAGGGCTCCACTGCGGCGGCTAACAAGACACAGGCTCTTCTTGCGAGCTTTGCTCTCGGAAAAGACTTAACTTCGTCAACGAAAGACATAGAGTAGTAGGGTGAATGGTAAGATGAGCCCGAAAGTGGAGACGTGTGGTATCGAGGGATGTAGCCAGCCAGCCAAGCGCTCGATAAGCGCTAAGAATCTCGGTGGAACATCTCTGAAGGTCAGAGCGTCTTCACACAGGGTGAACCTATGTAAGGACCACTACAAGCAGTTCAAGAAAGAGACCAAGCAGGATAGAGCTATCGAAAAGGCCAGGTTCAACCCTATGGGCCATTTGCGGCCATCGGGCAAAGACTCCCGGGTAAACCTGATCTAGGAATACTTCGGCTCCTCGCTGACTGCCCTGACGAGGTGCTCCAGAAGGAGGAGGTCAAGGTCACCTTAAACATAGGCTGAACCCATTTGGCTCATTTCTGAGCAGCCCCAACCCCCCGTCCTACAAAGGCAATCTTCTACTGGCTGGAGTAGGATTGGGTCCACGCCTAGGCCTCCTAGCGCTTGCGCCGGCCGCCATCCTGGGGCAGGCAGTGTGGAGATGCCGCAGGACGGAGGCCAAAGGCGCTGCGTCATCTGGTCTCCACTGAAAGGACGGATTGTTTCGCTTCGTTTTTAGAGTGGGGCGAGGGGCCGAAGGGACTGCAATGCCGAAGTACGTCGTCATTTCGAACCATCCGCCGGAAAGCTGCCCTTCAGCAAACAAGGTTCTGAAGGCAAAGAACGAATCGCTCGAGAAGGACCTGGGACCATTCCTCAAGAAGTTCAAGGTAACGCCCGATGCGATATTCCACCTGGACCCTGGCCACAAGGTCCTCTGGCTCCTGACCGCACCAAACGCCGAGGCCGTCAGGGATCTGATTTATGCCAGCGGACTTGCACAATGGAACGACTTCGAATTCTACATGACATCTTCGATGGATGAGGTAACCAGCTGGGTCGAACACCTAAAGCCGGTCTGGTAGAGAATCCTTCCGGTTCATTCCTTTTTGTTGTCCTTCAACGCTCACCGGGAGGTCACCAGGTCTAGGAATGCATCCCAGACCAAAGCAATCCCATTCTCTATCGCAGAAACGGCTGAGTTGGCATCTATGACGCCAAGGAAACCTTCCAGATAACCTCCGAGTGATATGAGCCCAGCAGCCAGCACCCCTAGTCCCAAGCACTGCCAAGTCTCTACTAGCTGGAGTAGGATTGGAGTCAGAACACCTAAGGCCTAGGCAGGGCCCGTTATGTTCCAGATGGTGTAAGTCCAGTAACCATTAGGGCAGGTCTGGACTTCGGGATAGGGCGTCCCATTGCACGTCGCGTTCCACTGTCCGGCGAAAGGAGGGCTAGGAGGCAGCATCGATGTTGAGGTGAGGTCGGGTCCTACCGTGCAGGTGCCGTTCAGACAGCCTGGGGCGCTGGCACTGTTCGTGGGTGCATAGCTTGTACCGTTGGCAGTCGTAGTGCAACCTCCTCCACCGCAGCGTGAACCAAAGGGTGGGGCTGCGACCTCCTCGACTGTGGCAACAATGATAGCGACCATGAAGATGGCCACCAGTACCACGGAGGCGACGACCCGCTTGTCCAAGGGACTTACTCGGTCCAGCTTAGGCAGTGTCCTCTGACCTATTTGGGGCTACGGACTAGAACGCACCCGTTCGCAGCCCCAACCCCACGCCCTCTCATCGCTTCGTATAAGAACGAGATATGAGTGCAGGTAATTGAAGAGGATAATGCGGAGAAGGACCGCGGTCGTTGGATGTCTAGTGGTGGTGCTGACTGTCTTCTTCGCGCCCATTGTTCCGTTGCAGCAAGTGAACATTGGAGCTGATGGGCAGGTTATTTATCCTATTGGGCTCTGCCATGGGCCTCTTCTTGGCTGCGAACAGATGATGGGAACGAGCATCAAGAGGTTTGCATCTCCTAGCTCCGCCCTGTTCGGGACCGGAGGGGTATTCTATCAGACGCAGGACTGGCTGACTTGCAGCAGCACCACGGTGGAGTGTAATCCCCCTGTGGATCAGGGCTACCTGCTGACGTCGAACAACTCTGACATCGCCCAGTATCTTCGCTAAGGGCGGCCTAGTTGTCATCATTTCGCAGCCCCAGGCCCACGCACCGACTTATGTCAAGCAAATATGGAATTCGATTGAAAGAGTCAAGGTTCCACTATGACATCAAGCTTTAGAGGCACCCGCCTGGAGAAAGTGTCGCCGACCGGAGAGGCGGTTTCGCAAAGTCTGGTCAGTTCCGCAAGCTGCTCTTTGCTGGCCTTCTTCGACTTTATCCTCACCGTATAGCTTATGCCTTGATAACCTGGGGCTGGCTCTTTTGCCGCATTCATGTATCGGGCGTAGTTGAATTCGCCGGTTCCCTCCACAGTTAGCGTTTCGAGTTCTATCCCCCGCAGAGTGGCATTGGTTGCTAGGACGTCGATTTCGCAGGCCAGGAGGCTGGCAAGAGCCACCGACATGGCTCCGAACTCCCCTTCGCCTCCAACGAAGAGCTCCTTTCCATCTGGAGAGTAGACTCTGGCCCTAGCTCCTCCCTTCCACTCGGCCCTAAGGGTGCGGGAGACCTGGCACTTCTCTTTGTGCTTGGCGAGGTCCCTGGACTCGCCGCTTAACTCGTCCACATCGAATCCGTTCAGATCATTCATGGCAGAGGCGATAAAGAGGGTCCCAGATAACGGTCTTCACAAATCTGCTCGACTCCCCTATGCAAGACAAAGGCATGACCCTGGATCTCTCGGAGTAGAAACATATAGGTTCGATTCGCCTTTTCGCAGCCCCAAGCCCAAGCCTGGGGAGCCACATCGTCCTTGATGAATACCTGAGGCACCTAGGCAGGTTTAATAGGAATATCTAGGTGATCATCTTCATGCCAAAATATGAGTGCACCAGGATCATACGTGCTCCTCGTGCCTATGTCTACTATACGTTCGCTAATATGGAGGACCTTCCAAAGATTTCGAATACCTTCAGGGCAGCAAAACCACTTGGGAAAGAGGGAGATGCCAACGTCTTCGAAGTCGAAATGGAATCCGGAGGCAGGAAGCTGAAGGGGAAGTTGAAGAGGAGGTGCTTCCAGAATGAGAGGATCGAGGAAGAGGTCAATACCGACATCTCGTTTAGCAAGAATACCTACATATTCTCCGACGTCCCAGAGGGAACGAAGCTCACATTTGCCATAGACATGACGTTGAAGGGCGCCACAGGGAGGCTTCTTGGGGGACTTGCCAAGGGAAGTGTCAAGAAGATGGTAGATGGTGACATGGAAAAGGGCAAGAGCTACCTGGAAGCGAACAAGCCGAGCTAGACAACAAAGACCCCCTGGATTGATTGCCCGAGATCTGTCCGCGTAAGCAGCCCCCAGCCCACGCCGCTAGTAGTACCTCGGGTGAACTTCACGAAAGTAGTATGGGCTCACGACTTAGGTGTTCGTGAGAAATCTTCCATCCGGATTCGAATGCCCTCAGTACGCATGTCCCTCGTCCATCCCCAAGATTCTTGAACACACCCTCCACCACACCCGTCCAATGATATGAGAAGATACACACGGCGAACCCTTCTGCCTTAACCAACCATCGGAGATTGTCAAGCCAGTATCTCTCGTCTTGAATCTCGAAGGTCGAAGTCCGGTCGAAGGCTTTCCTTATGGAATCCTTCCCCGAAAAAGAGCCGTCATTGAACCAGAACACAGCGTCATCCGCGATAAGAGGGTCTACTTCGTCGAAGCGATGACTCGCCGACTTTTTCTCGTAAACTTGTATGAAATCCTCTGGCGTCATCACGAGACCCCTCGTCAGCCATGCATTTAAGCCGACATAGCCATCCGTTTGGTGGATATCAGAAGGAGCATGACCTCTCACAAGGAGGGCATTTAACTAACTCAGAAACACCACACGTAACTTAAAGACTTATAATATCGTTTCTTGCCTATGCGTGGGTAGAAGAACATGAAGCTCGTAGCTCTGTTGCCAGTGCTGTTGTTCGCCTGTGCTCTCTTCGTTGTGCCGGCTCACGCTCAGACCACTGTGACCGATCACACATTTGACTACCTATCCGCTACCATCGCCTTCGCCACGTCTGCGTTGGCTGCAGGTTGGGCTATCAGCAAGGCTGGTTCCGCTGGCCTGGCGGGCTCTGCAGAGAAGCCTGAGATCAGGACAACCGCGATCATCATCTCTGCCCTCGGTGAAGCTTTGGCCATTTACGGGATAGTCGTCGCGTTGCTGATACTCGGCAAGGTCGGCAGCATCTAAGCTATCCATTTCGTCAGAAGTTTCTTCGTTAGCCTATCTACGGCTACGAGTGCAACCGCGAGCCCGGCCAGAGAGAGGCCTACAGGGAGAAAGGGGTCGGTCTCTATAGAACCACCATCCAAGAGCAAGCCTGCCAGGAGCCCTCCTAGCGCACCGGCAGCCACCACCACGCCCATTGCGAGAGTGAACACGAAGACCTTTCTTAGCTGCCGTGCCCGTTTCTTCTTGGCTGCTTCGTCAAGCCCTTCCATCGCTTTCCCCTATCCTGAATGCTAACGGAATACTGCTCGATAAGCTTTAATTACAGCAAGCCGCTCGGGAATTCTGGAGTTCCGTGATGCTGGCCCCGCTTACGCTCTTTGATGGCTCGGAACTGCTCATAGTGGTGGCCATAGTTGGCGCTCTCCTGGTGTTCGGGCCCGACAAGATCCCCGAGATGGCCAGGACGGTGGGGAAGTATCGGGCCGAACTCGACAAGGCCACCAACGAAGCGAGGAACATGATGGACACCGCCATGAAGACCGCACAACAGGAGTCCTCGACGGCCACGTCTTCCCTGAACTCGACCGTGAACGACATCAAGACCCAGCTCGAGGGCACAGCCAAGGACTTCAAGTCATCCTTCGACGAAATGGTGAATTCGGCGCAGGCACTGGGTTCGGCCACCCTGAATAGCCCGCCTTCAACCACCCCCACTCCTAGCGCCGCCCCGCCCCCGAGTCCTGCTCCCCAGGCCGTCGTCACTCCTCCGGTGCAGGCTAACGAGGTGGACGCCGACGCCCTGCTTAAGCTGGCCCACAGGATGGGCATCGAAACCTCCGGGAAGACCAGAGACGAGATATCTGATGAGATATTCGCCAAGGCCGGGACCCAAGCTCCGTCAGGAACAACCTAGGAGACCATCACACTTCGCGGGCATGCGTAAGACTAATTCATATAGTAGTGAGTGGAGCGTATCGATGCTTGGAAGGGCGCACCTTCATCGAGGTGGTTCATAGATGAGCAGAGGCGACAGGTCGATGACGATATGGGACCACATCAGGGAGTTGGTCCAGAGGATGAAGATCGTCGTCGTGGTCTTCATCGTTTCGACCCTGGTCGCCCTCGGCATGCCCATTGACCTGAGCTTCCTGAAGAACTTGACATACTATCACACGCCTGCAATCGCCCTCCTGAACCTCCTGCGTGGGCTCAAGCCACATAATCTCGTGCTCTTGGCGCTTAACGTCACGGCGCCCCTTGAGCTCTGGGCAGTCGCTTCCTTCATCTTGGGCGCCATGGTCACCCTCCCCGTCTTCGCCTATGAGCTCTACCAGTTCATCGATCCGGCGCTCTACCCTAACGAGCGAGGCGCGGTCTACCCTGCGATACTCGCCTTTACGGTCCTCTTCACTGGGGGTGCCCTGTTTGGCTTCTTCTTTCTGGTCCCGGTGATGTTCATAGGGATGATGCCCTTCTTCACCCTTGTCGGCGCGGCACCGGAGATAGGCGTAACGGATTACTTCAGCCTGGTGGGGCTCCTGATACTTGTTTCAGGGTTCTCCTTCACCCTTCCAGTCTTCTTCGTCCTCCTCGTGAAGTTCCATGTCCTCCACACCTCTTTGATAACCAAGAACCGTAGGTACTTCCACGCCGCCCTCTACATAATCTGTGCCGTGATCACCCCCGACGGCGGCCCCCTGGCGGACATAGCCCTCTACCTACCGATGGCGGCTTTCGCTGAAATTTCGATATGGTTCGCCAAACGCTATGAGAAGGAGGAGCCCAAGGAGACGGAGCTGGAGGTCGAAAGGCCGCCCACCCCCCCTCCGCTGCCCACGGTGTGCAAGTTCTGCGGCCATGACCTTGTGAAAGGGAACCCCTTCTGCCCGAACTGCAAGCGCAGCCAGGTGTAGTCCTCTACCCGAACGGCCTCAGGACCTCAATGGTCTCCCTCAGCCCAGGATCCACCCCGGTCAGCTCCTGATGCCTCCGGAAGAACGTATAGATCCTGATCATGAGCCCAAGGGTGTTGAAGATGTTAGCCTTATGGTACATCTTCTTGAGGATGAAGTTGTAGGCGTCGTCGTACACGGAGAACGTCCTTATGACTTCGCTCTCGTACCTATCGAGGTCATTCAGGTTCTCGGCCAGGATCTTGGCGCAGATCATGCTGGGAAGGATCCCTTCCCCCAATATGGGAAAGACCGTGCCCACTGCCTCCCCCACGCCGACCACGTTCCCCCTCTTGAAGGGCGTCACCGCCTTCGGAGACGCCACCCTAATGGGCTTCCCCATCTTCTTCAGAACTCGGTCTGCAGGATAGTGGTCGAAGAAGAGCTGGCAGCGCTTCTCCTGATGCTTGGTCACGTCGCCTGCCCCGACATAGGCCACTCCATCCCTAAGGGGGAAGTACCACAGGTAACCCGAGTAGCTCTTGAAGGGCTCTACGTAGAAGTCATCGAAGGGGACCCTATCATATGCCACCTGGTACTGGACGCAGGGGATCAACAGGTCCAGCCCTGTGTCCGCCGGCCCCAGCACCTTCCTGTAGGGCCCAGTGGCGTCGATGACCATGTCGAACTTGCTCTCCAGGTCCCCTGGACGCACATAGCTGCCATAGTGGACCTCTGTTCCGTCGGCCATGTCCAGGATCAACCTGGGCTTGTCGAACGTGGAGAGATGTGGGGCCCTCATGGCGGTTATCTTCTCGTGGGCGCTTACGTAGATCGTCTTGCCCCTATGATAGAGGTAATCATCGTAGCTCAGGCCAATGTCCTTGAGGAGCGGCTTGATGCCCCCATAGCCCGTCCCCCAGGCGCAGGTGCTCGTGAAACGATCCCTTGTCTGACCCTCATAGATCTCCACTTCGTGTTTCTGCCGTAGAAGGGCCGAAATGTAACTCCCTGAGGGGCCCAGCCCGACTATGGCGATCTTCGAGGAAGGTCACTTCTCCGGTGTGTACGACCTTCGAAAAGACGTTCCATTATATATATTATCATATCGTGCGTTTTTTCCCTGATAAATTTAAATCGGGCTCGCAGGAGACACCATGAGAGCTACGGGGGCCTTATGAGTGTTTAGCGCCGACCAAGGCATCTACTGGTTCGTCGTCTTCGCGGTCCTCGCGCTCGTCTCCGGCCTCCTCTTCCTGATGACGCCCATGATCTTTGCTCCCCGCCGACGGAGCGCCATCAAGGAGGAGACGTTCGAAGCTGGACAGCTTCCGCCAGGGGCGAAGAGGATAAGGTTCGCCCTTCAATACTATGCCTACCTCCTCCTGTTCCTCGTATTCGACGTCACCATCATGTTTCTGTTCGTATGGGCCTACTCGTTCTCCTCTGAAGGAACCTATGGCTTCGTGTACCCACTCCTACTGATCCTCGTCCTCATCCCTCCTCTGATCTTCACGGCCAAGCTCTCCAAGGCGATGGACATGTGGTAGGAATGGCAGAGACACCCCCTCGGGATTTCCTCAGGACCTTCCTGGCGGTCGCGACGGTGGTCTTCCTTGCGTGCGTGGCGCTTCTGCTCTACCTAGTGGTCGGGCCCCTCGAATCGGTCCTCTCCTACCTTTTCAGGAACCCTGCACAGCTGCTGGTGGACCCGCTCTTCAAGACGATCGTGTTCCCCGGGCTGGTGTACGCCGGATTAGTGGCCTACCTCGCCATCTGGGGGGAGCGCAAGTTCGCGGCCAAGGTCCAGAACAGGGTGGGTCCCCTCTATGCGGGAGGACTCCCTGGAGGCATCCTTCAGAACGTGGCCGACCTCCTTAAGATCCTCTTCAAGGAGGTCATCATCCCCCGCGACACGGACAAGCCCATATTCATCCTCGCCCCCCTGTTCGCCTTTGTCATCGGTGCCCTCCCCGTCGTTCTCGTTCCATATTCGCCCACCTACGTCATCCTCGACTTCCCGCTGGGGGTCCTCCTCTTCTTCGTCTTCACCTCCTTTTACCCCCTCGTCCTTCTCCTGGCGGGCTGGAGCAGCAACAACAAGTTCTCCTTCATTGGAAGCCTTCGGGCCCTCTACCAGCAGGCCTCCTACGAAGTCCCGCTCTTCCTGGCGGCTCTCGCGCCAGTAATGCTGACGGGCTCCTTTCGTCTCATCGACATAGGGGACGCCCAGGGCAAGGTCTGGTTCGTGCTGGTGGCCCCCATCTCAGCCATCGTCTTCTTCACGGCCCTCCTGGCGGAGCTGGAGAAGTTCCCCTTCGACATCCCTGAAGCCGACAGCGAGCTGGTCGCCGGCTGGCTGACGGAGTACTCAGGGGTCCCCTATCTTCTCTACCAGTTCGCTGCCTACATCAAGATGGTCGCCTACGCCGGCCTGTTCGTCGTCCTCTTCCTTGGAGGCTGGAACGGCTTCGCCTTCCTTCCCGGGGAATGGTGGATGGTGATCAAGGTGGCCCTCGTGGTCCTGGTCATAATCTCGACGAGGGCGTTCTTCCCAAGGATTCGGATCGATCAGCTCCTCAACGTCGGTTGGACGAAGCTCATACCGCTCGCGCTCCTCTCGATAGCCATCTTGGTAGGCCTTCAGCTGCTGGGCGTTCTCGCCCTGGTGAGGTGAGGGAGTTGGACTACCTTATCCCCATAGCCATCCTGGCCTTCACATCCCTGATGGCCATAATGGCCCTCGAGAGCAGGTCCCTAGTCTACGGGGCAATCTCACTGGGCGGCTTCTTCCTGGGCCTCTCTCTCTTCTTCTTCTACCTTGATCTCCTCTACCTGGCTATCTTCCAGCTTCTTGTTTACGTGGGGGCGGTATCCGTCCTGATACTCTTTGCCGTCATGGTCATAGGCGAGCCCGCCAAGAAGGTGCCCACTCCAAGGTATGGAGGCCTGGGATTCCTGGGAGGTCTTCTTGTGGCCCTCGCAGCCGTCTTCATCGCGCTCTTCCTCCTTTTCAGCTTCCTCAACCTGGCGGCGGACACCCTCTTCCAGATCATGCTCTACGTCAGCCCCGTAGTAGTCCTCCTGGCGTTCGTCATCCTGTTCATCGGAGAGCCCAGACAGAGGAGTGGCTACAGGTTCAAGGCCTTTGGAATCCTCGGTGCGTCGCTCGTCTTTGCGGGCTTCATAGGCGTCATCTCATACCTCGGCACCGTCCCCTCCTACGAAGGAAGCGTCACCTTCAACCTGGTCGATCTAGCTGACTCCCTGCTCGACCAGTACGGGCTCCTTATACTCGTCTTGGGGCTCCTGCTCGCCGCCGCGGCCTTCGGAGCCGTCGCCCTCGCCAAGAAGGAGGAAGAGGAACAGTGAACGAGCTCCAGTTCTTCATCGCAGCCTCTGCCCTCTTCTTCGCCATAGGGGTATACGGCCTCCTCTCGAAGAAGAGCGCCGTCAGGATACTGTTCTCCATCGAAATAATCATCAACGCTGCGTCCCTTAACATCGCTGCCTTCGCCCGGTTCACCCCATACAACCTCGGAGATGCCCAGTCGGTCACCATCTTCATAATCGCCCTGGCCGCCGCCGAGGCCGCCGCCGGGCTGGCCCTGATAATCGAGTCCTTCCGGCTCCGGGGGAAGGTCGATGTGAACGAAATGGACGAGCTCAAGGGATAGGTGGAGATACATGGAATTTCTGCTCGCCTTGGCGGTCTTCGTCCCTGTGCTGGGCGCGGTGGCCTCTTCGCTATCCGTTGGCAAGAAGGCCGCCATCTCGATCTCCGCCTTCACGACGGGTATCTCCCTTCTTTTCGTGACGCTAGTTGCCTGGGGAAGCGGCGTCCTGTCCTCCGGCACCTCTTCCTACACCGAACTCTACAATTGGTCGCCGCTTGGCACCGCGGGCTTCAGGCTTGACGGGCTGAGCCTGCCCTTCGCCCTGATAATAGGCGTACTTTCCTTTGTAATCACATTCTTTGCCTCCCCTTACATGGCGCACAAGTTTCACGAAGACGGCATTGAGAAGTGGGGGCTCTTCTTCACCCTCTATCAGCTCTACTTCTCGGGAATGCTCGGCGCTGTGCTCGCCACCAACTTGATCGAGTTCTACATCTTCTTCGAGCTAATGCTAATCCCCTCCTACTTCCTCATCGCTGAATTTGGCTACGGCGACAAGGGCAGGATCTCCTTCATGTATTTCATCTGGACCCATTTTGGTGCCCTGATCATGCTGGCAGGGCTCATCTACCTAGGCTACTCGGCGGGCTCCTTCGACCTATCAGCCCTGTCCACTTCGGCATTGCTGCTTCCCGTCGCGGTCCAGCTCTTCGTGGCCGTCGCCCTGTCGGTGGGCCTTTCCGTGAAGCTGGCGGCCTTCGGGCTTCACGTCTGGCTCCCCCATGCTCACGCTGAAGCCCCCACGCCCATCAGCGCCCTCCTTTCCCCCGCGATGATCGGCATCGGTGGCTATGCTCTCCTTCGATTCATGGTCACCCTCCTTCCCCAGGGCTACTCCATAGTCTCCCCCTACCTGCTGTTCTGGGGCTTCATCACGATCCTATATGGCGGACTTATGGCGCTCGCCCAGGATGACATCAAGAGGCTCCTTGCCTACTCGAGCATCAGCCAGATGGGCTACATCCTCGTGGGCATCGGCTCGGCGAACGTCCTAGGATACGCCGGCGCCACGCTCCAGTACGTCGCCCACGGGCTCGGGAAGGGGACCCTCTTCATGGTCGCCGGAATCCTCATCATGCAGACGGGCACACGCTCGATCAGCAAGCTCGGCGGCCTGGCAAAGAGGATGCCAATCACGGCCACCCTGGCCCTCGTTGGGTTCCTCACGATAATGGGCGTCCCCCCGACCGCCGGTTTCATCTCAGAGTTCTTCATATTCCAGGGGGCCTTCGCCACCGCCACCCTCAGTGGCTCCATCCTCAGGTTCGCGCTTGCATTCCTGGCGATGCTGGCCTCCCTTCTGACCTTCGGCTATGCCCTGTGGACAATGAAGCGCATCTTCTTCGGGAAGCTCCCCGACAACCTTGCCGAAGCGAAGGATCCCTCCATCTGGGCACTCGCTCCCATGTTCGCCCTCTGCGCCCTCTCCATAATAATCGGGATCTATCCCTTCCTCCTTGACAGGGCAGCCGACTTCTTCCGCATCGCCATAGGAGGCGCCTAGGCCTTGGACTCGGGCATCCTTGCCTGGCTCGTCTGGATACTTCCAATGGCCGGGGCCCTGCTCACTCCGTTTTTCGCCAAGCTGGGCCACAAGATCAGAGACTATGCCGCCGTCTCGTTCGCACTGCTGTCCGCGCTGGCTGCCACATCGCTCCTTCCTGTGCTGATGGCAGGGCACTCGGTCGACAGCCAGGTCCCCTGGTTCCTGGGCCTAGACGCCGGCGTCCTCGCCGATCCCCTTAGCATCTTGATCGGCACCGCCGTCGCCTGGGTCTGCTTCCTCATCATGGTCTACTCCCTCGACTACATGCACGGAGACGAAAGCCTCACCCGCTACTGGTTCCTGATGAACCTCTTCATCGGGAGCATGCAGCTCATAATCTTCTCGGACAACCTCCTCCAGCTCTTCTTCGGCTGGGAGGGGGTCGGCCTGTGCTCATATGCCCTGATTGGCTTCTGGTATACCGACGAGAAGAGCCGCTGGGTCGGCACGGAAGGGGACACGGCCCTCGGGCAGCCACAGGCCTATTCGCCCACCCACGCTGGGATGAAGGCTTTCGTCACCACAAGGGTCGGGGACATCTTCACCCTGATCGGTCTCTTCTTGATCTACGCCTACGCCGGCACCTTCAACTATCTCAAGCTCGCCTCCAACACGTCCTGGGCCACGGCCATGCACGCGTCAGGCCTTCTCCTTCCAACCATGCTTCTCCTCCTTGGAGGGGCCGTGGGGAAGTCGGCCCAGTTCCCCCTCCATGAGTGGCTTCCAGACGCCATGGCGGGCCCCACCTCCGTCTCGGCACTGATTCACGCCGCCACCATGGTCAAGGCAGGAGTGTACTTTGTGGCGCGGCTCGCCCCCATCTTCTTCATCCTGCCCTTCGCCGAGAAGGGAGACTTCTTCACGGCCGTGGCGCTCATAGGAGGGTTCACGGCATTCCTTGCTGCTTCGCAGGCCCTCGTGAACAAGGAGCTGAAGAAGGTCCTGGCCTACAGCACCATTTCTCAGATCGGTTACATGATGTTGGCGATAGGAGTCGCGGGGCTCTCGTCGAGTTTCATCGAGGGCTACGTCTCGGCCGTCTTCCACCTCCTCTCTCACATGGTGTTCAAGGCAGGCCTATTCATGGCGGCAGGCGTGCTCATTCACATAACCGAGACCAAGTACCTCAACGATATGGGAGGCCTTAGGAGCCCTCTAAAGCGGACCTTCTACGCCTTCACGATCCTAGCTCTAGCCCTTGCCGGAATGCCCCCCTTGAGTGGCTTTTGGAGCAAGGACGCCATCTTCGCCTCGTCCTTGGGCCCCCAGACTTTGGTCACGGACGTCGTCTTCGCCGCCGCCAGCATCACCGCCCTCCTCACGGCGTTCTACAGCATACGGATGGTGGGGCTCATCTTCTTCGGCAAGGGTCGCGGAGAAGGAGAGCACCTCCATGACGCGGGCCTGAGAGAGTTCTCCACTTATGGCATCCTGGCCGCCGTCACCGTTGCAGTCGGCTTGGCAGGACCTCTCTTCGAGAACTCCCTCTTCTCGGCCATGAGCTCGTACATCTCTGCCTTCGGCGTGGTCGAAACAGGCTCCTTCGCCCTCAACCTCTTCGCTGTCGCCACCTCCCTGACGGTCTTCCTGGTGGGCGCCTTCCTGGCCTATCCATTCTATATCACCCAAAGGCTGAGCCCGGCCGACACGGTCGGTAGGAGCCCACTCCTTCAGAGGATCTACGACTTCCTCTGGCACCGATGGTATCTGGACGCCATCTACTACAAGCTGTTCGTCAACCCGGTCCAGGCGGCGTCCACATGGGGCTACAGGGCGATTGAGCAGGGCTTCTTCGACAGGCTGAACGGCGGAATCGCCTTGGGGGCTCAGGGCGTTTCTTCGGCGGGGGACTGGTTCGATCGTCGCATCGTCGACGGCTTCGTCAACGCCCTCGCTCGCGTCGCCCGTTGGACTTCGGTGAGGCTAAGGAAGCTCCAGACGGGCGTCGCCGAATCGTACCTATTCTTCATCCTCGTAGGCCTCCTCCTCTTGCTCCTCCTCCTTTCCTTCTTCACGAGAGGTGTCCCCTAGTTTGGCCCTCCCCATCCTGAGCACCATGATCCTCCTCCCTGCTTTGGGGGGAGTCGCCGTATTCGTCGCGGGGAGGCTCGATTCAAGGGCCGCCAAGTACCTGGCGCTTTGCATCGCGCTCGCAGAGAGCGTCCTGGCCTTCATCGCCTATGGCGTCGTCTTCACGGCGGAGGGCCCCTTCGGCATCTCTTCATTCCAGCTTCAGGAGAGCTACCCATGGGTGGGCTCCCTTGTAACCTTCCACGTAGGAGTGGATGGCCTTAGCGGCCCTCTCGTCCTTATGTCGGTAGTCCTGACCGCCTTGGCAACCGGGGGCTCCTTCTTCGAAATCAAGGAGAAGGAGGCATCATACTACGCCCTGATGATGTTCTTCCTCGCCACCGCCGTGGGGGTCTTCACGTCGCTGAACCTCATACTGTTCTACTTCTTCTGGGAGGCCTCCCTTATCCCAATGTTCTTCTTCATCGGCATCTGGGGCGGCCCCAACCGAAAGTACGCCTCGGTGAAGTTCCTCCTCTTCACATACTCGGGCAGTGTCGCCATGCTTCTCGGCTTCCTGCTCGTCTACTTCATGACTCCTAGCCAGTCGTTCGACCTTGTCACGCTCCTCAATTCAAACATCCCTGGCTGGCTTCAGGTGGCGGCTTCCGCGCTCACGTTCCTCGGCTTCGGCGTCAAGCTTCCGGTCTTCCCGCTTCACACGTGGCTCCCCGACGCCCACGTCGAGGCGCCCTCACCCATCAGCGTCCTTCTGGCTGGCCTCCTTCTGAAGATGGGAGGCTACGGATTCTTGAGGTTCAACCTTGAGCTCTTCAGATCTGCCGCGGGGCAGTACGCATGGGTGTACATCGCCATCGGCGTGGTAACCATGTTCTACGGCGCCATCGTAGCCTTGATGCAGAAGGACTACAAGCGGATGGTGGCCCTCACCTCCATCAATCACATGGGCTTCGTCCTCTTGGGCGCCTTCGCCGGCCTCGCCGCCGGGTCCATTTCGTTCGGCATCGAAGGGGCCGTCTTCCAGATGTTCAATCATGCCTTCGCCATTGGCGCCCTCTTCATGCTTGCAGGCTTCGTCAAGCATGGGGCTGGGACCAGGGACCTCACCATCTTGCGTGGCCTCCGTAGCGCGACGCCCCGGATGGGGGTGATGTTGATCCTCGCCTCACTGGCCGGAATGGGGGCCCCCCTATTCAGCAGCTTCATCAGCGAATTCATGGTCCTCCTCAGCGGCATAACATACACGCCATACCTCTGGGTGGCTGTGCTCGTCCCCGGCATAACAGCGGCATACCTGCTTTGGATGCTGTGGAGGGCGGTCCTAAGCGAGAGGACGCCTGGCTCGGAGTATCATGACATAACGAGGGTCCAAGTCCTGTACCTCATCCTCTTCCTCGTTCCCCTGGTGGTCCTGTTGCTGGCTCCCGGCCTCCTGCTCTCCCCCGTTTCCCAGTTCACGAAGGCGGTGTTCGGAGGCTAGAGGCTTGCTCATCGTCATAGCTACGCTTGCCATACCCGCGCTGCTCATCCCCGTCCTCCCTACGCTTGGTTTCAAGCAGAAGCGCTTCCCCGAAGTCTTCGCGGTGGTGGCATTCTTCCTCGCCATGGTGGAGCTGCCGTTCGTGCTCCTAGCCCAGAACGTTCCCTCCAGCTACTCCTGGGTCTGGTCCTACCCCACGAACCTGATCAAATTTGACGGGATCTCCTTCATCTTCAGCGTCACCGTCATCCTCGTCGCCATGATGGTGGCGATATCCTCCTCCACCATGCTGGACGGCGACTCCAACAAGCCGGTGTACTATTCCCTCATCCTTTTCGCCACCACGGGGATGATCCTGGTCTCCTCCACGGCCGACCTGATCTTCCTATTGATATCCTGGGAACTCATGACCGTCCCCTCCTTTCTTCTAGTGGCGCTCCGGAAGCGGGATCCGAAGGCGAACGAGGCGGCCATCAAGTTCTTCCTGGCGGCGGCGCTCTCCTCGGCCCTGATACTTTACGGGATCTCCCTTTTCTATGGGGTAACGGGGTCGACCTCGCTTTATGTCCTCCAGAGCACCCTGTCGAGCCTTCCTAAGGGCAGCTCCTCCATCATACTCCTCTCTACGGCCTTCCTGCTGGGAGGCTTCGCCGTCAAGATGGCCCTAGCCCCGTTCCACTTCTGGCTCCCCGACACGCTGGAGGGAGCTTCCCCACCTGTTAGCGCCCTCCTCGCGGCGGGGTCGAAGAAGGCCGGGTTCGCCGCTGCCCTGAGGGTCGTGGTACTCCTGGTGCTAGTAAGCCGCTTCGTTTCGGTATCCCCGTCCTGGCAGCTGGCGCTGGGGATAATGGCTGCCATAACCATGACGTGGGGGAACATCGCCGCCCTCACCCAGAAGAGCCTTCCGAGGCTTCTAGCGTACTCCAGCATCGCCCAGGCAGGCTACATCATGATCGGCCTCGCCGTCCAAGGCACTGCCGGGGCGGTCTTTGGGCTCGTGGGGCTTCTCCTCCATGTGCTCTTCCACGCCGTCATGAAAGGCAACTCCTTCATCTCTCTTCGCAACATAGGCACCTCCATGGACGACCTCGTCGGACTTTACAAAAAGGCCCCTCTGATGGCCCTTTCCTTTGCGGTGTCTCTCTTCGCCCTCGCAGGGCTCCCTCCCCTCAACGGCTTCTGGAGCAAGCTGTTCCTGTTCATGGGTGCGGTGCAGGGAGGAATGGCCTGGCTTGCGGCAATAGCCCTGATCAACAGCGCCATCGCCCTCGGCTACTACAGCTACCTGGCGAAGAAGATGTTCTTTGATGACCCAGTGACGCCGGGGGTCGCCGTGCAGCAGCCAGACGTCCTCGCCGTGGCCCTCTTCGCCCTCATATTCATCGTTGTGACGGGACTATATCCAGAACCGTTGATCAAACTCGTGACCCTAGTGGCCACCTAGTCTAGAAGTATTCCATGACGAGCTTGGATAGCTTCTCCAAGCTAGCCGACGGCGAAAGGCCGTCCAACATCTTCAGTGCGGACCGGCCGTAATCCTCGGCTGATTCCGCCACCTTCCTGCTCCTCTCTTCCCCTTCCACCTCGAGGAGGTTGATGAGCTCCCCCGGCTTCTCGATATCCGCTAGATCATCGCGAAGCTGGTAGGCCATGCCCAGCTTCAGGCCGAACTCCCCCATCTTGGAAGAGAGGTCCCTCTGTGAAGACAGCGCCGCGCCGACGCTAGCCGAAGCCCTGAACAGAGACGCCGTCTTGAGTTCAAGGATCCTCACATAGTCCTTCCAAGACACCTCCCCGGGACCTTGCGAAGTCTTCCTCTCGAGTTCCTCGCCTGAAGACATCTCGATCGCCGCCCGGGACAGCTCCGACCCCACGGATTTCTCGCGATATCTTGATGCCACTTCCAATATGACGCCCAGCACGAAGTCCGCGGAGAGCAGGGCCGAATCGATCCCGTAGAGCTGATAGTAGGGACGTTTGTTCCGGCGCACGTTCTCCTTGTCTATTATGTCATCGTGAATCAAGGATACGGTATGAAGCAATTCGATCGCCGACGTGGCCGGGATGGGGTCCTCCACTCCCCTCCCCAACGATTCGTTGATGAGCAGGACGACAAGTGGCCTAAGTCGCTTTCCCCCCTCCAGTGAGTATGAAAGGGGGGCATAGAGCGGATGAGAGGAATGCTTCGCCATGAGCTCTCGTATCCCCTCGTCGATCCTTTCGATGTAGGCTTGGTGCTCCTTCAGAAACCTCAATTCCTGACTTGTGGACTCATTGACCAATGCTGAGATCTTTCCCCGGAGACGTGCCTGCCTGTCTCAGGGTAAATGGACCTCCAGTATTTAGCTTCTATCAAGCCTTCGCCTGCTGAATCCTGCAGAATCTGACGCCCACAGCTCTAAGGATTGAGCGGAGGCGGAGCCCTTCGCCGAGCTTCCTCCCCTTTCGCGCCAGAAACGACGAGCCATGGGTCCGTACTTCAGCAAGTGGACCTGCCCAGCTTGCACGAAGATCTTCGTCCAGTTAGCCAAATCTTATATTGGTGGCAGGATATACTTTACATGACTTGCGTCCCCCCTGCGAAGTCGTCATAAAGTATGTTCTGCCGGCCTTTCGGTGCACCGTAGCTAGGTCGCTGGTTTCCGAATACGGCTTTACCCAGGTGAAGGCGGCGTCTGCTCTGGGCACCACTCAGGCGGCCATAAGCTACTACTTGGGGGAGCGCAGAGGCAGCAGGATAAGGGGATTCGAGGAGAACGAGATGGTTAGGGCGGCTGCTGTAGATGTCGCAAAGGGCCTTGCCTCAGGGGAGCTGAAGGGCGCTGACGCGACGGCCAAGTTCTGCCTCCTCTGCTCGAAGCTACGCTCGACGGACGCTTTTTGTGCTTTCCACCGGTCGGTGGAATTGGTCCCTGACGACTGCAACACCTGTAAGGTAAACGGCGCATAGGGGCCGACAGATGCGCCTCCGGACGCTTCCGTTCAGGTTCAAGGTCCTGAGGTCGGGAAAGGACATCGAGCTCACCTACCTTCCAAAGCTCGGGTCTCGGGATGTGAAGGAGCTTTCGTCGCGATTATCGATGACAGGCTTCGGCGCGCCGACGGTTACATGGAAGAACCCACTGATCCTAAGGTACAAGGGCGTTTCATCCACGATAAGAGTGATGCCCAGAGGATTGCTGATGGCGCCGCTTGGAACCTTTGAAAGGATTGGAAGGGCTCTGGATTTCGAGCCCGGGCACCCTCAGCGGGCCCGCGCTCCCGTCTCATGGTTGGACAATGACTACCAAGCTCTGACTCTGGCTGAAGGAGGGATCATCTATCATGCCAGGCCGAGGCACTTCCTTTCCGTGAAGAGGTTTGCCTCGGCGGTATCGAAAGAGGGTTCGATGCTGTCTCCGGACGAGGTCCTAATGATTGCGGCCACCGCCGAGGCATGCGGTGCCAAGTCGATGGAGCTGCTCACCAGCCGCCCCGGGGACCTACCTGACCTTTCGCCACCTCTGCCCCTGCCGAAGGGGGGTTTCCTGCATCACGTGCTTCAGTCTGCTGAGGGATTCCAAGCCAACTTGGGCGCAACTTTGGGAGAGTGTCTGAGCGGGAATTGCCCGGTATCTCCCCTCGCCAACTGCACCGTGACGCTCGTCGGAGGTGCGCTCCCCGAGTCGAAACGTAGGAACCTTGAAGACGTCGCAGCGGTCCTCGAGAGATGGGTCTTCGATGCGAGCTACTTCTCGGAAGGCCGAGGCCCGCATTCATGAAACCCAAGCCTTCTCAATGTTGGTTCGTCGGCGAATCCTTTTAAAAGTGAAATCGCAACCTTCGTGTCGGCGCTGCGGTGGTGTAGCCCGGATAAGCATAGCGGCCTTTCGAGCCGCTGATCGCGGGTCCAAATCCCGCCCGCAGCACCACAGCTTCAAGTCCAGTTCCCTTACTGCGGACGAAGCCCGTTTTAAGCGGGCCCGAATGGAATGTGTCATGCGCGGCGGGACGGACATCCACAGCTACTCGAAGCGCCTCGAATCGGCGCTGCGGGGCCTGGGGGAGGCGCCGATATCGGCCGAGGACAGGCTCTCCATCGTGGGATTCAGCGAAGTCCTGAGGTCGGAGGGGCTCAGCCTCGGGCGCGTGGCGAAGTACGTCTATCACGTGAAGACGATGGCGGAGAAGCTGAACGAATCGGGCACGACGCTGGGCGAGGCCGACGTCGTACTCCGCCAGGACAGTCCCCGTAAGCTTCACGGGGAGCCGCTCTATTGTGAACTGCGATGATGGAGCGTCCGACGGCGATCTGCGCCCGAATAGGCCGCTGAGAAGCGGAACTCTCATTCAAAGAATACCGTCGGGGACGCTTTTAACCGTCTAAGGAGGCTGGATCATCGGCGATTTCATGGGGAGGTCCTAGGACATCAGGATTCTACAATAGAGCAGATGGAGGCCAAGAGGCTGCAAAGATGCAATAGCGTCAGATGCCCATGAAGGTTGAACAAGGCATCATACGGCAAGGCAAGACGACATAGTTTGGATTGACGAAAGCTCAGATCGTATGAGTTAAGTTCCTTGTCTTGGCCCTCCCTGAGGATTCGGGAATAGATTATTGTAAACAGGTGCTGGTCTGAAGAGCCATGTCCGGCAGGCTGAGAGAGATCGCGACGGAGGAGGCGAAGGATGAGATCACCGACTTGACGGTCTACAGGAGGCTGGCCGATTCTGCATTACGAGGCAGGATCAAAGCTTCAAACTATCGAATAGTTTGCCGAGCCAGCTTACAAACGTCTCTTGGGCCTCTTGCCCCTTATTAGTGAGGACCACGAATTCGCCGTCCGGGTTCCTTGCAAGTTCAACGAGCCCATGGGAACTCATCCAGTTCGTATATCTGACTAGGGCTTCGTAGTTCAACCTTGCACTCATCTGTAAGTTGGTCTTCTTCATCGGCCCATTCCTAGAGAGCGCGTCGACAATCCTTGCAAGAACATAGAGGTCAGGCTTCCAGCCGTTCTCACTCATGGGGGAAGCCTACTAGCTCTTCTTCCGACTCTTTCGCTCTCATCCAAGCAATGACTTCCCGAAGCCTCGCTTGGTTGGAAGCCCGCACCCATAGACACAATGCAAGCAAGAGAGCGGCGCCCAAATCAATCGTCAGGAGGGTCAACGTGGCACTGGTCCAAGTGAAACAGAGTAGGGCCAAGAGGACTCCCGTTCCAATGGCCACAGCTCTCCATAGTTTCAGCCTGAGCAGGTTTGCCGTCCACGCAGGCAGCTTTTCGGCAACCGTAATGCTTACATCGACCGGATCGTGAAATCGCTCGGCAGTGGCCATTTCGGTTCTTTGTCCTTGCCACTCGCTTCCGAAGGAGAGCAGAATCCTACTCAAGTCGTACAGTTCAGCCCACTTTCTTCTGCCCCAGACGTACGCAATCCCAAAGGAAGACCCGCTAACCAGGGCAAATACAGCCAAGGAGAATGGATCAAATAGAATCGACAGCGGATTCTGGGTTCCAACGAGGGCGAACCTGTTGTTGAGATAGCTTGCAGCTAGAAAGAACACTGTCCACACCGCAAGAGCACAAGAAAGCGACCCTATAATCAAGTCCCTCCTAGCCCGCGAGGACAGTTTCGACAAGATCCTCACAGTAGAAGAGACCAAGGCCGACTCAGGCGGAGCCTTTGCAGGTGAAGACCCCTCGCTACTGGTGCTCGCAGGCCGTCGCCCTGTGATATTGTCCTGCCCTAGGTTTATAAGCCGTTATAGTCGCTTATCGTCCGGATCCGGATCTACTCCCCCCGCCTCGGGCGGTATCGCCGAAGATTAACCCAGTGTGTGTCTGGTCTCTGCGTAGCCGGGATGCGTATCCATGCTACGTAAGAATAAATAAACTCCAAATAAAAACAATAATAGGTAACTCCTGATGAAAAAGTCATCACATCAAACCAAGAACCTCGCAATTGCAGTAGTGATCGTACTGGCTCTAGCGTTGCCTCTCGTGACCCTGCCTTCCAGAAATTCCCCCTTCATTCCTGTAGTAACGCAGAACACCGCAGGCTGGGTGATTTCGCCTTCTGAGGCGAAGCAACTCGTATCCTCGATCGGAGCTTCCCTGAAGTTTCCGATTTACATGCCTAGCGGCCTGCAACTCCAGTACGTTCTGGTGGTTCAAGGAAGCTTACTAAATGGTACAGACGGCGAAATCGCGCTACTCTATTCTGGAGTTGCTCCTACAAATGCTTCTGACATCTCGAAGAACGTCTGGTCGAGCATCCTAGACCGCGAGGTTGCGTATGTGGAAATAGTCGGGAGCTCCACAATGGGACAGGCATACCAGTTGGAAATTGACGTATCTCCACCAGACGGTGCTTGGTCTACGAGCCAGACAGCTGCACAGGCCCAAAGCATCATCGACACGAGAATCGACGCCGACGCCGCCGAGACCAATAGCACTTTCACGTCGTCAGGACTCGCGTCCGCGTGGAGGACGCAGTTGGACGGAGCGCCTGCAGAAGTTAGAATTCAGCAACAAGGCAGTGTTACAGCGCCTTCGGGCGAAACAAACTTCTTCCTATATTCTGGGGTTCATATAGACATATTCGACTCTTCGAGAACCTACTCGATAAGATCCACGCTGTCGTTGAACGAGACCCTAATGCTGGCGGGCTCATTGGAGGAATGAATGATGCGCACTAGTCTTTCCTTGGCAATTCTCGTAATCCTTGTTCTTTCAGTCGAAGCACAGGCGCTTGTCGCTCAGCCCCAAAAGGCCCTCGCCATCTGGAATACAAAAGCCGCAATAGAAGACACCGATCAAGACGCTTCCTCGTACTATGGAGTAACAGGTGTGGGGCTTATAGACAGCGTTAGCCTTTCGAACACCTTCTGGGGAGACGCTGTCTGGACCAATGTCGCTGCGTGGCTGGATGGGAGCAACTTCTTCGAAATCGGAGTCGCAAGGCAGGTCACCTTGTACGTTTACACCCAGACTTTCTACTGGACCGACATCAACGACGACCAAGGTTCGAGCAACGAATGGGGATCTCCAAACAACGGCTACTATACCTACACAATCCAGAGGAAGAGCGGCACGACGTGGGATGCGTACGAGGGGGGAACGCTGGAAGAAGAGAAGACATTCACCAGGATGTCCAGCGCCGTTTCGGTTCTTTCGAGCCTTGAGTCGGAGTCCACAAGCTTACCTGATCCCGTTGGCACAGAAGTAAACCATTGGCAGAACCTTGAATGGGCAGACAGCGGCGGCACTTGGCACCTTTGGTACCTTGTAAGCATAGGATATGTATACGGATACACCTTCAACAATGTCTACTATGTCGCCCCGTACGATTACGACTACTACTGCTATGTCATCGGCTGAAATTCCTTATGGCGATTCGACCACTTACGGTTCTTTTTCGTTTATCGTACAGGGGGGTCAGTTGAAAGGCCATCCGCTGGAAAGCTCTCTCCAGAAACGAGATGCGAGCGTACGAATCTAATCGATGCAGTCAGAGAATATTCTTCCGGGCCTATGAGAGAGGGTTCACTGAGCTTCGATTCCAAACCTCATTCCGATAGACAGGTCTCTGCATCCTCATTCCCCGTCCCCACAGGTTATGCAACAGACGTTGATCCACCCTAATTCCCCTACCTCAGCCAAGAGCCTTCTTGGAGTTCGCGCCGGCCTCCAATGCGGTGAAAATGCTTCGCTCGGCAATCCGAGGTAGCAGCGAAGGTCCAAGTCCTCCAATTGGAATTATGGGAACATGGTGAAAGGCATTTTATAATCATTGCTTTTCACAGGCGATCACTCATATCCCGATTGAAGATGTATCCGCTGTAGGAAGACAGATGATCGGGCAGACCTCGCTCCGGAACGGGTATGAAACCGGACAGACGACTGTACAGACTTGTACCTTTACCCGCCTAGGGGCAATATAGGTAGCGGTGGCGGTGTTCAAGAGCAGTAATGTGCAGAACCGGTCATGATACCCCGGGAAGGCATTGAGAGGAAGGGTAGATTATTCGGATGACTGCCTATCGCATCGCTGACTAATCTATGGCGACCGAAGGTCATAAGTACCAAGCTGACTGAACAAGAAGAGAAGGCGGCTCCCCGTGCCCTATGGCGACGACGATCTTCGTTACATCTATGGCAAGACTGGAGGATATTGCTACTATTGTCACAAGAAGCTGGCCTTTACCAACTACGGTCGAAGAGGGGAGAAAGGAGCTTGGCATGTTGATCACGCGAACCCTCGTGCCAAGGGAGGCTCTGACTATTTCCGTAATTTGGAACCAGCGTGTATAGATTGCAATCAAGAGAAGAGCGATCGAACGGCGCAGTCATACAAACGCTCGCTGAATCCACCTAAGAAGGAGGGATGCTTTATCACAACCGCTGCCTTCAATTCACCGATGGCTTCCGAAGTCGAAGCGCTCAGACGTTTTCGTGATACTGTGCTCTGGCCGACTCTTCTGGGCCGCGGGATGGTAATGGCCTATTACGATGTCAGCCCTCCAGCGGCAGATATTGTGGCAACTAGCCCGGGCCTTTCACGCTTCGTTAGAGCATCCGTCAGGCGACTTCTGACGCTTGTGAATGCGTCCCCGCGCAAAATGGATCCGAATGGCACGGAAGCCCAGCCTTTCAGAGGCGTTTTCCTTCTGGTAGCCGTGGAGACATCGACGATGATCGTTCTGACGACTCTTGGCCTCTCGAAACTAGTATCCTTTAGACGGAGAGAAATCTCCTAAGGCGGTCGTTAGTTTGACCGGTTTATCCCATCAAGGCTAGAGTTGTTCCGGGCCCGGAGACTTCATTCGACAAGCAAAGCGGTGCGATCCGTTGCCTTGACGTGGTAATAGGTTCCTAGGGCAGCAAACTAGAAATCCGGCCTGCCCGATTTTAACAAGCTGATGCAATCCACGCCACCTAAGTTTCTGTACTTCGGAGTTGACAAGAGGAGACGGTTCAAATTGCTTCCTCTGCCCTTCGGTCGAATCGTCTATGCGAAGCACGGCGAATACCACCAATGGGCCAGCGCGGGGGACTGCGGACAGTGCAAGTTCAACCTTGAGATTCCAAATTCATTCGGAGTCAGAATCGATTGTGGTTACAGCGTACCAGACTTCCTTATGCCGTACTCAGTCAGGAGCGTGACCGCCCAGCTCGGGATGCTGAGCCTGATCCCCTGCCATTACTTCGTATCCAAGAAGGGGATTGACGGGCAGGGAAATCTCATACTTGAGGAAGGGTGCATGGAGAGATGCCTTGGCTGCGACTACACAGGTTCGATTCACGATTGCTCCTTGGTCAGCGGTCGTACGATGGGACCTCCTTCCTGTGCAGGGCTGGAATTCCTCAGGAATCAGTGCCAGTCTGATAACGAAAGGACATTCTTGGACCTCTATCTAAGAATGAACAAGGATAGAGAGGGACCGATGCCAATCCCCCAGTGCTACGTCGACCCATTGGATAGGTACAGGTCGGACTTTGTACTGGTTGCCAAGAGTAATATCAGTCGAGATTGGGAATGGCTGTCCATAGAGTTAGATTCACGAATGTATCACCGGAATAGCCCAGCCGATGCCGAGAAAGACGCAGTCGTATCGCAAAACGGGTTCAGAGTTATCAGGATACGAACCGAAGGCGAACGTTCCATACTAAGAGGCGTGCGGGAGCTTCTCCTGACACTGGAGCGTCTGTGAGCCCCTGCAAGAACCTGTCCGCTGGATTCCTGCATCCGTACATATCGCTTGCTTGTATGAGCGGTCAGGCGGACTTCGCTTCGGACCGGGTACGAGTCTCTGTGACAGAGCTCAAGTTCGTTAATGTCGAAATCCGAAGTAGCTGAAGGACGAGCCCATGGTTATAGCAACGGACAGCCAGGCAACGCCTTAGGGGCTATGACTCCCGCATTGGGACTCGGTATAGAACGCTAACTCGTCGCCATGACCATCAAAGAAAAAGAAGAGTGAAAGGCCTAGTAATTCCCAAGATAGGTGTAACTGTTTTGAGGGTTAGCCGTGCCGTACGCCTCGACCGTGCCCCCATAGGTCAAATTGAAGAGGGCCAAAGGATAACCGCTTCCTATGTTGCCAGTAGATGCGTTGCTCCACCAGCCAGCAGCCCTGTACCACCCCGTCAAGACCGCCGGGTCAGACGACCATGGGACAATTGGATAGTGGCCATTACCTGTAGTTGGGCTTTCAAGTATACCTTCCGACTGAACAAAGTCAGTCTGGGTGGCATTCGTTGTGATTTGGAGGTTAGCAGTCCAAGTGCCTACTGCCCAATAGAAGTTTGCCGTATTGGTGCCGGTCCAGTATATCTCGAACTCATGTACGACGCTACTGATTGATGTAGGAGCCCCCGCTATGATCTGATCATTTTGGGAATATGGAGGAAGCTCATTCCAAAACATGTTCCAAGTCAAAAGTCCGCTACTTCCGCCATTAGGACAAGCGCCCAAGTTGTAGCAGACGTGCATTCCGTTTTGGATTAGCTCGGAGCTGGACCCTCCGGTATCATTATTGCTGAGGCCAGTCCAGAAGGAAGTGACACAGGAGGTACCAGTCAGACAGGTGCTGTTCCAAGACAGAGAAGCGATGTAGACTTGGCTGATATTGAGCGTGTATTGTGGGCTTCCGCATATGATGCCATATGTGCCACTTGAGAAGGTGCAGAAGCCGCCGCCTGCTCCTGACCATCCACTACCTGAGAAGGTAGGGTAGCTTGTCACGAGCGGACTGGGAGTTGTAATCAAGACAGTATTGCCAGTCGTTTCGATTTCTGACGAGACAACCTTTGTATAGGGGTCTTGCAAGATTGCCTGATACGTGGCGATGTCCGTTGAGTACTGCCCATTCCCTAAGTACCTGAAAGAATATGTTCCGGAAGGATCCTTGATCACCAACGTGTCAAGAGGAGCAGGAGACGAGACAGGAAAAGGCTGCAGGGGGAGGACGTTCGTGCTTGCACAGCCCATTGTAAGTGGGAACATCATACCCACGAGAAGAGTCGTGAGGAACACGGTCGTTATAGGCGAGACGTTCTTCAATCATCTCACCGAGTAGTTTTCTCCCTGCAGGCTTATACTGCTTGCTCATCGGCGATAAGTATCATCGATAAGTCATCTTTCTTCGACCCCAAGCCAAGTGTTTGTCGCGGACCGTTCTACGATGTAGAAATAAAAGCTCCGATAACGTATCCTTACGCGTAAATGAGGTCCAATCGTAGACGGACGGCCTTGGTGACTGGGCTGATGATTGTGGTTGCCCTGCTCTTTGCCCCTGTTGTCCCGATGAATGATATGAATAGGAACCTGGTGACTATTTCTCCGGCAGTTTCGGAGGGCACGACATCGGCCGCCGAACAGGCCGACTCTTCCCTTTCAGCCTGCCATAGCCCCAGCGGAGCGCCTGGCTGCCTGGTCATTAGTGATCCCTCAGGGGCGTACTACTTGAAAGATATAGGTAATAATACGTGGGAAATGCTGCTCTCCACCTATGACGCCTTGCTTCAGGACCCTTACACCGCCATCTGCAATGAATCCGTCAGCGTAGTTAACGACACGGCATACCTCACCTGTCCTCCTTCGCCCATTTCTGAAGGAGTCTCTGGGGGTGTCTCTAATTATCCAGTTTTTTCGTCGAACAACTCTTCGCCTTCCAGCGGTTTGGGGTCAGCATCCTACGCCGTATTCAGACTTGGCGGGCTCTACTCTAACGGCCAATATCGTTTCGTCTTGTAGTCATCTTGTCCTGTTCGCAGCTCATCTCCTCAGAATCGAAGAAGTCATACTCGCCCATACATAAAGCTCCTTTGCCATCCCTCCGTCAAATCCTCTTTCCGATCTGGTCAAACTACCGTTCGAGATTGAACCCGAGATCCAGATACCCTTCCGGCCTTTGGCGCCGCCTTACTTAATGGTACTGCGGTCTTGCCACCCGTTGGCAATTTGAGGAGGTAGAACGCTTTATGGAACGCATGCACTTCTTCCTTCTTCTCGGAAAGAGCAAGCGTATGCCTGTCAAGCTTCTTGATATATAGGGGATGCTTCACGAAATCCGTGGAAGGGAAGATCCACGTCTCCTGGGTGCCATCATAACGGCAGGCGATGAAGAAATCCGGGCGGGGCTTGAGAGCTGTGAGGCTAAAGTGCGTGCCCTCCGTGCGGGTCTTGATCTCGACGTCGATGCGGTGGGGGCGTTTTCGCTCCTTTTGGTGGCACGTACCGCGGGTGTGCATCTCGGATGCATCAAGGTCTTAAGTGGTTCTCCGCCTCGTTTGCAACTGTGAGATTGTCGGAACTGCGTCGTTACCGGCTGAACGCCAAGTCAAGTCCGAGCCGCTCAGGACTTCGGTTAACGATCGCTTTTTGGCTTGATGAATCTATTCCCACCGACGGCCTGCGTCCATTGCCGTCCGACGAAAGGTCTTAGAAGGTGCCACGAGGAGTCCTAATTGGTTTGGAGAAAGCACTACTAGCTTTGGGCGCCATTGCATTGCTTGCTTTAGCCGGAGCGAAACATCTGTCGGATAACTTGCGCGGTAGGCGAAGCCAAGAGCCGGGCGTGGAAGCTGGAATCCCATGCGCGAGAACCCTGAACCGAAACAGAGCTCTAGGACAGAGCCCGGAGTCAGCCCTCCCTGATGGGAATACTCGGCGCCCTCTACCTAGCTGGGAAGTCGGGGGGAGTCGCCGCAGGGCAGACGGCGTGGATGATGAATCGATAATCGGAATGCTTTCCTGAAGATTGGGGTACGCCGTGAGACGATACAGGATGCCCTTCTTGGCCAAATCGGTAACGAGATGATGTCAGCTGTTCTTGGACGTTCGAATTCCGTCATCGCGCGCCCACTAAAATACACCTATGATGAGACAAAAGCGGTTTTTGGACGTTTTGACCATGAGACGATCTTAGTAGCTCGGAGGTGTCAAAATTTAGGCCCCGCAAATCTACTAAAACCATCGTTTGGTGAGACACGGTGCCTTTTTGGACCGATTTGGTGATGAAACGATTTTAGTCAGGCTCGGGATGGCGCGCCGTCGCGGTCGGTTCGTTTTGGCCCGAACCCCAGCCGGCCGATGTTCCCGCGGAGCCACGCGAACCGCTCCTCTTCGCTCATGTCCTTAAGCCGATCCCTGAACGCTTCGTCGACGGCCTGCCGGAGTTTCAAGTAGCGCTCCTCATCCCAGCCCACCGTGAACAGCTGTACGAAGCGCCCGAAGAGCCTCTCCGTCGCTTCGGGCCCCATTCGTGTGACCGAGCTCCTCAGGGTGTCTTGAAGCTTCTTCGTCGCCACGACGGTCGCGGGGGCCTCCTTCTGGGCGGAGGAGACCAGCCTGGCCTGCAGCAGGGCGATGCGCGCGTCCCAGGCCGCCTTGGGCGGGATGCCGTGCAGGGCCACGTCGTCGTCCGAGAAGATGCCCTCGATGAGGCATGACAGGATGATCGTGAGCGCGGCGGGGAGCCAAGGCTTAGACTCGACCGACTCGTTCCACGCGTCGGCCACGCTGCGTCCCGATCTCATGGCCCTGACGACCCCTTTCAGTTCCTTCTGCGAGGGGACCTGCTCTCGAAGCCTGATTTCCTCCAGAAGGGAGGACTGCTGGGCGAGGCTCAACCTTGCGATGCTCTGAGCGCTCCAGATTGGAACGGAGAGCTCGCTTTCTCCCCAGGTCAGAAGTTCGGCTATGCCGGGAAGGAGGTGCTTGAACAGCCAGACCAGCTGCCCGAGCGTGCTCCTGTTCACCTCCAACTCCATTCGGTGCGAAAGTCACCACTCCGTCGCTGACTCCACTGCTGATCGTGGGATAGGCTCCATCAAAGACTACGAGGGCGCGACTTACATCGGCTCCGAAAGACGGGGAGGCGTCGCCAAAAGCGGTGAGAGTGACAATTCCTCCTTCTGCGATAGAACCGTGGGCGGTTATGTTGATTTCAATTATGATTTCGTCGGGGCCACCAAAGTAAGTGCTATTCTCAGGATACATGATGACCATCGATTTGAATGTGTTGGGTGGGGGAGGGTTGAACACACCGAACGGAAAATCCGTAACATTGACTGCGATGTATGTGCCAAAGAAGATGTAGATGATTGCGAGGACGACGAGAAGCGTTACACGCTTGTGCTTCTTGGGCCAATCCGTTTTCGAGGCAATGCTCAACTTCTCAACGTGAGGCGTTCACCCAAAGCAGACCTTAAGGTTTGTGTAGCAGAGGCCGCAGGAATCAAGGTCGAAGGGATGAAGTGGCTCACGATTATCCAGAACGCCGCCCATGTCTAGCCGAGTAACAGGGGGACGGATGTCCAGTGATGATAACAGAACCTGCGTTCCACCATCGAGAAACGATAAATAAGCGAGCGTACCACAAGTCGGATGCAATGTCCCTCACTGAGAAGGGCAGTGGGGGAACGGGACCTAAGGCTCAAGTGCACGCCCGCAGCACCAACAATCCAAGACTCGGTTTCCAAGGTAGCTAATGTCCTGTGGCTATGTACACGCCTCGGTGGAGCAGGCATTTGGAGAAGGCACCCGCAGAGGTTGGAGACAAAACCATTAACGGGGACCACTGGCTTTTTCCGGGAAGTGCATGGGTG
>CAYYVT010000096.1:0-1891 GCA_964475215.1 uncultured Nitrososphaerales archaeon
GCGGCGCTCAGGCCGATTATCCTAGTCTGGGGCGGCACGACGAACAGGCCGAAGTAGACCACGTTGTTGTAGGGGTCGAACGAAACTCCTAGTTGCGAGTGATCTACGTTGACAGGCGTGGCTAGCTGGTCCGTCGCGCCATCAACCACGACGATTGTCGCTCCTTCGTTCGGGAAGTAGACGTCTCCGTTCGCCGGATCGAAGACCGCGGTCTCGAATGACCCCGTCGCCTGGATGGACTGGAGGGCGGTGTTGTTCGAGGTATCGATCACCCCTATGCCGGAGGAAACGTAGACGCCTCCCACGAAGAGGCGCCCGTTGGCTGTATCGAGGGCCATGGCCTTGGGCTCGGCCACGGAGGGCATTGTCGCCATCGTCCTTCCGGTGGACGCGTTAAGGGCCAGGACACGCCCGGGACCTAGCAGGTCCGACTGGTTGTTCGCAGCCACGTACAGCAGGTTGTTCTGAGGGTCGTAGATTATGCTGTTGAAGGCCCCGGGACCAATGTTGAGCTCCGGCAGGGACTGATTCGTCAGCGTGTCTACCACCTGGACTATGCCGAACTGCTGCAGCACGTAGAGTCTCCCATTCGCGGTGTCAAGTGCGGCCCCGATCGGATTGTATGCTGTTAGGGCAGCGCTCTCAAACACCTCCGTCGAGCGAATGTCCACGTACCACTTCACGTAGCCATTCGGATTGAATTGCTGCGGCTGAAAGGCTACTGAGGCTGCCGACGCTGTGAGGAGCACGGCGACGGTTGCCGCCGTTAGAGCCAGGGAAAAGGTCCTCAACCACTTGTCACTAGAGGCGACGCATAATTAGCCTTTCATCTCCGGTGGCAGAGCAAGACCCATCCCTCTCGACTCGGCCTCCGAAGCCAGGACGGGTCCATGCCGATGCACGGGTTGACTAACTGAAGCAGGGTCTTCGGCGGCCGCCCCGAAGTTCAACCGCGGCGACCAATTCGTTGTGCCCACGCAATCCCGATGAGGAGACCACTGTCGCTACTCACCAATCGGATGTTTCCGAGTCCTTCCAGTGCCCAAAACTATGATGCCAAGGATGATTAGTATCCCGCCGACAAAGCCGTAGACGTTGTGCATCAGAACGTCGTTTGCGTAGAATACGCCTGCTATTTCGACCATGGCACCCAGCCCAAGTCCAAAAACCCCAGCGACGACCATTCCAGTTCTCACCGTTCTGCTCACCCCCTCGGGCTATCTCTCCCGCCACTTGGTTGCGAAAGAACCAAGGAGTATGAATGCGATTGCAAGCACGCCAATCACCGCAAGATCGCCAAGCGCGGTGGTCACGTCTCCTGTCATCATGGCAGCCTTCAGACCCTCCTGGAAGTAATACAGGGGGAGGAACCGCGCCGTGCTCTGAAGGTAGGCTGGCATCATGCTGAGGGGAAAGTACGTCCCTGACAGGAACATCATGGGAAACGAAATCGCATTTCCGAGTCCACTGGCGGCTTCGGGGTCCTTCAGGAAGCCCGCTATGACCATGCCGATGCCGGAGAACATGACAGCTCCGGTGAACAGGACGACTGCGGAAATTGGATTGATCATGGGCACCACGCCGAAGACGAGCCAAGCGGCGAGGAGCAGTGTGACCGTCAGTATGATGGCGAGTAGAGTCTGGCTGAGCACATTCCCTACTATCCACTCGAGCTTCGAAAGTGGAGTCGCGCTCAGGCGCTTCAACACTCCCCGCCTCTTGAACTCCGTAGCGATGGTGGGAAGGGCTACGATACCATTGGTCATCACGAATGCTCCAATCAACAGGGGAGCCCAGGTTCCCGCGAATTTCCCTCCAAACACGGAGCCGAAGACCAGAAGAAGCATGAGGGGAAAGAGAGCTGAGAAGAAGAGGCCCACGCGGCTGCGAA
>CAYYVT010000097.1:0-15004 GCA_964475215.1 uncultured Nitrososphaerales archaeon
ATTGAGCCCTGCCATAAGAAGCGCTGGTTGCCAACCCTATTGTTCAGGCCTTGACGAGTTCTTTCGGACCAAGTCCAAGGGCTTGGCGTCTTCCCATATCCGCTCAAGCGTTTCTTTCATGAACGAGACGTATCTGGTTGCATCCGTGTAGAAGGCCCTTTCGGGGTAGCTCGGATTCCCTCCTTCGCCTGCCTTACCATACCATCTCATCATCTTGCTCGAATCGGAGATCAGTATATTGGTCTGCCCTGAATCGACCACTCTACGCTCGAATGTGGGCGAAGCGAAAGCTAGTCGGCCCCCAGGTGGAGGCGGGCCCATTACGCGCACCTTCACTCCCGAGCTGGCCAGCTTCTCCAGGGTGGCTGCAAGCTTCCTGGGACGGTCCGCGTCATTCATCATGGCGAGGACTTCGAATTTCGCCGAAGCCGCAACTTCCTCCATCCTTCGGAGGGCCACCCGGGGGTCGTCCAGCGGTTCGAAGACGCTTCCCTCCCTACCCCCTTCAATCTCGGCCAGCCGCTCGCTGCTCGCTTCGGAAGCGCTCCACGCTGACTCAAATAGGCCTGCGAAGAGGCCTGCGAACTGGGCGTTGTTCGTCCAAAGGTTGACGTCCTTGCGGTTGTCCCGAGCGACGTCGTCCTCTGCCGTTGCGAAGAGCATCACCTGCTTCCGGTCGATTACAAGGGCGTGGGCGATGGCCCCGGCGGCGCTGTGGCGGACCTCGCAGAACGAGAGGAAGTCCCTCGCGACTTCGCCATTGCGAGGGGTGATGTTAGCGAGGATGCGTATCCTGACGCCCCTGCGAGCGCACTCCTTGAGAACGGCGTCCGTGCCGAAGATGGACTTGTCTATGAGGGAATTCTCCGTGGAAATCACGGCGACCTCCTCCTGGGCGCCTTCGATTATCCTGTGGGCCGTCTTTCTTCCCTCCTCCCTCCCTTGAATTATCCTGAACCTTACCGGGAGCTCCTCCCTCGGCTGGACGGTGACTTCCTTCAAGTCCTGAATGAACCGCTCCCTCTCCTTGGCGAGCTCCTCCGACGCCTGCCTCATCTCCTCAAGGCGGGCCCCCAATGCAGCGGCAGGAGGGACGGCCGTAAATCGCCTTGGCCTTTCGAGAGAGACGTCGACGAAACCCCTCTCGGACAGCGATTCGAGCACGTGATAGGCCATCTGAGGGTTGAGCTGAAGAGAGGATGAGATTTCGGTGCCCTTTATGGGTCCATACTTAAGGACGAACAAATACACCTTCGCCTCGGTCTCTGAAAGAGAAAACTTCTGCAGGCGTCGGACCGCGTCCTCCAATGCAGGGGTGTGTCAACAAAGTCAACGATTTATCGTTTGCCGCCGGGGCCCTCCTCCGCGGACCTGTGGGCGAGGCGTGCGTAATCGGTAAAACATATAAAAAATGGGAACGCTCACGCTGCGACCGGGCACCGTGCTGGAGATGCCGAGCACAGCAAAATCCCTCCTGATCATCGATGACGACCGAGCCATAATACGCCTCCTCGCCCGGGTTTTCGAGTCGGAAGGCTACACCGTCGGCACAGCCCTGACGGGGGCCGAGGCCAGGGACATGATATCTCGTGCCAAGTACGACCTTGCCATCGTCGATGTTCGGCTGCCAGACGTTGACGGCATCGATCTTATAGGTGAGATAAAGGGCGTCCAACCCGAAATCAAGGTCGTGATGCTGACGGGCTTCCCTTCAGAAGAGCTCAGGGAGAGGGCCTTGGAACGGGGGGCCGACGAATACTTCTCAAAGCCCGTCGGGCCGCCTGATCTCGTGAGACGTGTGAGTTCACTGCTTGAAGTGACCAAGCGCTAGGGCTCCTTCATCGCCTGCTGATCGAGTCGTCGGCGGACGCGATCACCTCCCGCGGTCCAGACCAGTACCCGTCGCCTAGAGGCCCGTCGGGCTTGGAGGCCTGACGGATTCATCGACCCTGAACTCTCCCTGCACGATGAGGTGCTGCGCATGAAGGGCCAATTCCTCGGGATCGAAGCCCTTCGCCTTGAGCTCCGCCTTCGCCCTGCGGGTGAAGTTGATGTTGACGTTCTGGCCGCCGAAGCGGCCGAAGGCGACGGCCTTGAAATAAGCCTTGATGCCTTCTACCGCCACATATCCTTTCAGGAAACCTGCGACGGCCCCCATCTGCATCTGAGTGACGACTATCTCCAGAGGCCTTCACCCGTACACGGGCATGTCGAGGGGTGTGACGTAGTGCGTCTTGCCAAAGCGCAGGAAGGCGTAGGCTGCGGCCACCAAGTAGATGGCGGTAATCGTTGCCACCATGTATTCGGCGGGGCCATGCCTGCCTACGAGCAGCTCAATCGAATATCCTAACGATCCAGCTGCGACGGCTGCCGATACGGCAAGGGTCCTCCGCGAGTTGAAGATGAGAGCCGCGGCCGACACGAGGGAAGCGAAGGAAAGGATGAGGCTGAAAGCTCCCACAGGATAGCCCACCCCCGAGAAGAACAGCCAAAGGAATCCCAAGGAACCGGCAATCCCCGCGAGCGCCGCAATAGTGCTGAGTTTCAACGCCTTCACCTAGACGCTCATGGTCATGTTGAGGGAGGGCCTTACGAGGATGAGCCTGTGAGCTCCCGGATGGGTAACCTGGCATGTGAGCCCCCATCCTTCACCCACCTTGACGCTGCAGCCTTGAAAGACGCCGCAGCTGTGGCTTAGAAGATCTCCCGGCCTCACCTGCACGGTATTCCAGTCCAGCTTGCCGTCGTTTTCGCAGAGGATCACGGCCCACTCGGTGCCCGTCCTCCTAAACGGCAGGCCCACCTCCGGTGGGAGCTCCTGGTGTTCGATCCTCTTCTCATCGCACCACATATCGTGACATTTGTTGCATGTCCAGACGTCCACAGCCCCCAGTATTCCGAAGCCCCTGACCAGGTTCACAACCCCAGCGTAGACGACTTCGTGGACGCAGGTCTCCTCTCGCTCTGGCAACTCCTTTGGCAAAAGTTCTCGAAGGAGATTAAAACGTAGCTGACGTTCCCAGAATCACCCGAGTCGGCAAGGGGGAAGCCCCTACTCTGGGACGCTCTCGGTCGTCAGCCTTCCATCAATCAGGCGAACGAAGAGATACCGGTTGTCCCTGAACACCAACGTAACCTCGCCATCCTTTTCCTCCACCGTGAGTAGTTCCTGGCCCACGATTCCATCGTATTTCGCCATTCACACGACCCTTGGAAAGTAAGCCGCCATGCGAGACGCTAAAAACCTTGCCTACCTTTTGGCCTTGAACGGTGGCGAGGTCACAGTGGTGTGCCCCTTTTCGATGTAGCTATGCCTTCCCCACTTGACCTTGACCTCCACGGCCAGCTCCTCCGAGCCACGGTGGAGAGCGGAGGCAGGGACCATGATCCTTCTATCGAAGATGAATAGGCATTCCTTCAGCTTCTCCTCAGAGTCGAAGAAGTGTGGGATCTTCTCCTCGTCGACCACCATGGCCCATATGCGGTTGGTCATGTTGTCCGTCAGATCTGGATTGCGGGTCCAGTAGAGAGAGGCCTTCTTCAGGTATTTGGCCGGATCGGCAACCTGGGACGAGAGGATGCCCCGTCTCTTGACCTTTATCCAGTAGAGCAGCCTGAGCGTGGTGTCGTGAACCTCGTAGGCCTCCTGCCAGGTCCCTCTTGAAAAGACGTCCACGAGCCCGCCCGAGAGGCGGAAGCTGATCCTGAGTTGCAATCCAGCCTCGGGAGGGATTTCGCCCGATGTCTGGGATACGGTGAGATCATGCACAGAGGTCGACCTGGAAAGCTCCTCTCTGTCTCGCTTTAGGGCGGATTCCATTGGAGCCAGCTGGGGATCCCGTTTCGGCTTAAAGGTTGCTCACGCTTTGCTGAATCACGGCGCATCCGCAACCCGGCTCGGTCTTCTCGCTAGGTCCGAGCCTTCTCCGCCTGAGCTCGCCCTTATAGAGCTTGGCTTCGAGCTTCTCGCCGGTGCGCTTCTCCCATTCGTCAACGGGCACCCCGAACTTCTTCTGGATGCGGTCCCTGTACCATTCAGGGATGACGTTGAAGCTGCAGAAGGGGATTATCCTCATGTCCGGGGTAAGGTAGTGAATATCGCACCTCTGAAGCCTTTCCTCGTCCTGGTTGTATTTGTCCTGGAAGTGCATCATTCCTAGGAAGAGGCTCTTCTGATGGAAGGCGCCGATGGACGAGTAGTCGTGCCTGATCAGTGCGTCGAAGAGCAGCTTGCCCAAGTTCAGGCCCTCCGGCTGCCTGCTCCGGTCCACGAAAGAGTTGATCTTGCTAGCGGCCTTGGCCAGGACGAACCACTTGTTCGTGCCCGAGTTGATGTCCTCGGCAGCTTCGTCCAAGTACTCGAGCATCCCCTTGATGTCGACGAAGGTCGTGATAGGGATGAGCCTCCGGTGGTCGTCCATGTAGACATAGGTGCCGGCCCCGCAGGCGAAGTGAATCGACAGCTCATACTGGGCCTTGTGGGTGAGTGACTCGATGAAATGGGTGATAGGGGAGCAGCTGGGCACGGGGAACCATGAGTCCTGGGAGATCTCGCCTCCTGACTGTTCCTCTATGCGCTGGATGCAATCGGGGATGGTGATCCTGTACTTCTCCCGGTCCTTCTTGGTCATCCTTCCGGTGAGGGAGACGGGCTGGAAGTTCACGGCCCTCACGATGTCTATGTTGTCCCTCCCGAAGCTGATGATGTCGTAGAGCTCGTGGTCGTTGATGGACTTGATGACGGTGGGGACCAGGACGACCCCCAGCCCCGCCCTCCTACAGGCGTCGATGGTGTATTCGGACTCCCAGTGGTTCTTCGGATTGGTCTTGGCTGTCACGCCGTCATAGCTCATGTACAGGTTGCTCACCCCAGCCTCCTTGTACTCAGACGCGAGCTCTGGGTGGAGGGCGATGTTAATGCCGTTGGTGTTGAGCTGTATGTGGTCTATCCCCTCCCCCTTTATCGTTCGTATTATCTCTGGCAGGTCCTCCCTGAGCGTCGGCTCGCCCCCAGTTATCTGCACGGAGTTGCCAGGGACTGGCCTCTCCGCCCTCAGGGTCCTGGTCATGAGCTTCACCTGCTCCATGGTCGGCTCGTAGACGTACGCTCCTTCGAGGCCCTTCTTCACGTAGAAGAAGCAGTACCAGCAGGTGAGATCGCACCGGTTTGTGACTATGATGTTCGAGAGGCCCGTATGGCTAAGGTGGTTGCTGCAGAGGCCGCAGTTCGCTGGGCACTGGCAGTTCTCCATCTTCACGTTGGGGGCCTTTGTCCCCTTTCCGTCGCTCCAGTAGCTGCTGAACTTGAGGTACATCTGGTAGTTGCCGTAATAGAGCTCTTCGGTCTCCCCATGGACGGGGCACGTCCTCGTCATGAAGACCTTGCCGTCCCGCTCAAAGACATAAGCGGGCAGGATCCTGTTGCATTCGGGACAGATGCTCTGGGTCTTCCTTATGACGTTGAGCCCCTTCTTGGCGTTACGCTCGTCCACCAACTCGATTTGGGCCATTTCGGAGTCTTCCGACCGCTCGGCCGCCAAACTATATATATATTTAAACCATATAACCGTATGAACGATAAATACAATTCACCCCCACAGAAGGGGGAAGCTCGCCCAGGGAGCGGGTGAGCTACATTTCGAAGGGCGGTGCGACTCAGCGTCGCAGGTTATCGGAGCTCGCCTTAACTAGAGAATGTGACAAGGTTCGAGCCCAGACGAGCCATGCAAGGTCAAGAAGGCGCCACTCCGGGATCCTCGCGTTCACCGACGGCGTTCGACGTAGAGAAGGTACCGAGCTACATCCCGATAGGAGGCCACGGCGTAATCGGGAACATGCGCAGCTGCGCCCTCGTGGCCTACGATGGCACCATCGACTGGTGTTGCCTGCCGAGATTCGACTCATTTCCGATCTTCTCTTCGATCCTCGACTCGAGGCTAGGAGGATTCTGGAAGATGGCCCCGCCGTCCGGAAGGTCAATCCAACGATATCGGGAGAACACCAACGTCCTTGAAACGACCTTTGAGACCGATTCCGGACGGGCTGCGGTACTCGACTTCATGCCCTATACCCCCGACCCTCTTTGGCCCAATCCGCCTGAGGTTCACAGGGTACTGAGGTGCGAGAGGGGCAGGGTGAAATTCCGCACCTCCATCGTGCCTCGATTCATTTTCGGCAGGAGGGCCGCGAAGATAACGTCGACGGAGAACGGCTTTCTCATCGCGTCAAGGAAGAGGAGGGCTGTCCTCTCCTCCTCGCTCCCCCTCTACATCGTCGGGGGGGAGGCCCTGAAGGGCGAAGTGGAGATGACGGGAGGAGAAGAACACACGTTCGTGCTGAGCTACGGCGAGAGCATCCCGAGGGCGATCTCGGAGTATGGGACTATGTACAAGCTGACGGCCACCGAGAGGTCGTGGAAGGCCTGGGTGGAGGGGCTGGTCTACAGGGGTAGATGGAAGGAGGCCGTCATCCGCTCCGCACTCGTCCTGAGGCTCCTGGTCTACTCCCCGACGGGGGCCATCGTCGCAGCGCCGACCACCTCTCTCCCTGAGGCACCCGGCGGAAACCGGAACTGGGATTACCGTTTCTCGTGGATAAGGGACTCTGCGTTCTCCCTCTGGGCCCTGGGGCAGCTCGGGAGCCAGGCCGAGGCAGAAAGATACTTCGTATGGCTGCTCACCACTGGGAAGCTCTTCGCCCACAGGCTCCAGCCCGTCTACGGCGTGGACGGAGACCATCACTTCGAGGAACGGGAGCTCACATACCTTGATGGATACAGGCATTCCAAGCCCGTGCGCGTAGGGAACGCGGCGGCCCACCAGGTGCAACTTGACGCATACGGGGTCATCCTCGACGCCCTGTACTTCACCCTAAGGCATGGCGGGGGTTTCCCGGAGGACACGTATCACCGTTCAGTGAAGGCCTTGGCATACATCGTCTGTCAGGACTGGAGGAAGCCAGGGCATGGCGTCTGGGAGATCCGAAGCGGAACCCACCACTATGTCTACACCAAGGTCTGGTGCTACGTCGCGCTGGACAGGGCCTCCCGCATTGCCAGGATGACTGGCCACCCCCAGGACGCCGTAGAATGGGAGAAAACCATGAAGGAGATGAAGGAGGAGATCCTCGCGAAGGGCTGGAGCGAGAAGAAGAAGGCGCTCGCCATGTCGTACGGCTCGGACGAACTGGACGCCGCCAACCTCCTCCTTCCCTTGGTGCGCTTCTTGGACCCGAAGGATCCAAAGATGGTCTCCACCGTCGACGCGATCATAAGGGAGCTCGGCCAGGACGACCTTGTGTTCAGGTACAGGATTGAGGACGGTTTCAAGGGTGAAGAGGGCGCGTTCCTAGCGTGCAGCTTCTGGCTGGTCTCATGCTTGGCGAAGATGGGAAGGCTCGGGGACGCTATGGACATCTTTGGGAAGCTGCAGGGGAGGGCAAACCACCTCGGCCTTTACTCCGAAGAGATCGACCCGAAGACCGGAGAGGCGCTGGGCAACTTCCCCCAGGCCTACACGCACATGGGCCTCATATCGGCTGCCTGCGACCTCGACAGGGCCCTTGACCTTGAGGGTACCGTATAGGAGAATCACCCAGGCCCGCCGAGTTCCATCAGCTCAGGGATTCCGTCGCATGACAAACTTGACTGGCATACATCAGAATCCGAAGAAGTCTTCCAGCTTCGTCGCGCCGAGGATTTCGTCGAAGTCGTAGCCTAGACTGTCCAGAAGCTGGTCGAAGGTCCCCCGCATGTACTCCACATATTTGTCGACATCGATGTCCTCAGGCTTGGCGAGCTCCACCGGCTTCACACCTACCCCGTTGGTGGTCTTCACGAACGAAATGACGTCCCCCGGCTTCATCTCCTTCCCCCTACCCTGAAGGAGCTGCGCCGCCTTGACATGCTGCGGGGTGTTCTCCGTATACCTGTCTACGGCCTTGCTCATCATCACGTGGAAGGCCAGTTCCTCCATCGGTATCTCCCTCCGCTTCAGCCGAAGATAGGTCTCCCTGAGCTCCTGACGGACGTTCTCCTTCGCCGCCGCGAATTCGTCTGGATTCTTGACCTCTGAAAGGATTCTTAGGACATCCTTGAAACTTTTCTTGATAAACACCGGGACATTTGACTTCTTCCCGGTTAAACCCTTAATTTCGAGCGTCCCATCGGGGTAGACGGCAGCGTAGTTCTTCTTCCTGCTGCTGAAGGCCGCATACCTGTACCTCTTGTCCACCTCCAAGTCGATGCCCAGCTCGGCCTTGGCCCAGGCGAGGATCATGTCCAGCTGCTCGTTGCTCGGAGCCCTTAGGAACACCGAATCTGTGTTGTGGCAGAGGATGCCGTTGGCGAAGAACCTGTGGGTCCCTTCGACCTCCAAGTCATACACGTAGCCCTGAGCCTTCACTTCTTTCACGTCTGCGGCCCCGACGCGGACGAAGTCTACATCAGTGCCCGTGTGGAGCTCTCGGCTGGTCCGCCTGGACAGCCTCTTCCTGGCGCCCTCGTTAAGGAAGCCCAGGGTCCCCATGACGTCCCGCGCGTCGCCCACCTCGAGCCAGAAGGTCGGGGTGCCTGACGACCCATCCTCCTTCGTGGTCACGTTGTAGAAGGTCGATGACGGCTTCCCGATGCGCCAGAGCAGCTCCCGCAGGCTGTCGGGGATGCAGGCTCTCGGGCTGGACGTGAGGATCCGACCGTCCTTCCTGACCGAGAGGCCCGGATAGAGGCCAAAGTAGCCACGCAGGAAGGAGGCCACGTTATCCTCCGATTCGTTGAACATGAAGAATGGCACCTGGGTCTTGCCCGAGGGCTCCGCGGACTCCAGCATGAGCACCTTCAATTTTCCGCCAGAGGCAAGGATCTCCCCCTCGCCCGATCCCCTTGAGTAGTCCCCGATCCATTCTCCCTCCTTCAGGGCCTTCATAAGGTCAAGGGCCTCACCGGCCAAGGGTCCGGCCGAAACTTGAAGCTTGTCGATTGCGTCGCCCACGGCCCCCTCCGCCCAGACGAAACTGCCGGCCGCTGCGAAGGCCCCCATGAACTCATAGACCTCCTTCGGGTATCCACGTGTGGATACCTTCTCCATGGGGATCCGCTTCATGGCCACCAGGTCGAGGCGGGACTTGATGCCCGTTGGTTTCACCTCTACGAACCCTGGCTTGCGGCGGCCCCTCGGGGCGGCCTTGGGAAGTCCTATCAGGCTGTGGTCCTGGGTGACGGTCAGCGCAAGCCTGTTCGTGAAGCCGACCCTGAAGAGCTTTTTGTCGGTGAGATGTCTCATGACGTACTTGACGGGCGCGAAGACGCTCCTCCCCCTGTCGTCCAATGTAAGGACGCTGAGATCCCTAGGGACGAAGTACTCCTTGCCGTCCACGGTGGACCCCGTGGGCCAGTCGAAGAGGTTCTCTATCCGCGTGACGTGGATGCCCGTCGGCTCCTTGACCCACACGGCCGAGTCGCCCGTGACGGAGTCCCCGTAGAGGACCTCGACGCCAAGGTCGGTCGCCTTTCCTATGGTCTTCGTTATCGAATAACGACCCAGGGCGGCCGTGGCCTCTGCCACCGGCAGGCAATAAAGGGCGAAGTTCTCGAAGCCGAATATCCCGTAGGATGCGTTCAGGATCACCTTGAGAGCCTGCGAGATGGTGCTGAAGAACTCCCTGTCCTCCTTCGAAAGCCCCGGCCTCTTGGAAAGGCTCTTGAAATAGCCCACCCTGACGTCGCGGAGGCTCCCTATCAACAGGGAGGTCATCCCCTTCCTCTTTGTGCAGACCCAGTGATTGGTTTCGGGGATCAGGTTGTGTTCGCACTCTTTGTGGGTGCACCGGACGGTTTCGTAGCTCAGGTTGTAGACCTTGATTATCGAGGGGTACAGAGAGGCGAAGTCCAGCACCACCACGTTGAAGTGGACGCCGGGCTTTGGCTCGACGACGAACCCTCCCTTGTACTTCTTCCCCTTGATCATGGCCTCCGACGAAGCCCCTCCCTTCGACTCGAGGTCCTCCCTCCGCGGCACTAGGGCGTTCCATCGTCGATGCTCGAAGATCATCAGGCTTCGTATCCAGTTGGAGACGTTGAGCCGAGAAGCGTCTTCAAGGGGCATCTTTGAGATGCGACAGATGGTTATGAAGAGCTTCATGAAGACGTCGTTGTTGAACCTCGTCAGCTCGAGGGTGAGCTCGGCGTCGACGTAGTTGTAGTACGCCAGCTCATTGAGGGGGAGCTCCCCGATCGGAACGTCGATCTCCACCTTTTCCCTGCCGAGCAGGCCGGAGGCGACGCCGTTCAGAGTATGCTCGGTGTACTTGTTGGAGAACGCGTACACCTGAATGCTTCTGTTGTTAAAGGCCTTGTAGAGGTCCACATGAATGCCATGGCGAACCGAGGCCAACTGGACACCCCTCGTAATGGGTATGCTCTCCTTGGGGATGTTCATGTTCAGCGAGCGCTGGTAGAGATACGGGAGGTCGAAGTCGTCGCCGTTGAATGTGACCACCAGTGGGTACTTGATGAGGTCCTCATAGAAAGAGAGCAGGAGCTCAGGCTCCGTCTTGAAGAATCGCTTCTCGACGTCGGGGGGGACCCTGTCGGGGCCCGGCTCCACGCCGGGGCGCTCCAGCACGTACACGACCTTCTTTCCGTCGCTTCCGGCGAGGGCCACGCTGATGACCTGGTACTCGGCCTTCTCGGGATCCGGTATGCGACTCTCCACCGGCGAGAAGACCTCTATGTCGACGGCTGCGCGCTTGATGGCAGAATGAGGCTGCGTCAGGAGGAGGGCCCAGTTCCTGACGTACTCTGAAAGGGGAGGAGTGGAACCTTCCAGGCTCTTGTGGAGGGCATCCTCTACCCCGGGCGCCGTCTCCATCACTTGAGGCAAGACCTTCCCCTCCCTTACGGAATAGAAGGAGCCCACCTGGAACTGATTGTCGTAGAGATAGTTCTCGTAATACTTGATGTCGGCTTCGTAAGCCGAGATGGAGTTCCTTATGCTCCTCTCGTTGGCGGCACCTCCTATGGCCAGGGGGTCCGAAGTGATGATCTTAGCGACGAGGATCCTCTTGTCGTTTATCAGGTCCATCTTCTCCTCGGCCCGGATGTCTACCACGTCCTTGCGCTGCTTCAGAAACGCGAGCTCCTCGAGAGGCTCTTTCGCGAAGCAGTAGGGAAGGTGGCCCGACCTGTCATAGTAGTGAAATATCCTCTGAGAGACGGGGTCATAGAATTCGAGGAAGGCGAGGCGTTTCTCTCCGTCGTATCCCGCACCCAACAGCATCGAGGTGGGAACTGTGTCGCTTCCCTGCTCTAGGTCCTTTAGGGCGGCGGCCATGTCGACGGCAGAGGGCATGCGCTCGAGCCTCCGCCAACATGCGCCGCCGTTGCAGCTATTAACGTTTGGAGATGGAGCCAAGGGCACATGTGAAGCGTCCAGGGCGTTCTTCCCGACCAGTCGCCGGGAAGGGGGCCTTCGCGGTTTGATCAGAAGGTGAGGATTCATCGGAAGGGGTCTGACTCCCGGGAGATCTGCTAGGGTGAGCTTGACCTTCTGACACTGGTGAGACCGCGATCGACGTTTTGAAAGGGGGCTATCTTCTGTTGAGGCTTGGAACTCGCCAAAAGGTGAGATTGGGGCCAAGTTTCAGCCCGTAGGCCGAGGAAAGCTTTAGTATCGGGAGGCAATCTTTTGGTAGAAGGTGGAAGGATGGTTCTCGGCCTAAAGGGACCCGACTACTTCATCGTGGCGCTGTTGGCCGGGACATTCATCAGCGACACCGACACTCTTCCGCAGAGGATGCAGTCGCTTGCCAAGGCCAAGGAGCAGTACGACCACCTTAGCGCCCAGGCTCGCGAAGCCCTGGACAGGTCCCTCCGCAGCCTGGAGCAGGACTCGGGACGATCCCCGATTTCGAAGGTGGGCAGCCCCGAGCCCGAGACCCCAGGGGTCATCTCTCTGATAGACCTCGCGCATAAGCTGGGGGTAAAGACGGAAGGAAGGACCGCCGACGAGATCGCTGACGAGATCGCCCAAATGGCCGTGAAGGCAACTACCAGCAGATAGGAGCCCGCTGCACGCTGGCAACGAGGGGCCGATCGATCAGGTAACCCCGAAGCAAAATCTTATATTGCCGTTACATCGGTGCTTGGCTTATGAAGAAAGCCGCCGCAAGGCGTCTGCTCACGAGCTTCGATCTCGTCGGCAGCTTGGTCCTTCTGGCGGTGCCGCTACTGGGTAGGATCGGACCTTACATCGCCTTTCCGGGGGCCATCGGACTGATATTGGCCGCGGCTTCATTCTACTTCAACGTGGGCGATGCGTACAACCTGCTCGTCGGCGTCTGCTCCTTCATGCTCTTCGCAGCCTTCCTGGGTTGGGGCGCTGCCTTTTGGAGCACATATGCCAGCCTCGGAGAGAGTTTGGCACTGGGCCTGTCCGTCGTCTGCGCGCTCGTCGCCCTTGGCTTCCTGCTCGAGACCACCGTGGTGGGGTCATTTAGCAGGGACGAGAAGTGAGGCCCTGACATGGACCTGGAAGAGAAGCTCAGCCTCGTCAGGCGACCTCCGACCGAGGAGGTCGTGACTGTGCCCGAGCTAAGGGAGCTCTTCGAAACCGAGGCGCATCCCACACACTACATTGGCTTCGAAATCTCTGGCCTCCTTCACCTCGGGACGTTGATCGTCTCCGGAAACAAGGTAAGGGACCTCATTGAAGCTGGGGTGAAGACAAAGGTCTTCCTCGCGGACTGGCACAGCGTCATCAACAACAAGCTTGGAGGTGACTGGGAGAAGATCCGGGCGGCATCTGATTACTATAGAGAGGCCTTCCAAACCTATGCCCCGGGCGCCGATGTCGTCATCGGGAGCGAGCTCTATCATGGAAACGACGAATACTGGAAGGACATCATCAAGTTCAGCAAGCATGTCACCCTCGCCCGGGCGAGCCGCACCCTCACCATAATGGGAAGGTCCATGAAAGACACCGTCGACATAGCGTCGTTCCTCTACCCTTCGATGCAGGCCGTCGACATCCACCACCTGCACGCCGACATCGCCCACGCTGGCATCGACCAGAGGAAGGTGCACATGCTTGCAAGGGAGGTTTACCCGTCAATGGGCTGGAAGCCGCCTGTCGCCCTTCATCATCACATCCTGCTGGGCTTGGAGAAGCCTGTGGCCTCTGGCCTTGACGAGGATGCCAGGGTGGATACCATCGTAAGCGCCAAGATGAGCAAGTCGAAGCCGAGGACGGCGATCTTCATTCACGACAGCTCAGAGGAGATACAGGAGAAGCTCGCAAGGGCATGGTGCCCTGAGGCCTCGGCGGAGCTGAACCCCGTGCTTGAGCTTGTGAAGTACGTCATCTTCCACGACTTCGAGGAGTTCGAGGTGGATAGGCCGGCCAAGTTCGGCGGCCCCGTGACCTATTCGACATATGGAGATGTGGAGGCTGCCTACACTGGGAAGGCCCTTCATCCCGCGGACCTCAAAAGGGCCACCGCTGTCTATGTGGACAAGATCGTCTCCGACCTTCGGCGGAAGTTCGAAGGGCACAGGCGGAGGCTCGAGGAGATCATGAAGGAATCTTGACGCATATCATCCAAGACGATTTCAAGGTCAACGTCGATAACGGCGTGATCCACGAGTATCCCGCGACGGGCGTCTACGGAATACTTTGTGAGCCGGGGAAGCCTGGCCTATATGACTTCGACGATCTCATACTCTCCGAAAAGTCGAAGATTAGGACGAGCCTGGCAGACCTCAAGGACGACCCGACTATCGCGGCTTTCAGACGCTTCTACTGGCGCATAGGGATAGACCCCACCAAGCAGCGGCCAGCGAGCGAGGCCCTGATTCGGCGTGTGCTCCAGGGTAACCCAGTCCCCTCCGTCAACTACATCGTGGACGCTGGGAACATAGCTTCGATAAGGACCCGCATACCAATCGGCCTCTACGACTTCGACACGGTCACTGGCTCGCTTCGCCTTTCCATGTCAAGGGGAGGAGAGCCATTCGTCGACATCTCGGGGAAGGAGGCCAAGACAACCGAGGAGATAGTCCTCCGGGACGACGCAGGCGTAATCCATCTCTTCCCTCATAGAGACTGCGCGAGGACCAAGATCACAGGTAAGACGAAGGAGGTTCTCATCCTTGCCTGCAAGGTGCTCGGGGTGACTGATGAGGCTTGCAAATCAGCCGCCCATTGCGTGGTGGAAACCCTGGACGAACTCGAGTCTGACCTTTCGGACGAACTTCGCTGACCCGAGGCGTGCAGTCCCCGGCCCTCAAATCTAAAATATCCCCAACATGTGGTGGAGTGCCGTGGAAACTATTCGCGTCCCGATCAACAAGCCCTTCTTCGGCGAAGAGGAAGCAAAGGAAGGCCATGACCTGATAATCGCAGGTGCCCTTACGAGCTCCGCTAACGCCGGAGGCCCGAAGGTGAGAGAATTCGAATCAAAGCTGGCGGCATACTTGAAGTGCAAGGAAGTTGTGGCAGTGAACTCTGGAACGTCGGCCCTGATTGCCTCCCTGATGGCCGCGGAGATCAAGGCGGGGGACGAAGTCATCATCCCCTCCTTCACCTTCGCCGCCACTGCCAACGCGGTCAAGGCGGTGGGCGCCACCCCAGTCTTCGCCGACATACGCATGTCCGACTACTGCGTGGAGGTCTCCGACGTGAAGAAGAAGCTGACGAAGAAGACCAAGGCCGTCATCCCCGTCAACCTCTATGGCGGGATGGCCGACATCGCCGCCCTGAAGGAGTTCCTGGACAGGGACTCGATACCCGTGATTGAGGACGCGGCCCAGAGCCTGGGGAGCACTCAGGATGGAACATATTCGGGAACCCTGGGCCAGATGGGCTGCTTCAGCTTCTACCCCAGCAAGGTGATGAGCACGGGCGAGGGCGGTGCGGTGGCCACGAACGACGGGGAGCTCGCTGCCAAGCTAAAGATGATCCGTAACCACGGAATGGTCAAGGGCTACGACACCACCATCCTGGGCTTCAAC
>CAYYVT010000098.1:0-3198 GCA_964475215.1 uncultured Nitrososphaerales archaeon
GACACCGGCGAGCGGTACCTGAGCACGGCTCTGTTCAGCGAGCCTGCCCCTGCAAGCCCATGACCTGGAGGCTGCAGACATGCACAGCTCGCCTTCACTGAAGAAAGAGGCGGCGCAACCGCTTTCCGTCGTGGCTGAGAAGATGCTCACGGCCTACGCGCTCGACTGCGGGATTAACAAGAGGGGGGAAAGCGGGATACCTTCCAAGAGAGAGATCGAGAGGATCATCCGCGATCTCCTGATAGTTCTCTTCCCGGGCTATCTGGGTGACATGCCCGTCCCCGACGTCGACGCCCAGGCGTATGTGATGAACGCAATGGAGTCTCTGAGCAAACACTTGAGGAAAGCCATAGGAAGGACGGTGCTATACAGCTGCAAGCTCGGCTCCAGATGCCCCCCTGAAACCGCGGAGGTCGACGCGGACGGAGTCGTTGACGGTCTCCTACAGAAGCTTCCATCCATAAGGGCCAATCTGGCGATGGATGTCGAAGCGGCGTTCAGTGGCGACCCGGCGGCGAGGAGCTGCGAAGAAGTCATCGCATGCTACCCCTCTATCTTGGCCATCTCCATCCACAGGGTCGCCCACGAGCTTTACCTGGCGCATGTCCCACTGATCCCTCGGATGATGTCTGAATTCGCTCACAGCGCGACGGGCATAGACATCCACCCGGGGGAAGATCGGGCTGAGGTTCTTCGTCGACCACGGAACCGGGACGGTCATCGGGGAGACCGCCGAGGTCGGAAACAACGTCAGGCTCTATCAGGGAGTCACTCTGGGCGCCCTCAGCCTGCCGGCGAAGAGCACCAGGAGCCTAGCGGGAGTGAAAAGACATCCGACGTTGGAGGACGACGTAATCGTCTACTCTGGGGCGACGATCCTCGGGGGCGAGACGGCGATAGGCAAGGGCTCCATCATAGGAGGGAACGTGTGGATCACATCTTCTGTGCCGCCTAACACGAAGGTGATCTTGGCGCCCCCGAGCCTCAAATACGTCCACGGATGATGGAGCGACCGGGGGACAAGAGACCATGACCCCGACTAGAAAGCCTATCTATATGGACTACAACGCCACGACACCCGTCGATCCGACGGTGCTCGAGGCGATGCTCCCATTCCTGAAGGACAGATTCGGCAATCCCTCGAGTGGCCACCTCTTCGGCAAGGAAGCCAAGGAAGAGCTGGAGAAGGCACGCGAGCGGGTTGCGAGCCTGATCTCTGCAGAGCCAGAGGAAGTGGTCTTCACGAGCGGAGGGACGGAGAGCGACAATCAGGCGATAATGGGGACGGCCCTGAGGAAAGGTGGCCACGTCATCACTTCAACGATCGAGCACCCTGCCGTCCTGGAGACGTGTAGATACCTGGAGAGAGAGTTCGGTCAACGTGTCACATACCTCCCCGTGGATCGACATGGATTCGTGAATCCTCGCTATGTCGAAGAGGCGATCACCAAGGACACATGCCTCATCAGCATAATGCACGCGAACAACGAAGTGGGAACACTGGAACCCCTGGAGGAGATCGGAAGGATAGCCGCCGAGCATGATGTTGCCTTTCACACCGACGCAGCCCAGTCCTGCGGGAAAGTGGTCGTTGACGTCGACAGGTTGGGAGTGGATCTCCTGACGATGGCCGGGCACAAGCTCTACGCACCTAAGGGAGTGGGTGCGCTTTATGTCAGGAGGGGATTCAAGGTGGATGGCCTGTTGCACGGAGCCGGGCAGGAGAACGGCAGGCGTGCCGGCACTGAGAACGTTCCGTACATCGTGGGCCTCGGTGTGGCTTGCGACCTCGCACGGAAGTCACAGCGCCGATTCGAACGCAGAGTCCGAGATCTGCGGGACGGCCTCTACCGGAATATTTCAGAAGGACTGGAGGCAAGCAGGGTCATATTGAACGGCCATCCGACTAAAAGGCTTCCCAACACCCTGAACATCAGTATAGTCGGGGTCGTTGGAGAGGACTTGCTCAGGCACATGCCCGAGCTCGCCGCATCCACAGGATCGGCCTGTCACTCGGGGTCTGTGGAGCCGTCGCCGGTGCTTCTCGCCATGGGGATCAGGAGGGAGCTCGCGCGGGGGGCGCTCCGATTGAGCCTGGGAAGGTGGACAAGCAAGGAAGAGGCGCAGCGCGCATCCGAGATGATCGTCAACGCAGCTGCGAGAGTGCGAGCAGGAGGAACCGGCAGGATTCCGAATGAGGGGCTTCGGCTCCCCGAGGCCGGGCCACGGTAGCCGGCTTTCATTCTTCGAAGCGTAGGTCGCGGGTCAGCGCAGAGGAGCGTCAGGAGGGACCGTGTTGATATGGGCATTCTCTCAGGTTGCGGGGTGGTTGCAGGTGACACGAATGATTGCGATTGGCTACAGAAGATACGCCCATGTCATATAGGCCCGCCCAATCCCCATCCTCAGGAGAAAGGCGATAGAACCGATGTCATCTGAATCTGAGAGTCTCCGGTCCAAGTTCGATGTGTTCGCGCAGAAGATCAAAGCCGACCAGCAGAAGAAACACGTGGAGCTAGAGGCCATGGTCAAGGCCCTCCAAGCGAAGGCCAAAGTAGAGCAACAGAAGAAACAGACAGAGCTAGAGGCCAGGGTCAAAGCACTCGAAGCGAAGGCCAAAGTAGAGCAACAGAAGAAACAGACAGAGCTAGAGTCAAAAGCCAAGGCCCTAGAGGGGAAGTTCAAGGCCGACCAACACAAGGCCGCTGAAGAGCTGGAACCAAGGGTCAAGGCTCTCGAAGAGAAGCTGCAGGCTCTCGAAGCTCGAATCAAGAAGGAGTAAGTCTTACCGGGCCACCTGACCGTTCTTTTTGTCACTGCCTACCTGTTCATCACCGCGGGTATACCTGCCTGAAAAATTCCTTTTGGGACTTTCCGGCGAAAGTCCTGGGACTACCCGGAGTTTGGTCGTACCTAACCGCTTCGTCTTACCTGACTACCAGGACAGGGCACGAAGCATATTCAACTACGGCGCTCGCGACGCTGCCAATTAGCATCTTCGTCGAAGGCGTCCGTCCCCGATGCCCGGTGACTATTAGGTCCACCTGATGGGTTTCCGCGTATCCTAGTATTGCATCCGGCACCGAAGAAGCATCAACTAGAATCTCACTTTCTATCGTTTTCCCATGTGTCGCTGCCACCCTCTCTACGTCTTTCAACCACTTCTTCACATTGCGCCTCGCCTCATCGTAATACGCG
>CAYYVT010000099.1:0-5721 GCA_964475215.1 uncultured Nitrososphaerales archaeon
TATCTTGTTGCCGTAATGCTCGTTTATCCAGAAGTCTCCGTTCGAGTCCTTCAATATCCAGTACGGAAGGGAGCTGGGGACGCCAGGCCTCAGGGAGGTCGCGACCTGGATGAAATCGCCGGTCGAAGGATCGAACCTGCCAAGGAGGCTGGGCCCATGCTCGGCGAACCATACGTAGCCGGCGTTGTCCACAGCGATACCCGTCGGCTGGCCATACGAAGAGGGCATGTAGTAGATGCTGAATGTATCGTTTGACGGGTCGAAGCTCCCGATGGCGTTGGGGACGCTCTGGTTGAAGCTAGCCAGGGCGATCCAAAGCATGCCTCGGCTGTCGAATGCCAGCCCTCCCGGCCCCGTCGAATTGTTCGGCTCGGCGAACTGGGACATCTGCCCGGTAGCCAGGTCGATCTCCCCGATGCGGTGGCCGTACAGCTCCGAGAACCAAACGTTGCCGTCCGGGCCCACGGCAAGCTGCATGGGGAAGGAGCCCTTCGGCAGATTGTAGACCGTGAAGTTTGTCGTGACCGGGTCAAAGCGGATGACGGAGCTGGAGTTGGCGTCGGTCATCCAGACGTCTCCGTCGGCAGTGGCGGCGAGGCCCCACGTGATGGGATCGAGGACAGGCAACGAATACACTCGGGTGACCCCGTCATGCGGATTCAGGGACACAAGGCTGCTGTCGTTCTGCTCTACGTACCATACGGTTCCGCTTGGATCCACCGTGATCCCGTTCGGTGAGGCGCAAGGAGACGGAGTATCGAACTCCGTGATGTAGATGCCGTGGGGGTTGGTAATGTAGGGGACCCCGCAGGTGGACGCCTTAGCGGAGGCCCTTCCGCCCATCGAAATGGCGAGGACTCCCACTGCGGCCACGGCGACAATCGCCATGATCGAAATGGCCAGCAACCAGGCGGTCCACCGGTGCGCGCTCCGTCACCACCATGGTGCCTGAAAGCCCTCAGGTATGAACCTGCGGGAATATCCGAGCGATGCTCGGCGAAGCCCTTCAACGAGGGGCCCGATTTGCCCCCGGGTCCTCCACAGAGGTGGCGTTCGCCCCATCTGGCCTTGGCGTCGCCGCAGGAGCATGCCCAGCTTCCCTCGGTCAGTGGAAGAGGGCGGCGAAGTACAGCAGAAAGAAGCCGATCCCCATCGCCACGAACATCCTCCATCCCAAGTACGACGGGGATACGGCCCCGAAGCCCGTGGGCCGAATCATCCCCTCCGCGAGCCTTACCGCAGCGTAGAATGCTGAGGTGACGCCAAACGCGTAGAAGTAGGCCGTGTCGAACGCTACGTAGTATCCCACCATGGAGCCTATTACGGAAGTCAACCCAAAGAGCAATCCCAAGACGGGGAGATGCCACCTGGCCTTGGAGGCGATCGGGCTTCTACCGACAAAACACTCGTACACGGCGGCGATGATGGTTGCTTCAAGGAACTTGTGCATCAGATATGAAACGACGGGGCTCCAGCCTCCACCGAAGGCGTCGATTATGTTTGAAGAGGGCGCCACCGCCGCCACGGAGCCGATGTCCCAGCCCTCTCCCAGCCCGTGAATGCCCATTACCGCAGCCACAGCGATGGGAATCAGCACCAAGGATTTCGATAGTCGAGAGTCTGTCGAACCGTCGGAGGCGGCTCCGGAGGGGCTCGATAGCCTGGGAACCGCATAATAGTCAAAGGCGGCCAGCGCTACGAACCCGGCGCAGAACACGCCTATGATGGCGAGGTGCGCCACCCCTCCGAACTCCGAAATCGGCGAAATCGGCGAGTTGACGTCCAAATATGCGGCGTCCCCCATCGTATCTAGGAAGAACCAGAACGTGAGGCCCAGCCCGGCAGCCGCCAGGTAGCAAGTGGCCACCTTCTTCAACCTGGTATCCGAGTACAGCGCCAGATATGCCGGGACGAGGGTTCCACCCACGACGGCCAAGACCGTCAGAGAGTAGCTGATCAATTCAAGCCCACCACGCGAGAAGATGTCCTCTGTAGGAAGGGCATTGCGAACTTGAAATAGGCAGCCCGAAAGCCTTCAGCGATGCTCCCCTATTCCGCGTCAGGGACGACCAAGTGCGATCATGCCATAGGCGATGAGTGCTTTCGTCCATTGCCTCAAGGGGAACAGAACTAGGCAACGACGAGCCTCCCGTTCTCCATGTAGGGATGGATGGCGCAGATCACATTGCAATAGACTAGGAAGGTTCCCGCCTGGTCAGCAACGAACGTAACGTTGGCGGACTGTCCAGGCTGAAGGACCACCCCAGGCTCGTAGTAGTTGTAGATCGCAAAGCCGTGGGCCTCGGACGACGCCACGTTTTCCACATGAATCTCGACCGTCTCGCCAGTGCATACGTTCATCACGGGCCAGGGCTCGGACAGATGGAAGTAGCTGCCGTTCATTCCCTCGTAGGGCGAGGAATCGGACTCGTAGATGGTAAAGTAAACTACGGGGGCGGGGTTGGTGCACGTGGTCTTCTCCGAATGAGGAGCGCCAAAGTCGTAGACGACCACTGCGAGTGAGGCCACTGCTAGGGCACACATCAGCACGCCGAGCACGACCGCCCGCTTCAACTGGACTTTATCTCCAACGCTCGTCGGTGGAGTCCGCAGCCGGGACCGAAGGCCTCCACCACTTATTGCAATTCCTGTCACGAATTATAAAAACCAAGGCTCAAATCCGACACAAATCAGCTCCTGGGGTTGGCCCACGAGGCCGCAGGACAAGCCTCCTATTTCAGCCCTGGGGATCGAATGGCTACGGCCATGCATTGTGATAAGAATATGTCCCGTTCCCAGCCAGATGTTGCTTAGATCCGCAGTGGGAACGAGGCGATTCCCCACAGAATGCCGCCCAGTCCTGCATAAGAGTTTAATCACCGTCGGAAGAAATTCTTATCGTATTGGTTGGGGTAGAAAGGAGCCCCGGTCCCAGGGCTTCTTGGCCCGTCGTTTCTGCGCTGGCCCTTGCATGCCTAGGTTTAGCGCTGTCGTACTTCGGATATGTGCTTGGACCTGTCTCCATTAATGTAAACGAGCTCGTAGGGACCGGGGTCTTTTGGTGCGCCGCCGTGTTCCTCCTGTTGACGATCCCGCTTCGAAATGGGATGGTCGCAGCCTCGAAATACATCCGCACGAGCTTCGGAAAGGCGGTGTTCGCATTTTATCTCGTCTTCCATCTTCTTCTTTACGGCTTCCTCTTTGAGGCGGTCTTGGCTGCCGCTTACGGTGTTCATCCCTTCGTGACGGCAGCCGGTTTATACGTCAGCACGAACGTCTTTGTCCCTCCCTCGGTGGAGAGCACCATCTTCGACATCGCGTACAACCCGACGATCACCTTAGTCGTGCCGCCCGTGTTCAGCATGGTGCTGAGCTTCTACGGGTTATCGGCCGCCGCAATCATCTCGACCCTCGTCCTCGCAAACATCGGAAGGGTCAGGGAGCTCAGCAAAGTCTGCTCGGCGGAGAGGAAGGCTAGAACCTTCGTCATCCTTCCGGCCATTGGTCTCGTGTTCGGCGCCTCGTGCTGCCTCTCGGTGGCAGCGCTCGTAAGCCTCTTCCCGCCGGCCGCCGCCATCTTCACGTCGTCGGCTTGGGTCTATTATGGAACGTACTTCTTCTTTCCCGCCATCGCAGCCGTCCTGCTTTACCTAAACCTGCGCTCAATTGAGAATATTTCATCCAGCATCAGGCCGATTCAGCCCATCGCCGTCCCGGGGCCCTAATTCGCCTCGACCGAAGGTGGCGCGCCGAAGACTTCCCCTACAGGGTGTCGTGTTAGGCACGAGCGATGGGCCTCTCGCTTCGAGGCCGAAGCCTATCCCTTATCCAGTGCCGAACGTCGAAGAAGTAGATGTTCTCGTAGGGGCAAGCGGTGACACAATCCCCCACCCCTATGCACCTGAAACTCCTGAGCTCGCCCTTGGCTAAGAAAGAGCCCGGCTGGTCCGTGATTCCGACCGGGCAGACCTTGGCGCAGTCCTTGGTCTTGCAGGAATAGCACACATCCTTGTCCCTCACCTTCAGCCTGAAGAGCCCAGCTCTTGAGACAAGCTGGTTGAATGATCCCCATCCGCATACGCCCGTGGTCGCGCAGCCGTAGGTCCCGAGGAAGGGTATCATCACCCATACGATGTACCAGAGGAAGCTGAAGTAGAAGCTATACAGCAGGAAGCTCGGATCGGTTCCGAAGACCGAGAAGCTCAGGATCCCGATGGAGTTCAGGTAGGACAGGACCGCAGCGCCCAGAAGAGAGGCCCATACGACCGAGATCACGACCTTGTAGGCGGACGAAACCCTGCTCGTAAGGAACCTCCTCCCCACCTTCGAAGTCCGGTTGAATGAGCTCATGGAGTCGATGGTGGTGCCCTGGTACATCAGTGCGGCCGAGCAGAACAGGGAGCAGACGTTCCTGCTGCCGAACAGGAATGAGAGCGTGCCGCTGATCAGGTAGGTGCTGAGCAGGGCGAGGATAGCCCCGGGGGCGACCGCGCCGGCGGTCCCCAGACCCATGCTCCACCCTATCCAAGGTATCCGGGGGAGCGATGCCGAAAGGACGAAGACCGGGAGGAACACCGTGTAAAGGGCATATGCGACGATCACCATGGCGAGCCTCACCTTCGTTTCGAGCTCCCTGGCCTCCCTGATCTTGAAGAGGACCAGCGCGCCCATCTCAACGCCCATCATTATGAGGTACCAGGGTGACGCCGTTACGCTCGCAAAGAGGGTGAGGAAGTCGTAGAACGCGGCCGCCAGCGCGGCAAAGGGAGGACCGCTGACGGAAGCCAGAGAGAGGCCCGTGAAGTAGGACGTGCCGTACGCGTAGATGTCCAAGGCGCCTCCCATGAAGAACTCTGCTACGAAAAGCAGCCCGAGGAACGTGAGCACCCAGTAGGGCATGGAATGCCAGCTCCACATCTTCGAAGAGTTGATCTTCTCCTCCTCCAACACGACGCAAAAGTATACGACCATCTCCACCATCAGGGAGAGGACGAAGATGGAGGCGTCGCCGTCCAAAAGCCAGACGAAGATGCCGACCATCATCAGCGCGTAGGCGAGCATGAGGCCCACGAGGTAGTACATCGTCCCCGGGCTCATGGCCCGACTCTTGTACAGGAACTCGAAGATGTAGATGAACATGAGGATCATGACCACGCTGCCTGCGATGAGGGAGAAGTTCGCCCAGCTTGGGCTGCTGATGGCGGTCGGGGAGAGGAACATCACCAAGATTTGGGCCGCTAGTATCCAGCTGACGCCCTTCGGCAGCCTCCTCCAGATGAAGAGGAGGGTGATGGCCATCTCAAAGGACATCGTAAAGACGAACCAGTAGGAGCTGGACGACGTCACGACCGCTGTGTAAATCGCATGGGCGCCGCCCTCAGCCTGGATGACCCCGCCCGCCAGGGCAAACGTCCAGCCCATGAACAACTCTGAAAGGATCACCATGGCGATGGCGGAGATCACGAGCACGGTCTTCTCGGAGATAACGCCTCCTTCGGCGGACTCCCTGAGAGGCCTTCCTCCCTTGGGGAGGAGCATCAGGACCGGAACGAGGAAGGCGCTCATGGTCACCATGTTTAGCATGAAGAGCACGAATAGGGTCGTGAAGCCGGGATGGTAGAAATAGACCACGGAGCTGGCGACCATGGTCACCATCATTGAAAGCAGAAAGAGCAGGAGGGAGGCATCGTTGACGGTCTTCATCGATGACCCTTCCTTGAG
>CAYYVT010000100.1:0-17711 GCA_964475215.1 uncultured Nitrososphaerales archaeon
AAGGTTCATCCTGGGCATGGGGACGGGCGCAGGGACGGGGCTGGCGGCTGTCGACGGGCTTGTCGACGCGGCGGAAAAAATCCGCAGCCATTACCCCGGTCAAACAAAGCCTCCAGTATTCTTTGCGACCCTGAGGAGGCGGATCCTCCGCGCGGCATACCTAAACGCCGAAGGTGCGATACTCAATCTCTGTTCGCCCAAGTACGTGGAGAAGATAGCACCGAGGGGCATCAGAGCCAAAGGATTCACTCTGGCATGCTACATCAAGCTCTTCTTCGCGGAGGATGTCACCTTGGCTCGCAGGATGCTGGCTGACGAGCTCAAGAGATACAACGGCATCCCTCAGTACCATGCGATGTTTGAGGAAATGGGAGCTTCAGGCTCAATCGACAGCCTTGGCTCAAATTCCTTGAGTGGCATCCCCGAAGACCTCTCCGAAATCTCTTCTGCTAACCCCAGCGACGACGAGGTCTCTCGGATGCTTGAGCGTTTCGGGCGCGCGGGCGTCGACCTCCCTGTATTGTACCCGTACGCTTTTGGTGATGAGTCGTACAGAATCGCGGTGGTTGAGAGGCTCATCTCCACCTTAAAGTGATGAAGAGCGACGGAAGTGCTGGCACTTGGGCACCCGGCGGAGGAGCCATTCGATCACATCTGACCTACGGGTCGCGCAGACTTAAACTCGTGAGCGGATTTGGTTAGAGAAACATCAGTTTGAGCAAGCGATTGAAGCCCCAGCTCACGTTCCCAAGACTGCCGAGTGTCGAGCGAGGAGATTGGAGTATCCTAGGCTTTCTTCTTGACTAAGATGGCCATTCCGACGGTACCTGCATATCCGAAGGGCACTCTGCCTATGTTGGGGATGAAGGCAAATGGCTCTTCGCCCTTCTGTTCAAGTTCCTCAAGGAAAGCGCCTATGGCGTCTAGGTCGTTCTCAAAGTTGCCGAACTTGACATTGTAGATCTTCCAAGCGGTTCCGTCATGTTTGACTTGCGTATAGTCGAGCGTTCCCATTCCCTCTCATCATCTCATGATGGGGCGCATCAGATAGGCTTTTTCGTTGCTCCAAGCCCACCTTCAACCAGTATAGGCTTGTCCAGGATGTACCTAGCCGAGTCTGTCAGAACTGTCCGCGAGAGGGCTGACCCAGTGTGTCTAAGCTACAGGTTGGGCAAACTTAAAAACTACCTACCTCAATGCTTTGGTGCATCGAGGAAGCGGTGAAGTTCCATTGTCCGAACCAGAAATTGGCGTCGCAGACGAAGAAGGCAGCAGCGACAAGCTGATCACTACACAGTTATCCGAGAAGACCCTCATCTCCACAGGGATCAGAATCGGGACGACCGTGAAGACCAAGTACATGGAGGGGTACATAGCAAGAAGCAGGCCCGATGGCCTTCATCTCATTGACCTTAACAAGACCTTGAACAGGATCGAGGTGGCGGGCAAGTTCATCGCCCGGTTTCCTGCAAACAAGGTCGTGATCTACACCGCAAGGGACTTTGGTAAAACGCCCATCGAGAAGTTCTGCGAAGCTACAGGCTGCATCTCGGTCACCGGCCGGTTCATGCCTGGGACCTTCACTAACCCCCAGCTGCCGTTCTATAGGGACGCTGACCTTCTTCTCGTGGTGGACCCCGCGCTGGATCACCAGGCGATAGTAGAGGCATCCGCAATAGGCTTCCCCGTCATCTCCGTGGCGGATACGGACAACGTGACGGAGAAAGTGGACGTCGTCATACCCGCCAACAATCGGGGCAGGAAGGCGCTTGCCGCCGTGTTTTGGCTCCTCGCCCGGTCCGTTCTGATTCACTCCGGGGCGCTCTCCGCCGAGCAGCCCATGAAGTACTCCATCGACGACTTCGAGACGAAGCTGGTGGAGGAAGAGGAGAGTGAGGAGTAGAAAGCCTGCCGTCGCGGGCCAGTTCTATTCTTCTAACAAGTCAGAGCTGGAGTCAGAGATACGCGAGGCCTTCCTTTCTCCCCAGGGCCCTGGCAAGCTACCGCCGGGGGATTTCGACGGGGAGATAGTGGCGACCGTCAACCCCCATGCGGGCTACATGTATTCCGGGGGTTTCGCATCCAATTCGTTCTACGTTCTTTCGTCTCGGAAGAAGGCTGACATCGCCGTCGTCCTCGGCCCAAATCATTATGGATTGGGAAGCGGCGTCGCGGTACCTCAGAGCGAGGAATGGGAGACGCCCCTTGGCAAGGTGGAGATAGACATGCAGGCGGGTAGGGAGCTCCTCGTCGATTCGCATCTGGTGGACACAGACGACTCGGCACACTGGAGGGAGCACAGCATCGAGGTCCAGGTGCCCTTCCTGCAGTTCACCTTCGGAGGCGGGTTCAAGCTCCTTCCGATATGCATGGCCCTCCAGGACATGTCGACCGCTATCGACGTCGGAGACCAGGTGGCGCGGCTCCTCAGGGACCGGAACTTCCTTCTGATAGCATCTTCCGACTTCACGCACTATGAGCCGGGGTCTGAGGCGGAGGCGAAAGATCACGAGGCCCTCGACCGCATACTCGCCTTCGACGTTCCCGGCCTGTACAGGGTCATCGAGAAGCTGGACCTGACCATGTGCGGCTACGGTCCGGTGGCCGCGGTGATGACAGCTGCCAAGCAGCTGGGAGCGAACAAGGCCAAGCTGCTCAGGTATGGCTCGAGCGGAGATGTTACGGGAGACTACTCGTCAGTCGTGGGCTACGGCTCGGTCGCCTTCTACAAGTGAAGCTTCTTGGAGGCCCACGCCAAGGCGCCGGGAAAGATCATCCTGTTGGGCGAACACTTCGTCGTGCACGGGAATCCGGCCCTGGCCGCCGCCTTGGACAGGGGGGTCGAAGCTCAGGTAGTCGCAAGCGAAGAGGACCTCCTGGTGTCCAAGGACCTCGGCTTGGAATGTCCCCTGTGGTCTCCTACCGACGAACTCAAGCCGATCGCTATGGGTCTCCAGAGTCTTATGAGGGATAGGAACCTGAGAGGGGTGAAGGTGACGCTGAGCAGCTCCATTCCGGTCTCGGCTGGCCTTGGGTCGTCCGCTGCATCTTCGATCGCTGCGCTCGCGGCCGTTGCCACATTCTTCGACGTCACCGTGAGCAACGATACGCTCTACGACCTCGGGATGATTTCGGAGCGCCTCGTCCACGGTAATCCGTCGGGGGTGGACGTCTACGTGGCAGTCCATGGAGGGCTGGTTTACTTCAAAGGAAGAGATAGGAGAGTCGTCCCCCTCCGCGAACGGTACAGGGTGTTGGTCGCCTCAACGAGTGTGGCGAGGAACACGGGCGAGCAGGTCTCTAAGGTGGCCAAGTTCAAGGAGTCCACCCCGACCCTGTATCGGACCCTGGCAAAGGCCTCGGAGAAGCTGGTGGAGGACTGTCGCAAGGCGCTTCAGAAGGGGGACGCCGGCGTCATCCCCGCTTCGATGAACTTCCACCAGCAGGCGCTGAGGACGATGGGCGTCTCTAGCCCCGAGCTTGACTCCCTAGTCAAGGAGGCCCGACTGGCTGGCTTTGCCGGTGCCAAGCTCACCGGGGGCGGCGGAGGTGGATGCATAATAGGTTGGCCCGGGACTGCTGGCTTCGATGCGGCGTACTCAAAGTTCCACTCCAAACACCCAAATAGCTTCTCAAGCTACATACCTTCCGAAGGCGTGACAACTTGGCGAACCCCGTCGTCGTGAAGCTCGGCGGCTCTTTCATTACCCAGAAAGAGAGGCAGCTGTTCTTCAGGAAGGACGAGGTGACGATGGCCGCCAAAGCGCTCAAGAGCACAGAAAGGGACTTCGCGATCATCCACGGCGGGGGCTCATTTGGCCATCCATTGGCCAAGACCTTCGGCCTATCCAGCAAGGAGTTCAGCGAGTCGTCGGTGGGCGTGTCAGAGACGCGGCTCGCCATGCACAACCTGTCCTACCTCATTTACATTCAACTAGGGCTGACCGGCTTCAAGCCCTATCTTCTGCACACTTCCTCGTTGCTGAGGCTGGATGGTAGCCCCGTCCCGGAGTACGGCGCCATGCTCAGGGAGCTCGTAAGGACGGGCCTCACCCCCCTTACTCATGGAGACGTCCAACTCTTCGACCGAGGCTACAGGATCGTCAGCGGAGATCGTCTAGCCTATCTCTTCTGCAAGGCCCTCGCGCCTTCAAGGATGATCTTCGTCTTCGACCAACCGGGCATCTTGAAGAGGGTCGGGGACCCGGGAAGCCTGGTCAAGGAGCTGACAGTGGCCCAGGCGAAGGAGATGCAGTTCGAGGGAGCCGGAGACGCGACGGGTGGGATCGGCGCCAAGGTGGCCTCGGCCTGCGAGATAGCGTCGCTTGGAGTCGAAACCTGCTTCGTCAGCGGATTCGATACAGATTCCCTTATAAAAGCCGTAAAGGGCCAGAAGTTCTCGGGAACGGTCCTAAGAAGGTAGTGGGCGTGACCATCGAAGAAAGGAAGGACAGTCACCTCGACATCTGCCTCCACGAGGAGGTAGACGCAAAGATCGAGACCACGCTCTTTGAGGACATGTACCTGATTCACCAGGCGCTGCCGGAGTTGGACTTGGAGTCCGTCGACCTCTCGGTGAACTTCCTGGGGCACAAGCTGGCAGCCCCCCTCCTAATCGACTCGATGACGGGGGGGACTTCGATGGCGAAGGAAGTGAACAAGACCCTGGCCATGCTTGCGGAAAAGAACGGCATCGGAATCGGAGTCGGGAGCCAGAGGGCCGGCCTGACGCGGCCCAACGTCGCCGAGACATATTCTATAGTGCGCAAGGAGGCCCCGAGTGCCTTCGTCTTCGGGAACCTGGGGGGCGTCCAACTCGTCAGAGGTGTCACCCTTGAGGACGCCAGGAAGGCCGTAGACATGATTCAGGCCGACGCCCTGGCGGTGCATCTGAACCCGCTCCAGGAAGCGGTGCAGTTGGGCGGAGAGGCGACGTACAAGGGGATACTCGACAAGATAGGAGAGCTGGCACATGGGCTGGAGGTGCCGGTCATAGTGAAGGAGGTCGGAGCGGGGATCTCAAGGGAGGCGGCTAGCCATCTTGCTCTCGCTGGGGTTAAGGCGATAAACGTCTCTGGGCTCGGGGGAACCAGCTGGGCCGGGGTCGAGAGCATCAGGGCCAGGCGAAAGGGTGAGACAGCCGTCGCCGAGCTGGGAGAGACGTTCTGGGATTGGGGGATCCCAACTGCGGCGGCCCTGCTGGAGGTCAGGAAGGCGGTGAACCTTCCTGTCATCGCCTCGGGGGGCATCAGGACGGGCTGGGAGGCTGCGAAGGCCATAGTCCTTGGTGCGGACGTCGTGGCGATGGCAAGGCCCTTCCTCTATGCTGCGTCGAACGGAGGTATCAACGGCGCGCAGAGGATGACAGACGCGTTCATGTCCCAGCTGAAACTAGCGTCCTTCCTGACGGGTTCTTCGAACATCGCTTCGCTAAGGAAGGCCAGGCACATCCTGACGGGTAAGCTGCTCGACTGGAAGCAGAGCCTTGGTGAGCAAGAATGAGCCTGCAGGACGAGACGAAGAGGATAGCCCTGATGGTGAACGCCTTCATCGACGAGCGCATCCAGGGCGAGCCTGCGGCCCTCTACGATGCTTCGCTGCATCTGATCAGGGCAGGTGGGAAGCGGCTCAGGCCCTTCATTACCTTGAAGTTCAACTCGCTTTACGGAAAGGACGAGTCGGCCGCGGTTCCTGCTGCCGCCGCCTTGGAGCTTGTGCACAACTTCACGCTCATCCATGACGACATAATGGACAGAGACGAGATGAGGCACGGTGTCCCGACTGTCCACAGGCGGTTCGGGGAGCCTCTGGCCATTCTGGCGGGGGACGTGCTGTTCGCCGAGGCCTTCAAGTTGGTCTCCGAGACCCCGGCCTTCTCCTCCGACTACATGAGGTTGGACAAGGCGGTGAGCCTGTTGGCCGAGTCTCTCGTCACCCTCTGCGAAGGGCAGGCCATCGACGTGAAGGCCTCCACGGGAGAGCTGTACACGGAGGAGCAGTATTACGACATGATCAGGAAGAAGACGGCGGCCCTGTTCGAAGCCGCCTCGGCAATGGGAGTGCTGACGGGAGGAGGCTCGGACAAAGACATCGCTAACGCCAGGTCCTACGCACTTAACATCGGAATGGCCTTCCAGATAGTCGACGACCTCCTAGGGGTCGTAGGAGATTCCGGACAGACGGGCAAGCCGGTGGGGAACGACCTAAGGGAGGGAAAGAAGACCCTTCCGATCTTTATGGCGGTCCAGAGGAGCGGTGGAAGAGAGAAGGAGCTCCTGATGGAGGTCTGGGGGAAGGCGGACGCCCGTCAGCAGGACGTGGAAGCGGCGGTCGAGGTCCTCAAGAAGCTAGATGTGGAGGAGGCAGCTAGGGAGCTTGCCCAAGAACACATGAAGAAGGCCCTGGACTACCTGCAGAGGCTCCCCGGGGACGACAAGCACTGGTTGGCAGACCTGGCCCACTTCATCGTCGAAAGAAAGATATAGAAACACCGGCCGGTTGCCATAATCCATCCCTTGAACTTCAAGGAGGAGGTCTTCGGGGCAATTCGGAGGAACGCCCTTGCCAACGCCTACCGCCACGGCGGAAAGCCCGACGTCGGGGCGACCTTGGGGAGGACGTTGGCCGAGTTTCCAGAGCTGAGACAGGACGCCAGGGAGCTGTTGGCGGAGGTATCGAGGATCTGCGGAGAGGTCGGGCAGCTCGCGGCACAGCAGCAGGAGGAGGAGCTGAAGGGCAAGTACCCTGAGGCCCTCGGAGAGCGGAAACCAGTCAAGGAGGAGAGGAGGCTCCCTCCACTTCCGAACGCTTCGAAGTACAAGGAGATAAGGACTCGTTTCGCCCCGAACCCCGACAGCGTCCTTCACCTTGGATCCACAAGGGCCATCATCCTCAGCCATGATTACGCGTCGATGTATGGAGGGAAGTTCATCCTCCGGTTCGAGGACACCGATCCCCGCCTGAAGAGATCGTCGCTTCCCTTCTATGACTACATCCGAGAAGACCTTGCCTGGTTAGGCTGCAGGCCCGACGAGGAATATGTACAGAGCGACCGGATGGAGATTTACTACTCCCATGCGGAGGAGCTACTTTCAAGGGGAGGGGCCTACGTGTGCTCCTGCGAGGCCGAGACCTTCCACGAGCTCGCCCTGAAGGGCCAAGCATGCCCTCACAGGATTCTGGAGCCCGATGAAAACCTTAGGCGGTGGGAGAAGATGCTAGATGGCTCCTTCTCCGAGGGGGAAGCGGTTATGCGAGTGAAGACGGACCTCGGCCACCCCAATCCCGCGGTGAGGGATTGGCCCGCCCTTCGAATCATAGACACCAGTAGGCACCACCACCCTCGCACTGGGTCCAAGTACAGGGTCTGGCCCCTCTATAACTGGGCGGCGGGCCTGGACGACCACCTGATGGGCGTGACCCACATAATCAGGGGACAGGAGCACTATACCAACATGGTCAGGCAGAAGTTCTTCTACAGGGCCTTCGGCTGGGAGTACCCCGAAGCGATTCATTACGGCCGCCTGAAGATCGAGGGCGGCGTGCTGAGCAAGAGCAAAATTGAGGCAGGGATCAGGGAGAAGCTCTATGACGGCTACGACGACCCCCGCTTGGCGACGCTCAGGGCTCTCAGGAGGCGAGGCATCTCTGTGGAGGCCATCCGGAGGCTCATCTATGAAGTCGGCCCCAAGGCCATCGACGCCGTCGTGAGCTGGGACAACCTCCTCGCGGCAAATAGGCAAATCATTGACAGGCAGAGCTCTAGGTACTTTGGAGTCCTGGGAAAGGGTGTACCGCTGGTAGTCGGGGGCATGAAGGAGGACGTAAGGGTCGAGATCCCTCGCCATCCCGAGGCCTCAGAGAGGCCCAACAGGGTCCTGCTCGTCAAGGCGATAGGGGGGAGGGCCCGCCTTCTCGTGAACGAGTCCGACGTCCCCACCATCGCTGAGGGTAAGATGGTGCGCCTCATGGGGGTGATGAACGTAAAGGCTGGGAGGGCCGGGATCGAAGGACTGGCCGCCGAGTTCGACAGCTTCGGGGTAGACGAAGCGAGGAGGGCCAAGGCCCCCGCCATCCAGTGGCTGCCGGCTGAGGGGAACGCGGAGATCTCGATAAAGATGGCCGACGCATCCGTTTCAGAAGGACTGGCGGAGCCTCAGATCACCGAAGAAAGGGTGGACGCCACCGTCCAGCTTGAGAGGCTCTTCTTCGCCAGGGTGGATTCGGTGGGCCCAGGAAGGGTGGGGCTCTACTTTACGTCCCGCTGATTCGCTATCGCGAACCCTGAAAAGTTTAAAACAGGTTCCTTGCACGGTAGAGGTCAAGGGTGATAATGAAGAGATGACCCCATCTGAAAGTCCGACCGGCAGGCCTTATTTTGTCAAGTTCGAGACGCCCAAGGAGTTGGCCGAGGCGGCCTACGAAGCGGTCCGCCAGGCCAAGCAGACAGGGAAGGTGAAGAAGGGGACCAACGAAACCACCAAGGCAATCGAAAGGGGGACCGCCAAGCTGGTGGTGGTGTCTGAAGACGTCGAGCCTCCCGAAGTGGTGGCCCACCTGCCACTCCTCTGTGCCGAAAGGAAGGTGCCCTACCTGTATGTGGCGTCCAAGCAACAGCTGGGCGCGTCCATGGGAATGGACGTTCCGTCCGCCGCCTGCGCAATAACCGAGGCCGGCGAAGCGCAGCCTCTCCTAGAACAGATACTGACCAGCCTGAGCAAGATCCAGGTAGGCTGATCCTAGATGAGCAGCAAGGCCACCGAAGAGAAGCTGACCCCAGCCGAGGTCATTCAGATCGTTGGCAGGACGGGGGTGGCCGGGGAGATCACTCAGGTCAGGGTGAAGATCTTGGAAGGGAAGGATAAGGGGAGGATTCTCACGCGCAATGTGAAAGGCCCCATCAGGGCCGGGGACACCCTTATACTTCGCGAAACTGAACGCGAAGCCAGGAAGATCAAGTAGGTAACTGCCTTGCTGTCTCTTAGGAAGTGCAGCTTCTGTGGGAAGGACATCACGCCAGGCACGGGGCTGCAGATCGTGAGGAACGACGGCTCGGTGCTCTACTTCTGCTCGAACAAGTGCCGACTCAACAGCCTCAAGCTCAAGAGGGACCCGCGGAAGCTGAAATGGACCTCCAAACATGTGAAGGGTGGAAAGGGCATTTGAGCTCTACGTTCGACATCAAGAAGCTGGATTCCTACTCTTCAGATGAGCTGAGGGGCAAGACGCTGGTGCTGGTGAAGCCGGAGGCCTTCGCAAGGAAGCTCACGGGGAAGGTCATCTCCAGGTTCGAGGAGAAGGGGTTCAACCTCCTCGAAATGAAGGAACTCAAGATGACCAAGACCACTGCCGAGGAGTTCTACTCCGTCCACAGGGGGAAGCCCTTCTATGACAAGCTCGTCGCGTCCATATCGGCTGGCCCCTTGGTCGCCCTGATTCTCGAAGTACCCAGCAACAGGGACACGAGAGGGAAGACGGCGGTCGAGATAGTCCGCCTCATGATCGGGGCCACCAACCCGTCAGAGGCTTCGCCGGGGACGCTTAGGGGGGACTTCGGCCTAGACATCACGGAGAACGTGGTCCATGCCTCGGACTCGGCCGAGAGCTTCGTCAGAGAGGCCAAGGTCATCTTCAGGTAGGGGCGCGGATTCCGCCGCAAGAGCGGTTTTTGGCGAGTGGATCGCATTGAAGAACATCTTATATCTGGCAGCCAGAGCCCATGTTCCAAGGATGCTGGTGTCACTTGTCCACACGTCTGCGTCAGCCAATACTAGTCGTACTGGGTCACGTGGACAGCGGCAAGACCAGCCTGCTTGACGCCCTCAGGGGGACCGGCGTCCAGGCGAGGGAAGCCGGGGGAATAACCCAGCAGATTGGCGCGAGCTATTTCCCTCCAGAAACCCTCTCTTCGATTTGCGGGAACCTTCTGAAGAGCCAGGGCGGGGGCGTGAAGATACCTGGGCTACTCGTAATTGACACCCCCGGTCATGAAGCGTTCAGCAACCTGAGGATAAGGGGCGGGTCCGCGGCGGACCTAGCGATCCTCGTCGTCGATATCACGAAGGGCCTCGAGCCCCAGACCCTTGAGAGCATAGAGATCCTCCGAAGTCGAAAGGTTCCCTTCGTCGTGGCGCTGAACAAGGTCGACCTGCTCGCGGGGTGGAGGCCGAAGGCAGGAAGGCTTATCGTAGCGGCCCAGAAGGAGCTGGAGCCTGCGACGCTGGAGTTCCTCGATCAGGGCATTTACAAGGTTGTGGGGCAGCTTTCGAGGCTGGGGTTCAACAGCGAGGCCTACTACAGGGTGCAAAGCTTCACGAAGCAGGTTTCCATAGTCCCCGTATCGGCCCACACAGGGGAGGGCCTCTCGGAGCTGATGGCAGTGGTGGTGGGCCTCACCCAACAGTTCATGGGGGAGCGCCTCAAGACGACCCTGGGCCTGCCAAAGGGAATAGTTCTGGAGGTAAAGGACGAGCCAGGCCTGGGGGAGACGGCCAACGTCATCCTCATCGATGGTGTCCTGAGGGTGGGGTCAACTCTCGTGGTGGGGAAGAGGGAGGGCGCTCAGGGCGTGAGGATAAGGGCACTCTTAGAGCCGAAGCCTTTGGACGAGATGCGAGACCCAAGGGACAGGTTCAACCCCGTTCAGGAGGTCTACGCTGCCGCCGGAGTCAAGCTCGCCGCCCCTGACCTTGAAGGAGTCCTCGCGGGGGCACCGGTTGTCGGAGTGGAACCGGATCAGGACATAGCTGAGGCCAGGAGGTTCGTCGATTCCGCCGTCCGCGAAGCGCTCATCGAGACCGATGCCCTGGGGGTGATACTCAAGGCCGATACCCTGGGCGCCCTCGAAGCGATAACGACAGTCCTGAAGAAGAAGGAGGCCCCCATCAGGATCGCGGACATTGGGAACGTGAACAAGGCCGACCTGGTGCAGGCGGAGTCCGTGATGGTCTCCGACAGGTACCTGGGCGTCATATTGGCATTCAACGTGAAGGTCTCGGAGGACGTGGCGGAGGACGCCAAGGAGAGGGGAGTGAGGATCTTCCAGAGCGAGGTGATCTACAACCTGATAGACGACTATACGAACTGGTCCGCTACCGAGAAGGAGAACGAGCAGAGGGCCACCCTTTCCAGCATGACCCCCCCGTGCAAGTTCAGGCTCCTGAGGGGCCTCGTGTTCAGGAGAAGCGGCCCCGCTGTCTTTGGGATCGAGGTGCTCGAGGGCACCCTGAGAGGCAAGGTCAAGGTCATGAACTCCTCGGGGGAGGAGGTGGGACTGGTGCAGCAACTGCAGAACGAAGGGAATGAAGTGGACGCGGCGCAGAAGGGGGAGCAGGTGGCGATCTCAATGAAGGAGCCCGTGATCGGGCGCCAGATCAAGGAGGAGGAGACGCTTTACTCTCTTCCTTCTAGTGACGACGCGAGGCTCTACAAGACCCGGTTTGCGGACAAGCTATCTGGGGAAGAGATGGAGCTGCTGGACTCCATTATAGCGATGAGAAGGCGGGTCCAGTACATGTACGCATTCTGACCAGAAAAATCTATTTAAGATTCGTGGCGAAGGCTCAGGGAGAGGAACGGAAGATGCCAACGTTTCAGGTCGTCCTTTCCGAACCGAAGACCAGAAAGGCAGTGAAGTTGGAGCTGAAGGACCCCAAATCATCGTTCATGCTGGGACTGAAGATCGGGCAGGTGGTCGACGCCAACCCCATCGGCATCAAGGGCAAGATCAAGATAACCGGAGGGAGCGACAGGGCGGGCTTCCCCATGCGGTCTGGAATACAGGGGTCGGGGAAGAGGTACGTCAACGTCGCCGACGCGCCGGGCTTCAAATCAACCACTTCGGGGCTGAGGAGGCGCAAGCTTCTTCGAGGGGAGACGCTTTCTGAGGACATCTACCAGATAAACGCCGTGCTGACCGAAGGGGAGATGCCAGAGGCGCCAAAGGAAGAGAAGCCGGCGGAAGAGGCGGCCGCGAAGGGCGGAAAGAAGGCCTAGGCGTCTCCTCACTGAACCTTTATCAATCCACCTTCGGGATACCCTAGCTATACATGTCCAGCGGTGCCAGCAAGCCCATCCCGAGGCAACCTGAAGTCAACATAGGCACCAGTGGGCATGTTGACCACGGCAAGACCACCCTTACGGAGAGCTTGACAGGCAAGTGGACCAGCGCCCACAGCGAGGAGCTCAGAAGGGGGATAACCATACGCGTAGGCTACGCCGACGCCGCCATCTATCGATGTGACGGGGTTGACGCCCCCTCATGCTACAATACCGATGGCGAGTGCAAGGGTGGAGAAGCCCGCCTCCTCAGGGTAGCCTCCTTCGTTGACAGCCCGGGGCACGAAAGCCTGATGGCGAACATGCTCAGCGGGGCTGCCATCATGGATGGGGCGATAGTAGTCATAGCGGCAAACGAGCCCGTCCCTCAGCCGCAGACTAAGGAGCACGTCCAGGCCCTCAAGATGATCGGGGTGGACAAGGTCGTCGTGGCCCAGAACAAGGTGGACCTCGTCGCCTATGAGGAGGCGCTGTCCAACGAATCCAAGATCAGGAGCTTCATCGAATCGATGGGATTTGGAAGCGCCCCTCTGGTCCCGATATCAGCCCAGAAACACCTCAACATAGACGCGCTCCTCGAAGCGATCGAAGCGACGATACCCACTCCCAAGAGGGACGTCATGGCGAAGCCATTCATGCACGTCCTGAGATCCTTCGACGTCAACAGGCCGGGGACATCGATTGAAAAGGTAAGAGGAGGGGTGGTGGGGGGCTCCGTCACCCAGGGCACATTGCATGTTGGGGATGAAATTGAAATCAGGCCTGGGCTATATGACTCGGTGAAGACCAGGTACATGCCGGTGGTGACCAAGGTCGTCAGCCTGGGGACGAGCGCAGGCTTCGTGGACTCGGTAAAGCCTGGGGGCCTTGTGGCCGTCGGGACTGCGCTGGACCCGTATTATACCAAGAGTGATGCCCTGGTGGGGAGCGTGGCTGGACTGCCGGGGACGCTGCCGGAGGAGATAAGCGATCTCTGCATGAAGGCGAGCCTTTTCGATACGGTGGTCGGTGCCAACGAAGTGATTAAGGTGGAGCCCATAAAGATGAACGAGATCCTGCGTCTGAACGTTGGCACGGCGACCACGGCCGGGAGCGTGGTTCAGATGAAGGGAGGCAACACCTACGTCAAGCTCAGGAAGCCGGTCTGCCCTGCGCCGGGAGCTAGGGTCGCCATCAGCAGGAGGGTGGTTGACCGATGGAGGCTCATCGGGTCGGCCTCTCTGGTGTAGGCGTGTTGCTCGTACTCCTTGACACCTCCGTTTTGATCTTCCTCGTTGAAAAGCCCTCTTCCTTTCTAGAAGAACTCGAAGCCAGGCTCGGAAGGGTGGAGCTGTGCGTCCCGGCTGCTGTCGTCAGAGAACTGAAAGGATTGACTCAAGGCCGAGGTGAGAAAGCGAAGAAAGCCAAAGAGGCGCTTGCGTTCGCCGAAGGGTTGAGGGTGGTGGAATGCGCGGGAGAGGCCGACGACGCGATAGTCAGCATCGCTCAAGAAGAGGGTGCTATTGTGGGGACCCTTGACAAGGAGCTCCTCGACTCCCTGAGAAGGAAGGGGGTGGCTGTGGCAACGCTGAGGGGGGATCGGCTCCTCCTGCTTGGCAAAAGCATTTGAATTTGAGCCAGCGGAATTGAAAAAGTTTAAAATACGTGCGCCTGAGACCTCATCGTGGAGCAGGGCCAGGGGGCCTTTGTGAGAGGGCAAAGTTGTTCCAGCTAGTGAAGCTGAGGGACGTAGTCCGCGTTCCGCCGGACAGATTCAGAGAGCCTTTGAAGGAAGTTGCAGAGGCTGTACTCAAGACTAGATACGAAAGCACCCTGACTCCCGAGCACGGCTACATAATCCTCGTGACGGGCGTCCAGGTGGAACCTGTGGGCAAGATGGTCCACGGGGACGGGGGAATCTATCATCATGTCGAGTTCAGCGTCCTGGCCTACGAGCCGAGGTTGCAGGAAATTGTGGAAGGGGAGGTCGTGGAGATTACTGAATTCGGGGCATTCGTGAGGATCGGTCCTGCCGACGCCCTTCTTCACGTCTCTCAGATAATGGACGATTACATATCGTCCGACCTCAAGCAGGGCATAATCCTGGGCAGCAGCACAAACAGGAAGCTCAAGGTCGGCTCCAAGGTCCGCGTTAGGATAACCGCCGTGAGCCTGAGCAGGGGTATCTCCCTCGGCAAGATCGGGGTCACATGCAGGCAGCCGTACCTAGGTGCCCTTGAATGGATTGAGGAGGACCTTGCCAAGCAGGCGCCGAAGCGCCCGCAGAAGGAGCCCAAGCAATAGGGGAGCCTGATAGGGTTGACCAAGGAGCTCGCCTGCAGGAAGTGCATGTTCATCAGCCAGGGCAAGGTGTGCCCGGCTTGCGGATCGGTGGACCTGACAGAGAACTGGAAGGGGCTTGTCGTGATCTTCAACGTGGAGAAGTCCGAGGTCGCTAAGACCTTGGGCGTGTCCAAGCCTGGGAAGTATGCGCTCCAAGTGAGCTAGGGCTTTGCCATTCTACAAGCTCAACAACTACTTGAGAGACGACTTCAGGAGGCCTCTTGGAGTGCTGATAAGCAATAGTGAGCTTCCGGAGTACATTGTCAGGGCCAGGATAGAGGATGGATCTCTTGTGACGGTCGGAGACCGGACGACGGAGTACTTCGTTTCGAAAGGGAGGAGGCCGTTGCTGCAGATAGTCGACGCCCATGAAAAGCGGGCAAGGAGGGCTCCCCCCGCAGGAGGTTTCGATCGCATGGTCAACGTCACCAACCCGGCTGGCGGCATCGATGGGGCGGCCATGGACCTGATAAGGTCGGAGCTAGGCAAGGGGGGCTCGGGTAGGATCCAGGTCGATGGGGAGGAGGACCTTCTCGTCCTTGCGGCGGTACTCTTCTCGAAGGATGGGACTGACGTGTTCTACGGACAGCCCAACGAAGGGATGGTGCACGTCAAGGTCTCCCCCGAGGCCAAGAAGAAGGTTGCAGGCATGCTCTCACTGATGGGCTACCGGGCCCATCTCGAGTGAGGGCCTTGACCCACGTTTCATCCGGTCTGCCACCATAAGATTCTTAAATCCTCACATCTGTAGGCGTTGGTTGACCATGTCCCTGCAGCGGACGAAGCTGTTCGAAAACACGCTCCTTGGCCGGAAGGAGGCCACCTACTTCTTTAAGGACTCGGCTGGGATGCTGAATCGCTCTCAGGCCGTGAAGATGGTTGCGTCGGACCTGGGAACCAAGGAAGAGAACGTGATATTGATGTCCATCAAGGGCAAGCAGGGGACCCGGGACGTCGTAGGAACATTCTATGTGTTTGAGGACACTAAAGCGGCCAAGGCCCAGCTCCCGAAGTATTATTTCCTAAGGAGCATGGGGAAAGACGAACGCAAGAAGTACTTCGACGAGAGGAGAAAGAGCCGGGCGAAGAAGGTAGCACCCGCCCAGAAGAAGTAGTGAGGAGAGCTAGACCATGTCCACAGAAGTGGCTCCGCCGGTCGAAGAGAAGAAGCCGAAGGCCGTAAGGAAGCCGAAGAAGCCTAAGGTCAGCCCATCGGTGTACAAGTTCTACACAGTCAGCGGGTCGGTGTTGTCCAAGTCCAAGAGGGAGTGCCCTAGGTGCGGGAGAGGGACCTTCATGGCGCAGCACAAGGACAGGTACTACTGCGGCAAATGCGGCTTCACCGAGTGGTTCGAGAGAAAGCGCTAGCCAGCAGCCAGCTCCTTCTTGATGGCGATGGCTACGGGAGGCTGCACCAAGATCTGGAAGGGAAGCACATACTTGGAGGCCGATGCCGAGACTAGGTTGTCCCGCGGGCCCGTCTCCAGGTAACCCGACTTGAAGAGGTTCACCAGCCTCACGGCGGCTTCGGGGGACTCCGCCGTGATGGCGGAGTAGTAGAGGTATTCGACGATGTCCCAGGGCTGTTCGCCATTCCCTTCGGCCTGCTCAAGGTCAACGAAGTTCACCCCTTCGCCGTTGATGAGCACATTGCTGGGCTTTGTGTCGCCTAAGCAGTAGTTCATCGAATGAATCCTGCCCAGGACCTCGGCGAACCTCCTGACCTTGGCCGAAGCCGAAGGGTCGCCGCGCATGGCTGCCCTCGTCAAAGGCTCCAGGTTCTCCCCGATGACGAACTCCTTGACGATGACCTTTTCGTCGGGCGCCACCAGGACAATCTTGGGCGCCAGGGCCCCCGCCTTCTGGATGTTCATGGTTCCCCTGTATTCCCTTGCTAGCCTTACGAGCGGCTTGGACTCGAACTGCTTCGCCGTCAGGGTCACCATGTTGGCGACCACCCACTTGAAGCTCCAGAAGTCCTGGAACTTCTTCGCCACCAGCTTCGTCTCCCCTTCAGGGTGCAGGATTGTGTACAGGACGGCCGACGAAAAGAAGTCCCCCATGTTCTCGGTCCTGTACTGGTATGGAGAGCCGACCTTTAGCTCGGCGATGGCCTCCTTTATCCAGTCCGATGTGAAGACCAGCCGTCCGTGGGGGAGGCGAATGAGGCTCTTGGGCTCCTCAAGCTCGAGAGGGAGCTTCTCCACGGCCCTGCTTCGGCTAATCTTGGAGGTCAGCTCCTTGAAGGCCGTGTTTGCGCCCACCATCCCGGCGAAACCATGGGCTATGTACTGGCGGACGCCCCTCTCGGCAACTCGGAGAGGCTCCGAGAAGGGGGGTGACTTGATCTTCTTTGCTGCTTCGGCGGTGAGGACCCAATATTCTCCCTCACGCCTGATGAAGCCCTCCTCGGCGAGTTCCTCGAGTCCTCTTTCGAAGCCCCGAAGGGATGACGTGATGTTGCCCTCCTTCTGAGGACCGCTGTAGGTCTTGGCGTATGAATAGATGACGGGGGGGTAGACGAAGGCTCGTTTCTTCAGCTTCTCGAACAGGAAGTAGGAGGGGGGAATGAGCATCTCCTGGGCGAAGACATCGTACTTGTCCAGGAGCTCCGCGATGGCCTCCAAGATGACTCGGCGCTTGATGGTGTACTCCACTTTCTCGAGAAGATCCGAGCCGTGCAATGGTTGGTACACGTTGAGAAGCCTTCCGGCCACGAACTCTCCCAGCGACGCCTCTCGGGCATCCTTGACGAAGGCTTCTTCGTCCACAAGAAGGGCCGAGAACTCGCTCCCGTCGACGGCCCCGTAGACGTACTTCGCCCGAGGCCGTAGCTTGTCGACGACCACCAGCAGATCAAAGTCGCTGTCCGGCCTCGAATACCCGGCCACCTTCGAGCCGTATGCTGCGATGGCGACGACCTTCTTCCCCCCGGTCGCCGAAGCGGCCGCCCTGAGAACCGTCTGGCTCTCGCTTTCAGCCAGCGTCATTCTCTGAGCTCCTGTAGCTTCGCCAGCGCATTCGGGTCAAAGTCAGCGTTTAGGACCGCCTCCATGGGGATGATCGCCGAGTTGTCATCTGGGCTTACCGATGTCGTAGGGAGCTTCTGCTCGTACCAGTACCTAATCGTCTTCTGGTTCAGGGCCTCGTCGGCGAAGCCCTCTTCGAACTTCGCGTCGATGAGACTGGAGAGGCTCTTGAATCGACCAAATATCTTCGCCGGGGGCACGGCCTCCATCATGTCCCTGTAGGTCGCTTCGAACATGGTGGAGGCGGCCGGAACTGAACTGGGCCTCTCCGTAAACCGCCTCATCAACTCCAGGTAGTGAGTG
>CAYYVT010000101.1:0-1603 GCA_964475215.1 uncultured Nitrososphaerales archaeon
ACTCTTCGAAGACGAGGCCCCTGGTAATCCCTGAGGAGATGTTCGAGCCAAAGCGGGGGTGGAGACTCTACTCACCCGGAGAGGCGAGGCCGCAGCAACCCATCAGAGAGCAGACGGCGACAAATGAATGAGCTTTACCGAAGCCCTGTACAAAGAGCTTGTCTACGGAGGGCACCTGCTCGCACTCGGAACTTCGAGCATGGCAGCCACTGCTAGCTTCGTCCTCGGCAGGGTCCCCAGCTGGGACCTACTCCTAATGGCCTACCTGTTCTCCCTCGGCGGGTACTCGATCAACAGGTTCTCCGATTTCGAAGAGGACGCGGTCTCTCATCCTGACAGGACGGCCTACCTCAAGGGACGGGTTGGAAGCTTCAAGGTCATTTCGGCCGCGTGCTTCGCCCTGGGCTACCTGCTTGCGCTGCTTCGCAACCTCATCTTTTTCGGGGCGCTTCTGGCCCCGCTGGCGTTGGCCCTTGCCTACAGCGTCGGGTCCGGGCGGATGAAAGGAGCCCTGGGATTCTCGAGGCTGAAGGAAGCGACGCTGGTCAAGAACCTGACCGTCTCGTTGGGTTGGTCCTTGGTCCCGGTGCTGGTCGGGCTCTACTACCTGCAGTTGCCGCTGGCCATCCTGGCGCTTTCCCCCTTCATCTTCCTCAGGATAATGGTGAACACCATCTTCTTCGATCAGAGAGATGCAGCGGCTGACGCCGCGTTCGGGGTCAGGACCCTCCCCGTGAGGATGGGCATGGCGGCGTCGTCAAGGGTGATGGATGTGCTCGACCTCGCGTCGGGGGCGTACTTGATCGGGGTGGTTGCCTGGCGACTAGTCCCTCTGTTCGCTCGAGCACTGGTGATTTTCGTACCGTACTCGGTCGCCTACAGGCTCTATTCCAGGGCCGGGAAGCACAAGGACTCGGCCAGAGACCTCGTAGCGGATGGTGAGTACATACTCTGGGGAGTGGTGACATGCATTGGTCATCTATGAGAGCGGCAAGTTATCCTTGAGGACAGAGGCCATGGACGAGGCCCTGCGCACCTACGTGACGGCAGTTGAAGACGAGCTGAGGAGGCACAGGGACCCTGGCAGCAAGATAATGAGCCTGGCCTACGAGTTCGTTGACGGCGGAGGAAAGAGGCTCAGGCCGTCCATCACTCTTCTGATTTGTGAGTCCCTCAAGGGCTCATACAAGGACGCCCTCCCCGTGGCCGTCGCCTACGAGCTTGCCCACACCGCTTCCCTCACTCAGGACGACATCATCGACAACTCCGCGACGAGGCACAACATGCCCACCGCCCACACAGCCCATGGCGTGACCACGGCCATCCTGCTCTCGGACATGATGATCTTCGAGATATTCCAGAGACTGGCAGAGTACTCGGATTACGACGTTTCAAAGGAGCAGTTGGCGACGCTTCTTGGCTACGTGGCCAAGGCTGCCAAGGAGGCTGCCGAAGGAGAATACCTCGAGACGCAACTGTCGAAGAAGATCGATGCCTCGGTCGACGACTACGTGAAGCTCGCCGGACTCAAGACAGGCGCTCTCTTTGGGGCCGCGGCTGCGTCGGGGGCTATCATAGGAGGAGGAAGACCCAAGCTAATCAA
>CAYYVT010000102.1:0-51943 GCA_964475215.1 uncultured Nitrososphaerales archaeon
GCCATCTTCCCGATCATCTCCATAAGCCTCTTGTTGGCGGCAACTCCTCCCACTACGAGGAGCTCCTTCCTCTCCGAGAAGGCCAGGGCCCTCTCTGCGACCTCGCAGAGCATGGCGTAGGCATGCTCCTGTATGGAGTAAGCCAAGTCTCTGTTGGCGCAGGCCCCGACATGATTCTTCGCGGCGGTGAGGAGGCCGGAATAGGAGACGTCGTTGCCCTTCACGACATATGGGAGCTCGATGAGATGCGATCCCTTAAGGGCCAGTTTCTCTATGGCAGGCCCGCAAGGGCTTGCCAGTCCGATCTCTCGTCCGAACTGATCCAAGAGCTGGCCTATTGTAATGTCCAGGGTCTCCCCGAAGATCCTCCACCTCCCTCCCGCGGGGACGACCACGGCCGTGTGGCCGCCAGACACCAACAGGCACACAGGCGATGACATGGAGCAGAGAAGTGAGCCCAGCTCTAGATGCCCTATGGCGTGGTTCACCGGGACCAGGGGCTTTCGGTAGAAGGAGCTGAGCGACCTGGCCACGACGGCGCCGACCCGAAGGCAGGGCCCCAGACCCGGTCCCCCCGAGTAGGCCACCATGTCCAGCTCGCGTGCCCTCACCTTTGCCTTTTCGAGGCAGTCCCCTAGGATAGCAGGGGCGACTTCGGAATGATGCCGTGAGGCTTCGCGGGGGTGAATGCCCGAGCCTGGAGGAGCCCTGTACACGGCCCTGCAGTCAGCCAAGACCCTGCCGCCGGAGTCCATCACCGACGCTCCGAACGTATGGGCCGTGCTCTCGATCCCGAGCCCCAGAAGGTCCGAATCACGCTCTGGCGGCATCGAACCTCGTGAATGCAGAGCTGAAGATAACCTTTATCTTGCATCGTCGAGGAGTTCGCACCGTTAAGAAATGAAGGCGAAGTCCGCCGACCTCTCCTTCCACCTGCACGCAACGGAGGATGGACTCAAGGTGGGGAAAGCTCTCAAGGATTCGCTTGGCATTGATGCGGTTTCGGCGGAAACCCTCCATGGCCACAACGGGAACATCATCATGGATAACAGGGCCGCCCTAGGCCAACCCGAAGCCGAGGCCCTCCTCGATAGGATTCTGAGGGGGCTATCGCAGGCAGACAGGGCCATGCTTCGGGAGGAGCTGGGCCAGCATATCGACGAAAGAGGGACCTTCTTTGTCAGGCTGGACAAGCAGGAGTTGGTCAAGGGGCGCCTGTCCCTCGCCGGCCCAGACGCCGTTAGGATAACCTTTAGGCTGGTGCTTAAGGGGGAGAAGGCCGAGGAGCTGATCAGAGAGTGCCTGACCTAGGCCGCCTCGAGCTTCACGTCAGGCCGTCCCCGCCGTTCGGCGAATGGATCAGCGCCCTGAAGCTGATGGGCTATCTGGTGGTGGGATTGGAGATGGCCGAAGGGGAGGCTGTGGCCTTCCAATCGGAGGCCGGAGAGGGGCTCAGGTGCTTCCTACGGACTCCGTCTGATGCGCTTCCGTGGGTCGATTCCTGCGGACTGACCGAGGCGACAAAGCGGCGAAAGCCTCCTGAGCTGTTGGTCGTGCGGACTAGTGATCCAGTCAAGGAGATCGATGTGTACCTAGGAGCTCACCCCAACCGTGTGGCGGCTCTGGAACTAAGCCTGACGGACGTCAGGGAGGCCTATGAGTCGGCTTCGGGGAAGACCTTCGAATGGAGCTCAGGACTTGCAAGGGCGACCAGCTCAAGGGGAATACCCATTCTCTTTTCATCATCGGCCAAGTCTCCAACCCAGCTGGCTAGCCCCCTCACCAAGGGGGCGTTCGCGTCCATTATGAGAACCGGCCGACGTTCGACGGCGGTGCGTGAGAGGAAGTTCCTTAGGAGGTTAGATCAGGCCGTGGCGACGAGGAGGGTGGGCCTGCCGTGAGGGTCGTCAAGCGATACTACGCGGTCCTTGCGAGCGGGGCCGAGCACCCGTCCACGGAGCCGATAAGAGACAACATGGTGAAGCTTTTCGGGGTGGTGTCGGCTCATGAGGCTACCTTGAAGGTGGTTGAGGTCCGCGAATGGGGATTCGTACTAAGGGCGCTGATGAAAGATGGAGGCACCACTGACAGGGTCGCCCTGGCAGTGAGCTTCACCAGATACGGGGAGGGCTGGCTCCGTCCTCTTCACTGCTCTGGCACGTTAAAGGCGCTGAGGACAAGACTTAAAGAAGCGGGGCTTTTCAGCTCAAGATCGGGATGAAGTTATCGCCGTCCCAGGCTGAGCCCCCAAGGCGTTGAAGACCTCGCGACGAACTGACCCAAGACTCCTAGGGCCGTGCCTGGACTGAGAGCAGCTAGTAGGTGATCCTGAAACCGAAAAGTGCCTGTGCCTCGCTCTCACGCGTCACCTCAAGCCTATCCACGGCGGCTGCCGGTGGGCCACGTCTGCACATCTCGACGGCACGGTTGACGTCGGCTTCGGCACCGTCAAAGAGAGCCTCCACCGAGCCGTCGGCCATATTGCGCACCCATCCTCTGAGTTTCGAGGACTCGGCCACCTCCCTAATGAAGTACCGGAAGCCCACTCCCTGGACCACTCCAAATACCCTCACCCGGACGCGCAACAGGCACCGCTGAACACGATGCCGCAGATGGGCTAATATGCGTAGTCGAGAAAAGAGGGAATCTACGTGATCTCCCTAAGTATGATTATAGTATTCGTGGTGGCCACTCCCTCCGCGCGGCGAATCTGGTCGATGCTCGCATTGACCTCCGAGATGTTGGTCCCGGTTATCAGGACGGCGATGTCGTACTGCCCGGTAATCTCGTATACCCTCTGCACTGCTGGCAGAGCCTTGATCCGGGCCGACACGTCGCTGGTCGGAGTGGAGGGGGCGACGGCGACCAATGTGAGGGCGCTAGCAGCCTGACCTACCTCGATGTCTATGGTGAATCGTTTTATGATGTTCAGCTCCTGAAGCCGCTTGACCCTGCGCCTTACGGCCGCTTCGGAGAGCCCGACGTTGGAACCGAGATCGACGAAAGAAAGACGAGCGTCGTGCTTAAGAAGCTCAAGGAGCTTCTTGTCGACTTCGTCCATTGCGAATCGGCTGAAAGGGGCTCGCTGCGTAATTAAAACCTTTCTTCCAGACTGGAGATGGAATGCCCTCCGGGCCGTACATACTTCGTAAGGACGACGACAGTGCGCAACCTTTCAATCAAGGGCCTGGAAGGCGGAGAGCTCCCCGTCCGCTCCCGAGGCAAGCCTCGTCACCATCGGCCGAGGGACGTCCCAGGCGGCAGCGCTGGACCGCACGGCCAGCGTCCTAGGGCAGGTGTACGTGCTCCTGCGGACGACCATGCTTGTCGGGTGGGTGAGGGTCAGGGCGCTAGATCCGCTGGCCGAAAACTCGAAGACGCTGCCGTTCACCATAAGGGCGAACCTCAGCTTTGACCCCTCCCGCATCATGTAGGATTTCGCCCGGGCGTCGAGGCCCAGGCAACCCGAGTCAGCCTTGATGCCTATGATGCAATCCCCTCCGAGGGTGAGGAAGTCTTCGCGGGTGACCTCCAGTGTCATCCTGTTCGTGGCCCTCACGTTGGGATGCCCCTTAAAATGGACAGTGAAGAGGGGCTCCATAGAGTGACCCCTAGTAGCCCTCTCGACCGATGAGGGGGACGAAGACACAGCCCCCCAAGTCCTCTTGTGCATACCTGTCCGAGGAGATCCTGACCACCCTGATCAGGTCCTGGTAGCCCATGGGCCCCACGGGGACAAGTAAAGTGCCACCTATCTTGAGCTGTCTCTTCAGGGCCAGGGGCACACGGGGAGCGGCGGCCGTGACCATGATCCCATCAAATGACGCCCCAGCTCCCGCAACCCCTCCGAGAGTTCCGTCACCGAGTATGACCTCAACCCGGTCAGAATAGCCGGAGGCAATCAGATTCCTCCTAGCAAAGGCCACCAGCTCGGGAACCCTTTCCACGGAGACGACCCTTCCCCTTGACTGGGGATTGGGGGCGACCATCTCGGCCAGCAGGGCGGCGTTGTAGCCGCTTCCCGTGCCGACTTCGAGCACAGAGTCGCCGGCCTTGGGTTTCAGGGCCTCGAGCATTATTACGACCATGTGAGGTGCGGAGATGGTTTGACCGGTGTCCCCTAGGGCCAGAGGCATGTCGAAGTAGGCCTGCTCCAGGGTATCCGGCCAAACGAAGGCTTCCCTGGGGACCTTGAGGAAGGCCCTCCGCACTTCGGCGGACTTCATGAGGCCTTCGGATGCGAGGTCGTCGGCAAGCCTGGACCGTTCAAGGTCATGCTTCAAGGCCCTAGCCAAACCACCTCTCCAGTGTTTCGCTCTTGCCCTTGGATGCCTCTCCGACTCTCTTTACGGCGGCCTGGACTCTGTCGGGGGAGAAATCGTGTCTGTCGCAGAGCATGGCCTTAACCCCATCGAGCTCTATCTGACCCCACTCAAGGCCACTCACGTCCGAGACCGCAGGTTTTAGGAAGATGTCGCGTATCTGGGGGTAGTCGTAGTCGGAGATTTCGTCCTTGAGGGGCTCGACCCTGTCAAGGGAGCCGTAGGTGCGTATGTATTTGAGCGCGGTGGCAGTCCCGACCCCCTTGAAACCATCGGGGTTGAAGTCAGTCCCCAGGAGGATCCCGAGGTCCACGAGCTGGGCCCGATCGACTTGGAGCTCCCTGTAGACGTCGTCCAGCTTCACGATCTCTGGGTTCACTTCTATGTAGACGTCCCTTCCGGGGAGCTTCCGCCTTCCCGAGACCGTCAGGTTCCTGATGAGCCTTGGCGAGCCGAACAGAAGGGAGTCATAGTCTTGGGAGACGGAGGCCCAGGCGACCCCCGTTGAAGCGAGGTATGCGGCCTCGCATTCTCCCTCTGAGGGGGCCTGTACGGCCGGGAGGCCCATCAGCTTCAGCAGCTCCTTTGATTCCGCCACCATCCCCTCGTCGAGCCTCACCGACTGGGAGCCGTACTTCCTCATCGCCTCCGCGTCCCCCCTGACCTGGGCCTCTTGGTATAGCTCGTAGGCCTTCCTCTTCGCCTCTCCCCTCCTCATGATCTCTTCACGTTTGAGCTGGGGTGGCTTCCCGTCGAAGACATAGAGGGGCTGGGCGCCCTTCTCGAGGAGGTTGCATGTCCTGTAGAAGAGGCCACTCAGGTGGCTGGTGACTCTGCGCTCCCTGTCCATGAGAGGGTCCCCGGTGTCTCCCCTGATCACAGCCAGGAACTGGTAGAGGGCGTTGTAGGCGTCGATGGCGATGACCCTCCGGTTAAGGTCTTCGAGCTTGATGGGCGCCCTGCTCTTAACGAGGGGACCTAGGTCTACTCCCATGCTCCATCGGCCAGACAAACAGGTCGGGAAGTATCTTATGTGCTTTCCTGACGAGCAGGCTCGGACCTGGGCTCGCGGTATTCGATCCTGCGCCTCTCCTTGTCCATCCAGCTGACCGTTATGAGGCCCCTTATCTCCAGGCGGAAAAGGATGTCGTTGAGGTCATCCATCTCCATCTCCTTCGTCTTCCTTATCTCGTTGAGCAGGTCTACGTCGGTCGTCACCTTCAAGGACCGAATCTTCTCGTCTACCGCCGCGGCGGCGCTATCTACCATAGTCAGAACACGCTGACCAGAACGTCGTTTCAAGGGGCACCTTTGGAGGCTTATTAAAGTTGACGGCCTTCATCCGTACTGGCTCTGCTTCTGGTCCTTCATGACCTGGCTCCTCAGCTTCTTGTCCAGCTCGACGTACCAGTCCTCCGCCTCCTTGCTGAACCCGGGCTTGACCCGCTCTAGGCCGCTCGCGAAATCGGCGCTCGATATCGTATCGGACTTCCTCCGGATAGCCGAGAGGCCTGCTTCGCGGCAGAGCGAGTCGAGGTCGGCGCCGGTGTAGTTGACGGTCAACTTGGCCAGCGACGCCAAGTCGACGTCGGAGGCCAGAGGCATGTGGGAGACGAGTATCTTGATGATGGAGAGCCGGCCGTCTTCGTCGGGGGGAGCCACGTAGAACAAGAGGCCTAGCCTCCCCGGCCGCAGGAGGGAGGGGTCAAGCAGGTCGGGCCGGTTGGTGGAGCCTATGATGAAGACCCCTTCCCCCGAGTAAAGGGCGTCTATCTGAGTAAGCAACTGGCTGAGGACCGTCTCTCCGCTCCAAGCTTCTTCAGAGGCATATCGGGTCTTCCCCACCGAATCGATTTCGTCAAAGAGTATGATGCAGGGGCTTGAGGACCTGGCCTTCCTGAAGATGTCCCTGATGGCCTTCTCCGACTCGCCAAGCCATTTGCTCAGGATTTCGGGCCCCCTGATGACGATCAGGTTAGTCTGAGACTCCGCTGCAAGGGCCTTGGCAAGGAGCGTCTTGCCACATCCCGGAGGCCCATAGAGGAGCACCCCCCTCGGAGGCTCGATGCCCTTCTTCTTGAACTCTTCAGGATGTCTGACGGCCTCTATGATGTTCTCGCTGAGGGCCTCCTTCACCTTGTCCAGCCCCCCCACGTCCTCCCATCGCGTCTGAGGGACCTCGACGTAGAATTCCCTGAGGGCGGTGGGCACGATGCCCTTGTAGGCCTCGAGGAAGTCCTCCATGTCGACCGTGAGCTTTTCCAGGGCGGAGCTAGGAACGCTCCGGATGTCGATTTCAGAGTGAGGGACGACCCTTCGCAACGCCCCCAAGGCGGCTTCACGACACAGCGCCTTCAGATCGGCCCCCGTGTAGCCGTTTGTTATGGACGAGAGGCGTTTGAGGTCGACATCGCCAGCCAGAGGCATGCCCGCCGTGTGGATTTGCAGGATCTCGAGCCTCCCCCCCGTGTTGGGCACTCCTATCTCCACCTCCCTGTCGAATCGCCCAGGCCTCCTGAGGGCCAGATCGACGTCGTCGATCCTGTTTGTGGCGCCGATGACGACCACGTTCCCCCTTTCGCTGAGGCCGTCCATCAGGGAGAGCAGCTGAGCCACCATCCTCTTCTCAACCTCCCCAAACACCTCCTCCCTCTTGGGAGCTATCGCGTCGATTTCGTCTATGAAGACCAGGCTTGGGGCGCTTTCCCTCGCATCCTTGAATATCTCTCGGAGCTTGGCCTCGGTCTCGCCATAGTACTTGCTCATTATCTCGGGCCCGTTGATAGAGTAGAACTTCGCCTGAGACTCGTTCGCCAAGGCCTTCGCGATCATGGTCTTTCCACATCCTGGAGGACCATAGAGGAGGACGCCCCTCGGAGGCTCAATGCCGAGCCTGGCGAAGAGCTCAGGAAAGCGCAGCGGCAGCTCCACGATTTCGCGCAGTCTACGGAGCTGCTCCCGCAGCCCTCCGATGTCTTCGTAGGTGACCCGCTGGTCCGTCATGAGCGCCTCGGCGAGCTTCGTCTCGATCTTCAGCCTCGTCGAATCCTCGGACACGACGATGCCTTTGGGGGAAACCCTAAGCACCTTGAAGCTTACCGGATTGCCCAGCACTACGATAGAAAGGGAGCTCCCCTCCACCAGGGGCATCCCCTTGATCCTGTTCTTTACGAACGATTCGAAGTCCTCATCGAGCTGCACCGACCTGCTGAGCGGGGCGAGGATGACGCCGGTAGCAGCTCTGACGACCGCCTTGCTTACGTCGACGAACTCGTTGAGCGTGACGCCAAGGTTTCGCCTGATGGAGCCGTCTATCCTGACGAGGCTGCTTCCGGAGTCGTCGTCACTTGGCCAAGCGGCGGCAGCGGCGATCTCCCTGCCCTTCAGCTCCAGGAAGTCCCCCGGCTTGACGCCGATCTTCATCATGGCCGCCATGGGGAGCCGTGCCCTAGCCTTTCCGATGTCCCTAGGTAGGGCTTCCTGAACCTTGAGTCGGACTCTCTTTACGGGCATCCCTTCACCGCAGCTGAACCAGCAGGATGGACAGAAGCGAGCCGGAGGCAGATAAGCCTAGGTGTGGAAATCACGAGGCCGCCGGCGTCTACCTTACGTGCGTTGACGATTTGCTCACGCCGATGACGTCCACTTGGCTGATGCCCTTGGTCGACATGAGAGCAGTCTCGAGCGGATCGGTTCCCCCTTCCTTGTCCTCGATGCCGAAGTCCACTATCAGGGCGTTAAGCCCGAAGGCCACGGGCTCCACCCTGTACCTGATGACGGAGGCGACGGCCCTGGTGGAGGCCTTGATCTCCTCCAGGGTTTGCTCGGGCTTCGTCTCGATGTCCTCCGGGAGGACCTTCACGCGAACCACAATGTCAGGCATAGAAGTCCCCTCCTACGGGCCTTCGAATCCGCAGTTTTCGCACTTAAACGGCCTTGCGAGAAGCCTGCACCGTTCGCAGCGCCTGATCAAGACCTTGCCGCATTCTGGGCAGTAGAACTTGACGGCCTTCTCCCTTGGGTCGATGGGCTTGTTGCAAGAGGAACAAGTCGGAGGCCTCACCAACGGTGACAAACTTACTCACCCCCCTTTCTGAAGTGGTGTATATAACAATTGCTTGCTACGGCGACTTGAAACGGGGTCGCGAAACGGCCGAGGAAACACAGATGGGATTAGGCAGGAAGAAGTTGGCACAGGCGCCCAAATCCATCAAAAAAGGCGGCCTTTGACGCCTGCGGCAAGCCAGAACCAGCCATTTTAGGCACATGAAACGCATAGGCTTAAATACGCACGTCTCGTATCCTACGCACAACGGTGAATTGATTGGCTGAAACGGCATACTGCGTTAAGTGCAGGGCAAAGCGTGAGATGAAGAATCCAAAGGAAGTCAAGCTAAAGAACGGAAGGAAGGCACTATCGGGCACCTGCGCCAAATGCGGTACGAAGGTATTCAAGATCCTGGGCAAGAAGTAAGCCCCTGGCAAACGCCCCTGACGTTTTTTCTTTTATCGGACTAGGTCCACCAATGCGCGGAGCCTCGCGTAGCTTCCTCCCAGCACGAGCAGGGAATCGAGAAGGCCCCTAGCCCCCAGCATCTTGGCCAAGTCGGTGGCATGGTAGTCGAAGCTGCCGTCCTTCAAGGAGTCGGCGACCTTCTCCCGTATCATGATCTTGAAAAGGGCGTCCAGCTCCTCGTTGTCGAGGTCGGCATAGATCCTCCTCACGGCCAGCTGGACGGAGAAGTCCTTCAGGAACTGGTCCTTCCACTCACGCTCATAGCCCTGCAACAGGGCTGAGTCACCCTTCTGGAGGGCACTTGCTACCGCTGTTCCGGCCATGAGCCCGCCGACCCCTCCGCTGAAGATTCCGCCAGCTGTCGTAGGCTTGGTCTGCCCAGCGGCATCACCCACCAAGATCCTCCTGCCGATGACGAAGCGCTCAAGGGGGCCTCCGACGACGATGCTCGCATAGGTCTTCTTGAGCGTCTGGCCGCCGCGCCTGGCGATGTATCCCTCGAGCCAGGGCTGGAGGTTCGGCCCACGGCCGCCGACGCCGACTCTGGCCGTTGAGCCATCGAGCGGAATGAGCCAAGCGAAGTATTCCTTGCTGACGTTCTTGTCCACGAGGACCTCCACCCTGCCTCGCCGCAGGTCAGGAAGCACGCATTCGTATTGAACCGCCTGGAGGAGGCCGCCGGGGTTGAAGCCCTTGTAGATGGAGACTCCCCTTGCGTCGATGAAGAACTTTGCCGCGTAGTGGCCCGAAGACGTGACAACATCCACCGAGTCCCCCCTGTCATCGAACCCGATCACCCGCTGGCCCAGCTCATAACGCGCTCCGGCCGTCGCAGCCTCCCTCGCGACGGCCTTGTCCAGCTCTCTCCTACGCAGCGCGACCACCCCGACCTCCCTCGCGTCGAGCTCCAGCACTTCGCCTCCCGGTGATGTGAAGATCGCCGAGCTCATGTTGTCAGCTATTATCCTGCCGGAAGGAGGTATGCCCATCTGCTTCAGGCTGTTCAGGGACACGAGTCCGCCGCATTTCTCTGGCGTGCCGATTTCGAGGTCGTCTTCGAAGACGATCACGTCGCAGCCCGCCTCCGCTAGCCTGCGGGCGGCCGAGCTGCCAGAGATGCTGGCCCCTGCCACCACCACGTCGCAGGACATGGGCGCGTCCCTTCCCTCCGACCTCACCTGCCTATGGGGGTTTCTTTAACGTGGCGCCAGACGGACCGCGGCCGAGGCTTCGCGAAGCGTCTTGATTCCCTCCTTCGCGAGCTCCTGAGCTTTCTTCGCGGACTTGGCCTCGGCATAGCACCTGAAGAAGGGCTCCGTCCCGCTGGGGCGAAGGAGCAGCCATGACCTATCGGGGTAGACCAGCTTGACGCCGTCCAGAGTCACGACCTGGACCCGAGGGTCAACCGGGAGCCCGAGAATGTGAGCAGATATGGGTTCCTTGCTCGACTCCGTGCACCTGAAAGCCCTCTTGATCATGTGGTACCTCGGGAGGGATGAGGCAAGCTCGCGTAGGGTCTTACCCTTCCGCTCCATCAGGTCTAGCATCTTGAAGGTGGAGAGGGCCACATCGCCGTAGAGCAGCGCGTCTGGCCAGATGTATTTCCCGGTTTCTTCGAACCCGAAGACGGCGCCGGGGTGGGACCTTAGGGCGTCGATGATGGCCGGCGGCCCGACCCGGGTGGTCACAAGCCGCCCTCGGCCGCGGCAGATGTCCCTTACGAGCCGTGACGAATTAACGGGGGCCACGATCGTCCCCCCGTTCACCCGTTCAAGGCAGTCCAGGGCGAAGAGGGAGCCAGTCACGTCCCCCCAGGCGACCTTCCCCCTTTCGTCGACGAAGATGGCCCTATCGCCGTCCCCGTCGGTGGCGACCCCAAGATCGGCTGATGCCTCCCTGACCTCACGTTTCAGCTTCCCCAGGACCTCCCTCCTCGGGTACGGCGACCTCGACGGAAACCTGCCATCGGCCACGTCGTTGACTGCGACCACATGACAGCCGAGCCTCTCGAAGAGAGGGGTGAGGATCCCCGACGCAGCCCCATTTCCTGGGTCGATCACGACTCGGCGGCCCTCGACGCCGGTCCGGCCAACAGCTTTGGCTACGCCCTCGTAGTAGGCCCCGAGGGCATCTGCAGGGCGAGCGCGCCCCAACCTGTTCCAGGGATTGGGTGAGAGGGAACCTCGAAAGTAGAGCGCCTCCAGCTTCTCCTCCGTCCGGACGCTGATCTCCCCGCCATCGCTCTGGAAGAACAGCAGGCCGATAACAGGCGCGAGGGTGTGGCTTCCGGTCACGAGGACGGCCCCATCTAGCTTCTGCCGCTTGAGCAGGTGGAGCACGGCCGGCGTCGGGGCGATCCCGCAGTCGACGACGTCTACGCCGCCAGCGTTCAACCCCGAAACGACAGCGCCCTGCACAACATGCGCGTGGAGGCGAACGTCCATCCCCACTGCCACCTTACCCTGGCGTCCGATGTAATGCGCAAAGCAGAGGCCCATCTTTGCGGCGAAGTCAGGGGTCATGGTGCGATTGACAAAGCCCCTGATCCCAGAGGTGCCGAAAAGCCGCAGAGGAGCTCGTTTCGTCGTCATTGTCGTCGATTCGTCTGTTGGGACATTGGCTTAATAACGGTACCTCATGCTGCGCCGCCAGCGCCCCTACGATAACCGACGGCGCTGAACGGACTCCTACGATTGGCCCGGATTAAATACTCCGCGGCCCGGAGCGGTGACCAGGACGCGGGAAACATGGACTGGAAAAACGTCATCGATGGAATCGCAAGGGCAACGCTGGCCGTCTTCATTCTGGAGGTGCTGGCTCACCTCGCGCTGGCGTTCAGTGTCGCCATCGCGGGCCTGATCTACCTCGACTACCTCTTCGCCGTGCTGGTCTTGCTGACCATAGTCGGTTACGGGGTGTACTACGGTAGGACCTATGGCGCTCCGACCCTGATAGTGGCGACGGTGATCCTGGGCGTGGCCGGTTTGGGCCTAACCTTCATCGCCGTCATAGGCTTTCCGGCCTTCACTTCTGCCGTGCGGACCCAGCTGTTCTGGCTGGGCGTGCTGATGATTGCCCTGACGATACCTCTTGGAGGCTACATCTCGCAGTGGGGGCGAAGGAGGTGGCATGACTACGCCACTGAATTCCACTTCGGCCACCACAGCTACGACCTAGCCAAGGACTTTGGCGGATGCGCCGACGGCAAGGGGAGCCTGACGGAACCCACCTTCTCGGAGCCCGTGGTGAGCGCGGGAGGCGGATCATGCGCAGGAGCGGGAGTCAGGGTCGTGTGGGAGAAGGACTCCCTGGTCTTCCGGGACGGAGACAACGCGGTGGCCGTGGCGGGAAGAGGGAACATCGAAACGACCCAGGGCTTCGAGGTCCTCGACGGGCTCTGCGTAGTGGCTTCGACGTGTAGGGTGGACTTGAACGAGCCATCGACCAGGGTCGCCAACGATGCGGACGCCTCGTTTCACGACTTCAAGACGCTGGACGAGTTGAAGGGGAACGTAGCTGCGGCGTCTTCGCACATCTCCTCGGAGGCAGAGGCCTTTCTGAAGGAGGCAATGTCAAAGTTCAACCCGGAAGAGAAGGTGGAGTCGGTGTCGGTAGGCGGATTTGTCAACGTCGAGGAATCCTCCGAGAGGAAGGTCGTTCGGGTGCCAGGGGTGTACGTGTATGAAGGGCCGGAGGGAAAGGTCGTCAGGGTGGGAGGCAGAGTGGTGAAGAACGAGATAAGGGCCGACGGGGCCACGACGGGGTTTGGCGGCCTGTACAGGGAAGGGGAGAGACCGGTCACGGTGACGAAGAACCTGTCTGAAGGCCTCAGCTTTGTAGTCATGGGTCCCCACTGGGTCGCCTGGAAGAAGGACGAGAGGGTGTCGGCGTGACGTACAGGTCGACATTTCGAAACATAGGGAGGGCGGGCTACCTCCTCCTGTTGGCCTACATCGTGGCGCTCCCGCTCGGGCTTGTCGACACCGCGGTAGCCTGGGTCCTCTACCTGTCCCTGCTCTTGATCCTGGTGTCCGCCTTCAGTTCCGGGCGAGTCACTTCGATATTCAAGGGCCTCCTGGGAAGGATTGGGGGACTGGCCTTCCTGTTCTGGCTGCTGCTCGTAATCTTCAAGTTGACGGTCGTGCCGCTTTCTTCGGCCCAGCTATTCTGGACGTTCGTCGCAGCCCTTGTAATAAGGGCGGTCGTAGAGATATAGGCGGGAGCGCTGAGGTGAAGGGCTGATGAGCCAGAAGCTGGCCCAGCGTATACTGAACAGGGTCCTCCCTATCCAGCTTACCAGCTTCTGGTCTCTTGAGCGCCTCGAAAGGAACGAAGAGTTCGCGCTCCTTCTCAAGAACCCCATGCGCCGGAAGATAGTCCTGCACTACCTCCGCAACCAGAACGCCTGGAGCAGCATCTCCTCGCTTGCCGCCAGCATAGGCGAAAGCAAGGCCACGGTTCAGGACCATCTTGAGGCTATGAAGTCGACCATGATGGTGGAGCGGTGGTTCATGAACAGAAGGCTCTTCCGCCTTAAGCCGGAGATCTACCCTGAGCTTGAGCCAAATCCCTTCGTCATAGCTGGCGTCCTCGTGGCCGTCGTCCTGGCCGTGGCATATGCCTTCAGGCCATCTGAGGTGATAGCCGGGATGCTGGCAGGCGTATCGCTGATGCTGACCCTTTACATCCTAATGGAGACGCGGCAGCTGTAGAGGCCTACGGAAGAAGCACGCATGCGGCCACCACAGAGGTCCAGAGGCCGTTCTTATCTCCTTCTGCCGACTGTACCACGTTGGTGGTCCGGAAGATCTTCCCCGAAATCTTCCACTCCTGCTTGAGCTCGTCCCAGCTCTTGTCGGGGTCAAAGGGAAGGCCCATGGTGGATGCGAGCATGTAGATGGCAAGGTCCTCCGAGTAGTCGGCCGCCTTGGAGTCGGTCATGCCGAAGCCGTGCACCTCGGACAGGTAGCCGTACATGTTCTTGTCCCTCGGAAGGGCCAGGCCGACGGCTGCGGAGATGAGCCGGTTTGGCTCGTTCGTCTCGTTTCTGCTCAACACCACGAACACCACCTGGCCGGGGCTGATCAGCTTGAGGCCTTCCTTCTTGCTGATGACCTGGGCCCGAGGCGGGAAGATGCTCGAAACCGGCACCAAGTTGCAGTGCGCGATACCCGCGTCCCTGAGCGCAAGCTCAAAGCTATTGAGTTTTTCTTTGTGGCGCCCGACGCCGTTCACGAGAAAGACCCTCTTCGGAATGAAGGAGGACAATTGCGCTAAGACCGGGGTAATATGACAGCCGTATTTAAGTTACAACATCTGGGGCTCGACTTTAGACAAATGAGCACCCGGCATCGTGGCCGCAGCAAGGGGAAAGAGGGAGCCTGATCGAACAAAGGATAAATCGGGCAGGCTCTCAACTCGGCATGACTGAACGACGATGATTGCATTTTGGTCTGTCTTTGCGATCGCGGCCTTCAGCCTTGGGGTCACATTTCTCGTGGTGTACCTGATTTACCTGCTGTTCAGGAACATGGTCCGACGAACAATCCGGGAGGAGTTGGATAGGCCTCGAAAGGATCCGCACCGCTTGGCAGAAGATACGAAGGAGAAGGGTCCGCCAGCGTAGGGAAGAAGTCGGACCCTACGCCAGGACCAGGGAAGCAGCATCCAATCAGGCATGTTGAGCATCCCATCGCCCGACCCTCGCAAGTCAAGATACTGGTTGGATCCGTCGGAGATCATCTAGGTGAAAGCTCCGGGGTCCTAAGATGGAGAACCTCCTCCCTCTGGAAACATTATTTCATTCGCCGCCTAAGAAATGCTTTAGAATGTGGAGAGGAGGCTCGCATCTACCGGGGGCCGGAGGAGCATTTGAAAAGGGGCGGAATTGACGCCGCGCTCTTCGACTGGAGTGGGACTCTGGTCGACGACTTGGATGTCGTCTGGAGGACGAACGACGCTACACTGATGTCGTTCGGCGTCGCGCATCAGGACGTCGATGCGTTCCGGAAGGGGTTCATCCTGCCATGGCAGGCCTTCTACGGGCTCTTTGGTCTCGGGACGCCGGAGAAGCTAGAAGAGGTGGATTCCCGGTTTTGGCAGATCTATCGTACTCTGTCGCAGGAGATCAAGCCCTTTCCGGATGCCCTGTCAATCCTGACGCAGCTGAAGGATTCAGGGTTGAAGATAGCCGTAGTGACCCAGACAAAGAGGGGGCCCCTTATGGAACAGGTCCGCCGGTTCGGCTGGGCAGACCTCATCGACGTCGCCGTGGCGGAGGAGGACGTCGATGAACTCAAACCTTCTCCCAAGCCTGTGTTGGAGGCCCTGCGCAAGCTGGGGGTGAGTTCAGGAAGAGCTGTATTCACCGGAGACATGACCGAGGACGCCCTGGCCGGAAACAGGGCAGGAGTCAAGGTCATCTCGATCGTTCGAAGGGGCAGCTACCACACAGAGGAGATGGTGAAGCTGGGCGACCCGTTCGCCGTGGCCTACAGCCTTCCCGAAGTCGCCAGGCTCATTTTGAGCCTGTGAACCAACCCGAAGCCCTGCTTGGAAGGTACTCCGAACGGGAGCAGACCAGTCGGAGCGCACTTGCTGGGCCACTTCACGAATTTACCTATTCGAAGGACGAAACCACTCCGCCGCCGATCACCCTGGATCCGCCAGGCCGTATGTTCAGGTCTACAAGGACCGCTCGCTGTCCCGCCCAAACTGGAATGTCCTTCTGAAAGCTGACGGTGATCCTGCCATCGGGCTGAGGGGTGACGTGGCCGAGGCTCAGGCCGGAAATGGTCTGAAGATGGAGATCGACGGGCTTGCGGATGCCCTGCCGGAAGTAGGGGGAGGCCCTGAAATCCAGTGAGAGCTGGTGCGAGACCTTGATTCCTTCGCTCCCGACACCGACCCCCTTCTGGAAGTCCTCCACGGTTGCCCCCTTCAGACACAGGCCAACCCTAGAGCCTTGGGAAGCGTATTCCACGTCGACGTCCATGATCTGGATGCTCCTAACCTCTGCCTCCTTTCCCTGAGGAAGGATCTTCACAAGGTCATGCGAGCGGACCGATCCGGATACTACGAAACCCAGGACGATGAGGCCGACTCCCTTTACGTTGAAGGCGCTGTCGATCGCGACATACGTCTCATGACCTGCGCCCTTGCTCTTCGACAGGCCCTCTCCGTTTGAGGAGAAGAGGGAAGCATCATCTGACGAGCAGACAGGAAAGGAGGAGAGCGTGAGGCCTCTGAAGACCTTTTCTGCAGTGGACCGACCAGCGTCTATGCCGCCCGACGTTACGATCCTGCCACTGGATATCTCGAGAAAGTCCAGCAGTAGTGCAAGCTCTCCATCCATCCAGCTCAGCTGGCCGTCTTTCGGCAGGAAGTAGTAGGCCGAATCCGAAATCGATGCGATCCTGAGGACATCTTGAATCCTGCCGGGGTAGGCTGCCTCATCGAGGAGGATGAAACCGCTATCTCCGGTCGCATTGTAGTACATGAAGAGGCCCACCTCTTCGCTCGGTTGGCCGAGACGCGAAGCAACTCCTCTTCTGAGAGCGCCGTCAGAGCCTAGCATGCTTGATAGAGTGACTGCCAAGGTCCCCGTTTCGCTTTAGTCAATGCGCCGCTGGGCCGAGCTAATAATCCTTTTCGATATGGCGGAGCGTGGGCTTGAAATGGGTGACTCGATGCGCTGGAGTGACTCTAAATGCCGCGGGCAGGATTTGGGCCTGCGACACATCGGTGACTGATTCCGACCAACTTCAGCCGATTGCTCTCCCAGGCTGAGCTACCGCGGCGCAGATTTGAAGAGCGCTTCCGGGCAATATATCTCCTTTTCTCCTACGGCCTAGGGCATCGTGTTCCGAAGATGCAAAACCTGACGTCGTGCCGCAATAAGGGATGTCGTTGTTTACAGACGATGAACCTATCGCGGTTCAAGGTTGGGATTCCATCGGGCTAGGAGGTGCTAGGCGAGTTTCCGGGCGCGTGACTGGCGGATTGACCTCCAAGCTCCTTATGGCAGGTCTATCTGGTGCGGTATGAGATATCAACAATGGCCTCGTGGCGACGGCCATTTCTCGCGTTCCAACCGCGGGATCCCTACACATTGGAATCTCTCCATCGTGGTATGTTGGAGTCCCACCGATAGGCTAGGTCTCGATGTACCCACTGCATCTGACAGCCGAGGCGCTGATCCTCGCATGCTCAACGGTATTTGTCTCAGCGGTTGCCCCTTCCAAGAAAGTCAACCGAAGCTCTTCGCTCCGCGGGGATGGGCGCTCCGGACTTGCTCGAGCGACCCGAGACAAAGCAAGGAATTAATCCATCCTTCGTGCTCTCTGTTGCCTATGAAGGCCGGTGCTGACCTCAAGGCCGACCACCGCGTGATAAGGAGGCTCGAAGCGGCAATAAGGGCGATGGCGGCCAAGATAGCGAAGGGCGAAACCATCTCTCCTGACGACGTTGAGGAAGCGATCCAGCTGATGCTTGAGTTCGTGGATTCCTACCACCATGCAAAAGAAGAAGCCGGGCTCTTCCCCGTGATCCAAGGGGCCGTCAAGGAGCAGCAGAAGGTTGTTTATGGATTTCTCGTCGAACATGAATTCGCCAGGAGGGCAGCGCGGAGGATAGAGCAGGAGTTCGCCATTTGGATCAAGGAAGGGAACGACGCCGAGCCCCTCTCTCGCTTCCTCCTGACATATGCAGACTTCCTGAAGACTCACACTGAAAAGGAAGACAAATGGTTCGTAGAGGTCGATGCAAAGCTCCTTTCCGCCGAACAGCAGAGGGAGGTACTTGGGAGATTCGCCGAGGTCTCGGAGGGGCGCCCTGGTTCGAAGAAGGACTTCGTGCGAAGGGTTAACGGGCTAGCTCGAAAGTACGTAGTATGAACATTCGACCGTATGATCCGGGATGGGGAAGGTTCCCCCATGTCGTCGCCCCTTAGACCTTATATTCATCCGTGTCCTGAGCCGATAGAGAATGGCCGAGGCCGCGCCGTCGGGTTATCGCCCAGATTGCTCGACAGCCGCATTCAACGCCCACATGGAGGGCTGAAGTTCGAAGGCTTCGAGGGTCATCCTCGCCCTCATCGGCGTCGTCCTGATTGCGGGAGCGATAACGTACGGCTTCATAAGTGTAGCCAACGGGAGGCCTTCCAAAGTGACATCGACCTCCTGTGGACCGACCTCGCTGGTCAACGCCAGCGCCACCTATCCCATGGAATACGTGGTGCCGGGCAATTGCACGGCGCCCAATGGAATCACAGTGGACGGTGACGGCCGTGTGTGGTTTGTCGAGCAGAACACCAGCCAGCTCGTGCGGTATGATCCCAAGAGCGGGAACTTCACCGAGTATGACCTTCCCGTTGCCAAACCTATCACCTGGTCGCTCACTACGACCTTGGATAACGATGTATGGCTGACGGACGCCAATTCGAGCGAGATAATCCGGTTCGATCCCGCCTCCTTGAACTTCACTCAGTATCACCTTGCCGAAGGATCCTTCCCCCAGCAGATCATAAGGGGGCCTGACGGGGCGGTGTGGTTCTCCGAGCTATATGGCCACAGGATTGGAAGGATCCAGCCGGACAACGGCCTCCTGACGGAGTACCCTACGCCCAACAACGACACGGCCCCATCTGGGATCGCCTTCGATTCCAAGGGTATGCTTTGGGTGACCATGGTCAGCTCCAACAAATCGGTATCCAGCACGATAGCGACGTTGGACCCAGCCAATGGGACCTATCAATATTATGAAATGCCCATCCCCATCGCCCAACCGATTGGAATCGCCGTCGACAGCTCGGGGATGGTTTGGTTCGCTGAAAACGGGTCAAGCCTAATCGGAAGGTTCGACCCCCTTACAGGAGGCCTAATCCAGATGCCCACCTCCGGCAGACAGGGGGTGACTACGACCCTCCCCTACTGGATGGCTGAGGATCCTTTGGGGAACATCTGGTTCAACGAAAATGGAGCGAATAGGGTTGCGGAGCTGAACCCCACCAGGATGACGCTGGTCGAATACGACATCCCATCATACGTCCCCTCATATGGGAACATCTCCAATGCTCAGACCATAGCCTACGGCGCCGGGGGCCTCTGGTTCACGGAGCTGTCGACGGGGAAGATAGGCTTCGTCAACGCCTCCGTCTCCCCGGACCTTTCCGTGACGGGCCCTGACGCCTTCAACGTTTCTTCTAGCACGACGGTACAGCTCAACATAACAGCTTTGGGGAATTATTCCGGACAGTTCAGCCTTGGGGCCACAGACGCCGAGGTGAGCGGCGGCGCACTTCAGAACTTCAGCGTCTCCTTCGCTTCGCCAGCGTACTTCCTGAGCGGCAAGCCGGTACTGCTGACCGTAAACGCCACGGTGACGGTGACGACGAGCACGATTTTGGGGGACTACTACTTCACGATTACAGCTCGTGAGCCTGGGATGGCCGCCTCGAAGATCGTGGAGGCCTTGCTGGTGCCCCCTCGCTAGGACTGCGTCCTCCGGTTGCAACCCGTTTCTGAATGTGCCCGACTATCTCCCTAAGGGAGGTGCCAGGCCCGAAGTTTCCGCTAATGCCCATGGCCTCCAGTTTCGGCTTGTCTTCGTCAGGTATGATCCCTCCGCCCACGACCAGGATCCCCTTTCCGCCCTTCTCACGAAGTAGCCTGAGGACCTTTGGGAAGACCGTCATGTGAGCCCCGTTCAAGAGGCTCAGCGCCACGACGTCCACGTCTTCGTCCACAGCCATCTGGGCTACCTGCTCGGGAGTGGTGAGCAGGCCCGCGTAGATGACCTCCATGCCGGCATCCCTGAAGGCGCGACAGAGCACCAAGGCGCCCCTGTCGTGGCCATCGAGGGCCGGCTTCGCTACGAGGATCTTGATTGAGACCTTTGATGCCCTCGGTGCCATGTTCAGAGCATCACCGGCTCCTGCCAAGGACCGAACACCTCCCTTCCCACCTGCATTATCTCTCCCAGGGTCGAGCCCGCGCCCGTCGCTCGAAGCAGGGAGGGCATTGAATTGGCCTTGTCGTCCTCGAGCGTGCGCCGGAGTTCCTCCAGCGACGCCTTCACGGAGGCCCCATCCCTGGTCCTTCGAAGCCGCGCCAGCGCCTCACGCTGCGCCCTTTGGGCCCTCTGGTCTATCTTTAGGGTTCTAATGGGCCGCTCCTCCTTGACAACGAAATCGTTGACCCCGACGATTATGCTTTTCTTCTCCTCTATCCTCTTCTGGGTTTCGTAGGCCGTATCCGCGATTTCGCGTTGGAGGAAGCCGGCCTTGATGGCGCCGACCACTCCGCCCAGCTTTTCGATCTTGTCAAAGTACGCATAAGCGCCGAGCTCCAGCTCACGGGTGAGCCATTCGAGGTAATATGAGCCGCCCATCGGATCCACGACGTCGGCGATGCCGGTCTCTTCGGCTATGACCTGTTGCGTCCTCAGCGCCACCTCGGCTGACTCCTCCGTAGGAAGCGCCCAGGCTTCGTCGTACGCGTTCGTATGGAGCGACTGGGTGCCTCCAAGGGTCGACGCAAGGGCCTCTATGGCGGTGCGGACTATGTTGTTCAGCGGCTGCTGCCAGGTGAGAGATGCCCCCGACGTCTGGGTGTGGAACCTCAGAAGGAGTGACCTGGGGTCCTTCGCCTTGTACTTCTCCTTGAGCACCGTCGCCCATATGCGGCGGGCCGCCCGAAACTTCGCAACCTCTTCGAAGAAGTTCATCGTCGAATTGAAGAAGAACGACAGTCGCGGCGCAAACGAATCCACCGGGAGCCCGGCCGAAATCCCAAGGTCCAGATAAGAGAAGCCGTCGGCCAGGGTGAATGCCAGCTCCTGCAGGGCACTGGCACCTGCTTCTCTGATGTGGTAGCCGCTGATGCTGATGTAGTTCCACATGGGGACCTCCCGCGTGCAATATACCATCATGTCCCTGATCAGGCGGAGATGCGCTTCGGGCGGGAAGGCCCATTCCTTCTGAGCGATGTATTCCTTCAGGATGTCCGTCTGGGTCGTTCCGCGAAGCTGTCGGAGCTGGACGCCCTGCTCCTGGGCAGTGCGCAGGTACATAGCCATCACCACCGCTGCGGGGGCGTTGATCGTCATGGAGGTGCTCACCTCTCCGAGGTTTATTCCTGAGAACAGCTCCTCCATGTCGCGAAGGCAGCTGACGTTTACACCGCACCTCCCCACCTCCCCCCTTGCCCTTTCATCATCCGCATCATATCCGTAAAGGGTCGGCATGTCAAATGCGATGCTGAGGCCGGTCTCTCCCTTGGCGAGGAGGTACTTCAACCGGCGGTTGGTGTCCTTGGGTGTCCCGAAGCCGGAGAACATCCTCATGGTCCACGGACGGCCGCGGTACATCGAAGGATATATCCCCCGTGTATAGGGATAGCTGCCGGGGAATCCGAGGTCACGCAGAGGATCGATCCCTTCGACGTCCGCGGGCCCGTATAGCGTCTTCAGATCGAAGCCAGAGGAAGTGGCGAAGGATGTCTTGCGCTCAGGGGTGGCACGGAGCCAGGGTGAGAGCGTCTTCCTTTCCCATTCGCTTATGGGGTAGCCCGAAGCTGTCTTTCCCTTCGGCCCAGCGCGTTCGCGAAGCTCCTCGATCTTGGAATTCCAATAGCCGGGGCTCTTTGGTTTCGGCATGTGTACGATGAAGCTTCTGAGCGGATTATTTCTAGATTGTTACAAATGCGTCCCAGGGCTCTGCGTGGACGGAAAAGGACAAACGAAATAAGGTCGAGTTCCCAACGAGCTATCCGTTGAGGGCCCTGGAGCTCGTGCGAGGAGTGACTCAAGGCAGCCGAAGGGACATCTCCAGGGCGATCACCATTCTCGAAGATGAGCTTCCGGGATCTGGGGAGCTCTATGCCGAGATATACCGGAGGGGCGGGAAGGCGTTCGTCCTTGGAGTGGCGGGGCCCCCGGGGGCCGGCAAAAGCACCCTGATAAACTGCCTCATTCATGAACTGCGGTCGAGGGGGCACAAGGTTGGAGTGGTCGCCGTAGACCCCACTAGCCCATTCACTGGAGGGGCCCTCCTCGGGGACCGAATCCGCATGGTGGATCACAGCCTCGATGAAGGCGTCTACATCAGGAGCATGGCATCGAGGGGGAGCAGGGGCGGCCTTTCTCGCAATGCGAGGAAGGCAATCTGCGTGCTCGACGCCGCAAATTATGACGTAATCATACTGGAGACCGTGGGCATAGGTCAGACTGAAGTGGACATCGTCAGGGTAGCCCAGGCGACCATAGTGATAATCATGCCAGAGATGGGGGACTCGGTGCAAGCGATGAAGGCGGGGCTCATGGAGATCGGTGACATCTTCGTCGTCAACAAGGCCGACCTCGAGGGCGCCGACAGGGCGGCGCTGGAGATTGGCCAGTTCGCTCGGGGCAAGGACGGAGGGAGGCCAAAGGTCCTCAAGACCGTGGCGAAGACCTGTCAGGGGGTTCCGGAGCTTGCTAGCGCCGTGGAAGGCCTGATGGCAAATGCGAAGGCGAAGCGGGCTACGCGTGGGAGGGAGGAAGTAGTGGACGAAGTAAGAGAAGCGTTAAACGGAAAGGTGGAAAGTGCCTTCGCTCTCGGTGTTGTGAGCCATCCTGGGTGGGAGGCCCTCTTGAAGAAGGTTGCCGAGAGGAAAGTCGATCCGGATTCCGCCGCCGAGGTGATGATGAAAGACCTTGCCGAAGGGGGAAGGGCTTCACCTCGCAACCCTGCGCGTCGCGGAAGATGAAACCTATCCTCTAGTTACTCGGCCCGGATTTGGAGCGACCGTAGACGACCTTTCCCGAGGGAATAAAGGCTGGGACCATCTTCGTGTAGGTTACGTAGTCCTGGCCGAACAGGGCAATCATCTCTCGTTTTTCATACGGCATGACGACGATGTTGAACCAGGCGAGCAGCCCGAAGCCGGCGATCAGCAGGAAGGTTAGGCCTGAGATGAGGGCGATCCCGAAGAGTGTCGCACATACGCCGAAGTAGGTTGGGTTCCTGACGTACAGGTAAGGCCCGTCCACGACAAAGGGCTCACTCCGGCCTAGCGAAGATGAAGGATCCGTGCGAGTGAGGGCCTTCTTGAAGGTGTAGAAGGTCGAAACGAAGAACGCCTTCGGGGTCCTGTAGACGAAGACCCACCCGGCCCAGAGAAAGCCTAGGCCGAACAAGAACGCGCCCAGCGCCCACCATAGCCCTGCTCCTCCGAAGTGCCGCGGAAGGCCGGAGACCGCAGTTATGGCAAAGGCCAGCGCAGATATGACCACTACGACTGCGGTGGCTCCTGCGGCGGCTAGCGTAGCGCGCAGATAGTCGTTCAACCAACGGGTCCCCCCTTTGATGGACTCCTCCTATTGTCATCCTCTCGAATGCTTCCTTCCTCGGAGGGCGCGTGCAACTCCTCGACTTGCTTCGAAACGAAGTTGATGAGATTGGATTCGGCCTTCAGATACAAGGCCTCCCCTGCACCCGCGGTGCCCGCGACGGACAGCCCGAGGGTGAAAGGCGCCAGGGCCCAAGCCACCATTCCCGCCAGGGTCGTGTCCTTGACCATCCGCGACACGTCCCTATCCATCACAAGTGTGAAATCGCTGGGATCCCCGACGATCTTAAGGGCGAACGTCACCTTGATCACCGTCAAGGCCTTCTCCTGGGCGGCGACCAAGGTCAGGTGATCGAGATCGGACTGCACCCTGTAGCCGTTCATGGTCAAGTATGCGCTCACCTTCCTGAACAGAAGTTTGGGGTCCGCCCCAGAAGAGAGGAAGCGCCTGCGCATCGGTTCCTCGTGGGCCTCCGGGCTTCTTTATAGTATCCGCTCCAAACGAGCCTCGTCCATGAACGCACGCCTCCCGGGTTCGATCACTGCCAGGCGAGATGTCTATTCAGGAAGGGAATCAGGGCCAAGGTCGTCCCATGGACGTACAATCCCGTCCTGTCGATGACTCCCTTGGTGAAAATCCCCACCGCTCCGGGGCCGTGCTTTACGTCTGACATCCCGGTGATCCTATCCATGGCTTCACCCAGCTCAAGGCCCTTGCCAATCAGCCTCAGGGATTCGAGCGGAAGCTGAAAGAGGCCGGTGGTGGCCGAGGAGCTCTGGCCCTTTGCGTCTATTATCGAGATGGCGGCGAAGGCGAACTCCTTGCCGTTCAGCTCCATGATGCCGCCTTCGATTCCCACCGCCAGATCGCATTTGGAGAGTTTCATGGCACCTTCCGCCCTGTTCCTCGCCCCTTCGAAGGCTTCGTCTCCGACCGGCTGGGCGCGGACCCCTGAGCCGACGGCAATGGGGACGACCTCGACATCATAGTAGGGTCCGAGCGCCCTTCTGACGGCCTCTATCTTCACTTTGTTCGTGCTACCCACGGCGACCCGCATTCTGGGCTTCAAGGGATGGGATTGGGAGAGCCGGTTCTGCAGATGAACCTTTCGAGAGGTTAGTGAAGGAGCCGAGTCATTTGGAAGGTCATGAGGTCGTCGTACGAATCCTTGGAAAGGCTATCATCCCGGCGGAATCGTTCTATATGGGATTGACCGAACAAGTTGCGTCCGTGAATCAGCCAAGCGATTGGAAGAGGGTCAGGGAAGTCCTGAAGGAGCTGAAGTCCAAAGGCGACCAAAGCAATGTGGAAGGGATGGCCCGCTTCGGGATCACGCCGTCCGACGCGTATGGCCTGTCGATGCCGGAGTTACGCCGCCTTGGTAGAAGCTTGGGGAGAGATCACGAGCTGGCGCAGGGCCTCTGGGCCACTGGCAACTTCGAAGCCAGAGTCCTCGCCAGCCTTGTGGATGAGCCGAAGAAGGTCTCCCCCCAGCAGATGGAAGAATGGGTGGAGGGCTTCGACAACTGGGCCATCTGTGACGGATGCTGTTCCAACCTCTTCGACAAGACGCCATACGCATATCAAAAGGCCCTCGAGTGGAGCCGGAGAGATCCGGAATTCACCAGAAGGGCGGGATTCTCCCTCATGGCCGCCCTTGCGGTCCATGACAAACGGGCCGAAGACGCCCGATTCCTCGAGTTCCTCCCCGAGATACTGTCGCAGGCTGAAGACGAGAGGAATTACGTCAAGAAGGCCGTGAACTGGGCGCTGAGGCAAATCGGGAAGCGTAACAGGAGACTCAACATGGAGGCGATCAAGGTCGCCCTGAAGCTCAAGGGCAGCAAGTCGGCAGCGGCCCGATGGGTGGCTTCGGATGCCCTCAGGGAGCTCACGGGCGATGCAGTCAAGGCCAGGCTGAACAGGAGAAGCAGCCCGTGATTGGACTGGGCATATATCCTTTTTAGTTCAGGAGGGCGGCGAGTCGATGAGAGAAGGATGAGGCCCAGCCTGACCTTGGATACCGAGCGCCTCCTGCTGAGGGATTTCAGGAGGAGGGACTGGAAGGCGGTCCACGTCTATGCGTCCGATCCGGAAGTGGTGAAGTTCATGCCGTGGGGCCCGAATACGGAAGAGGGGACGAAGGCCTTCATCGAGAGGGTCATCAAGTTCCAAGAGGAGAGCCCGAGGCAACACTTCGAGCTGGCAGCCGTGCTCAAGGAAGATGGCGCACTCATAGGTGGATGCGGGCTGAACGTCACCAGCGAAGCGGACAAGACCGGATGCATCGGATATTGCTATAACAGGCGGTATTGGGGGAGGGGCCTCGCCACGGAGGCCGCTGAAGCATTACTGTGCCATGGCTTCGGGGAGCTGGGGCTCCATCGGATCTGGGCGACATGCGATACGCAGAACCTGCCGTCGGCGAGGGTCCTGGAGAAGTCGGGGATGACGCTGGAGGGGTGCCTCCGAGAAAGTGCGTTGGTCAGGGGTAGGTGGAGGGACTCCTTCCTCTATGCCATCCTAGAAGGAGAGTGGTCTCGACAGAAGGAAAAGGGACGGTCGGGCCACGTCGGAGGCGAAGCCAAAGGAGAGGCTTGAGTTCCATGGTGCACAAGGAGTTCGCCTTCGCCTATGTCAGCGCGGCGATCCTCGTCCTCGTGTTGGTGGCGGCCATAGTTTGGCGAGACCCCTACGCCCAGTCCATCGAGGCTACCGCCATGATCGCCTTTGGGGGTTTTCTCTTGGCGTTCGGGTTCTGGGGCGCGGACTACGCGTTCTCGGTGAAATTGGGAGAGTTAAACCAGTCAAAGCAAGATGGAGTGGTGAAGGGTGAGGAGGGGAAGGTCTACGTCCCCTTCGTTGGGAACTACACCCCAGCCGAGTGGTGGAACCTAAACTGGTTCTTCGTGACCATCGGGGCCTTCTGCCTTGCCTTCGGCACCTTCCTTCTCGGAATCATCCTGGGAAGTCTGGGCGCGTGATTCTTACCTTTAATCTTGGCTGCAGAGAGATATGCCGAGGGGTGATGGCATCCTGAGCATGGGGCTGACGGCTGGAGTAGACATCGGTGCCACTAGGCTGAGGGTCTGCCTTGGCGGCGATGATGGTAGGATCGTCGCCAGGACATCTGAACCTAGCAGCCGAGAGGGTTCCGGTAGGGCCCTCTCGGCGCAGATCGAGCACTGCATCAGGCGTCTGTTGGCGGAGCGCGGCGCCTCGACCGTCCGCCGGGTGGGCATCGCCACCGTTGGCCCTCTTGATAGGAGAGGCGGAATAGCAAATCCCGCGAACCTGCCCAAGGTGGGGTTCGTGCCTCTCGTCAAGCCCATCCTCAAGGCCTTCGGAGGGCAAGTGGTGCTGATCAATGACTGCTCTGCTGCCGCCGTCGCCGAGAGGGAGGCCGGCAGGGGGAAGGGATTCGACAGCCTTGTCTACCTTACCCTCAGCACCGGCATTGGCGCCGGGGTCTTCGTGGACGGCCACCTACTTGTGGGGAAGGACGGCAACGCCCATGAAATCGGCCATCTTGTCATAGATAAGGAAGGCGGGCTCGTATGCGGCTGCGGCAAGCGAGGCCACTGGGAAGCCTATTGTTCAGGAAGGAACATCCCCCACCTGGCTGCCATCGTCCTCAGGGGGGAGGAGGCCCGGCGCGTCGAGGCCCTCACCGCGGCCGAGATATTCAGGCAGGCAAAGGTTGGCGATGAGTCATGCGCCAAGGTCATCATCGAAGTCGGACGCCTTAATGCCATCGGCTGCGCCGGAGTAGTCGACGCCTACGATCCGGAGCTCCTGGTGTTGGGTGGGTCCGTGGCCCTTCACAACGCGGAGGAGGTGCTGGCGCCCATAAGAGAGGGGATCAGGAGCTTCGCCCGGAACAACGCCCCCATCGTAGCCCTGACAGACCTGGGGGAGGACGCCGTCCTGATAGGCGCCATGCTCGTCGCTCTCCACCCAAGGGCGTATCCAGGGCTAAGGCCGTGGACCTTTGGGGGCAAACGAGGCTCTGTACCGTAGGGTCGGCAGCCAATCAGCGGAGGTCCTGAAGGCCCCTCCTGTCCTTAATGAGCCCCAAAACCATGTCGACGTAGGAGGTCAGGGCACGGCGGAAATCAGCCTCGCCCCAGTCAGCCCTCGCAGTTTCAAGGAAGGACTCCACCCTATCGAACTGTTCCTTCCCGGATTCCCCGTAGAATGAAAGGAACCTGCCGTTCTTGGCCTCCATGTCCTCCATCCCCGACATAAGACCCCGCCGGCGAAGAGATGCCAGGGCGAAGGCGTTCCTGACAAGCAGGGTAGCGTCCAAAATGGGGTCGCCCGTCGGCCTTTCGGAGACCCAGTCCGCGAAGAACCTCTGGGCCTGCTTGCGCTCTCTCCCTGACATTGAAGCGAAGACGATATCATCGACGATTATGTTCTGGAGATGGCTGAAGGCGTCCACGAGTGCAGCAGACTCCCTTTCGTTAAGGCCCTCTCGCTCAGCGACCTCCCCAATGACTTCATCGACGATTCTGGACGTATGAGAGGCGGAACCTTTCTCTGTGTGGTAGACGTGAGCGAGTTCGTGAAGGAGGAGGCCTCCCAGCATCTCCGAATCGAGCGCCCACTCGGCGATTACTATCGTGTGGTTGCCGTCCTCGTTGTTGGCATACCCCATTATCTTCAGATCGGGGTCCACCTCCACGGTCACCTTGGAGTCAATCGGGTAGCCGGCATTGCGCATCCTTTCGATGGCCCACTGCAGGGTCCCGGACAACGAACCGTCCTCAGGTTCTTCTCCCAAGGGTCAGTCCACGCTGGGCCAGCGCAACGGGCCATCAGATAAACAAGACTCCGCTAATGCGCTCCGCTGGTTTCGAGAGAAACGGAAGGGGAAGCGGAAGGCGGATCAGAGCTGCTCGATGCTCTTGAGATAGCCCGATTGTCTCCTTTGCCGGTCCTCTTCTTTGGTCGGAAGGGACCACAACTTGATTTCGTCCTTGGATTCCACAGGGACATATTGTGATGAATACGCCGTGGTGCCGACTCTGTCAAGCGTTACAGGATAGGCGAGGACCTTCCTCCCATACCTGCCGGTTGTTGCTTCCGAAATCGGTTTGCCATACCTCCTGCCGAGCCTCTCTATCTGAAGCTCTCCCTCTCCTAAATCTGCGCCACCTTCAGGCATTCCTCCACCTCCCCTCGATTCCCCGGCTCGGAGGAAGGGTATAACGAGAAGCGTCCATATTTCCTAGGTTTCTGGCTAGTGGCTCTAGCCTCCTCCGTGGGTTAATGGCTAGTGTGTTACGCCGAGCAGGTCCAAGAACCGCATGAAGTCTGCCTCGCTAACCCAGTCGACCCGAAGGTACTCGACTAGGGCCTTGCCCTTGTAGCCAATCCTTCGGGCCTCCTTAAGGGTGGCCCTGTAGGCTTCGATTTCGGTAGGGCGGTCCACGTATTCGTATCTCCTGTCGAAGAGCTCCTTGCCTTCTTGGAACTGCCTGACGTGGACCAGCTCATGGATGACGTCCAGGTAGAGGTACCTTTCGTCAGCGACCTCAAGATAGGGCTTGCTTACCCACAGGTCCCCGGTCTCACCATCGACGTGCATGTAACCTTGCCTCGAGGCAAGAACTACCTTCGTCTTGGACAGGATCGAGGGGGTGGGTTCTCCAAAGATCGCCCTTACCGCAGCCACTTTATCAAAGCCCTGGAATACATCGGTGAATCTGTAGGCTCCAAGCTGCAGGTCTCTCCTTATTGCGACTCCCAGATTCAGGAACTGCTCACCCTACCTTTCTGGAAGCATGACCAGCTTTCGGTACACGGTTTCGAAGCCGCGTGAGGAATAGAACCCAGCCAGGTCGTCGCTGGCGAAGGTCTGCAACACGAGCCTGAGGTTCTGCTTCTCCGCACCCCTGATGGCGTAGGCCAGCATCTGGCCCGCGACGCCCGATCTCCGGTGAAGCGGAATCGTGCCGACACAGTATGCGCCCAGGAGACCTCCCTGTCGGAAGAGCGCCAGCTGCCCCAATACCTCCTCTCCGCGCCGTGCGACTAGCAGGGAGGCATCTTTGTCTTTCGCAGCATTTGCGGCGGCGGACTCGATGGCGGAGACGGGGGCGTCGCCGTCGTAAAATGATGCGACGTAACTCTTGACCCATGCGCTAACGTCGGCGTTGGCTTCAGCCATCTTGACGGATGTCTCCGGGTATTCCAAGGCCCGCTTGGCTACCATTACCTCCAACATGTCCTTGGAGGAGAATCCCGACGACATCAGGGCTGATTTCGCGCCTTCGTAGCGCCGATCGTCGATGACAAAGAACGAAGGAGGCACGCCTACGTCCCTGAACAGCTTAACGGCCCTGTCGATGGCCTCAACGGAGTTTCTCTTATCGCCGACGATGGTGGCGTGGTTGAACAGGGGCTCCTGGAATACGGGGGACGTAATGATGTATGAGGTTTCATCGAGCATGAGGACCTTGGCCCAGTGCGACCACCAGCGGAGCTCGTTTAGCTCCTGCTCCTTCACGGCTACCCTAGTCAAGGAGGCTCACGCCCAGGATGGAGGAGGCCTTTGTGATGGAGGCGGAGTACTCGCTCGTTCTCTTGGCATCGGCCTCCGATGCGCCCTCGTCTACCAGCTTTGTAAGCTCGACAATGGCCCGGGGTGTGTCGAAGTCGTCGTTCATGGCGTCGAGGAAGGGCTGCAATAGGGAATTGCCTGCCTCGGTTTGAAGTGACGAGCCCTCCTTCAGCTTGCTCGCGCGCTCCTTGATCCTCCAATATTCGGCGTCAACCTGTCTCAGCCGCGATTCGTCGTACTCGGTGTCCTTTCTGTAGTGGGACATGAGAAAATACAACCTCAGCTGGCTCGGGCCGAAACGGGATAGAGCCTCTCTCACGGTTACCATGTTGCCCTCGGACTTGGACATCTTCTTTCTGGAGATGGTCAGGAGCCCTGTGTGCATCCAGAACCTGACATAGGGCTTCTTCCCGGTCAGGGACTCGGCCTCTGCGATTAGGGATTCATGGTGAGGGTAGATGAGCTCACGGGCGCCTCCATGTATATCGTACTGAGGGCCCAGCTCCGAGATGGCGACCGCCGTGTCCTGAATGTGCCACCCGGGGACTCCGCTCCCCCAGGGGCTCTTCCAGCGCTGGGTGGCGGAAGAGGACGCCCTCCACAGCGCGAAGTCGGTGAGATGTCTCTTCTTCGGGGTGATCTCCACAGGCCTCAGGGTGAGCTCCTCGGTGGAGATGTGCGAGAGCTGGCCGAAGCCGGGGACGGTCATGGTGTCCATGAACACGTCGCCGTCGACGACGTAGGCATGCCCGTTTCCCACCAGCCCTTGGGCCTCCTCTATCATCTTGGGGATGTAGTTCGAGACCTTGGGGTACTTCGTGACGCTCCGTATGCCGAGCTTGGCGGCGTCCTGCAGGAAGTTGTCAGCAAACCGCTGGGCAAATTCCGCAGGCGAGATCTTCTCGGCTTGGGCACCTTTGACGATGCTCTCGTCGATGTCCGTCATGTTCATGAGGTAGGTTACCTGGTATCCGAGGTAGGAGAGATAGCGGGCGACGGTGTCGAAGATTATCCCGGTCCGGGCGTGGCCCACATGCATGAGGTTCTGCACCGTCGGGCCACAGACCACCATCTTGACCCTGCCCTTTGAGACGGTTTCGAAGGGTTCGGCCTTACCTCTAAGCGTGTCATAGATTCTCAGTTCAGAGGGCATGCGCTGGAACGACGCCTCAGGCGAAGGTGGGCGCCGGGGGAGGTTAAAAGCATGCCCCACTCTCGGTTGGGGGAAGGGACGACAGGTTATTCCTCCCGCAGAAATCTCGGCGCTCCACATGAAAACGAACCCCGTCGCGATGGGCGTGACCGACCCCGGCGAAAACTGGATTGAACTGTGCATGTAACAGGGGCAGCAGGGACGGCGGCGATGGCGACCGAGAGCGGGTACCGTCGTCACATCGAAGCTGGAACAGATATAGGGGTCCTCATTGGACGGTAGACTGGCTTGGTCTACGAGAAGCGACTGAATACCAAGGCCGAACTCGGCGAGGAGCTGCGGACTTTGGATTTCGATGCGGGGATTCGGGTGTTGGGAACCTATGAAGGAGTGCCCTGTTTCATCTTCATCACCAAGGCCGGGGAGAGTTTCATCGCGGCAGTGTACGCGAGGAAGAGGAGCGCGTCCGGCTCAGAGGTGCCAGAGAGGAGGCTGATGCTGAAGGACTATAAGGAGATCGGATCGCTCATGGGGTTCGTGGAAGAAAGGGCTACGGAACCCCTCGAAGCGTATTCCTACTAGACCGCGAACGCTTATTAGCTCAGGAGGCATCGTCGGAGCTATGCCTTTCTGTCCTTCGTGTGGCAAGGAGGTCGACGAAAGCGTCCTGTTTTGTCCCAGCTGCGGACACAGCATAAACCCGATATCACAGGCGACTTCCCCCCAGCCTCCCGCCACAACAGCTCCCATGGTAGGGGCAGGCGAGAAGAAGCATCGGCCCCTGGGAGTCACCATAATAGCGGTCCTCGACGCGATCGCGGGCCTGCTCCTCCTTCTTCGAGGAGGAGCCTATTTCGGCATCCGTTCGATGATAGGCTCTGCCGGAGGGCCGCTGGGGTCGTATCGGGGGTTGGTCACAGGCCTGGGCCTATTGTTCGTGTTGGTCGGCCTGGTCACCATCTTCCTGGCGTGGGGGCTGTGGTCAGGCTTTGGGTGGGCTTGGACCGCCGCGTTGATCCTCGCGGTCCTTGGCCTGGTCCTTCATCTGTTGTCGTTCAACCTCATCGGCCTGATCATAAACGTCGTAGTGCTCGTCTACCTTCTGGTGCCGAACGTCAGGGCCTACTTCGGACACTGAGTCGCCGGTTCCAAGGGCCTCAAAGGCTTCTCCGCGAGGACATCTTCTTCAGCCGAGCCGCTGGCTGGCGGACACCGTTAAAGGGCGCCCTGTCCGAACCCATGAGGACCGTGCTTGGTGATAGCTGGGAAGACGGTCTACCTGAGAGGGCTTGAGCGAGAGGATCTGAAGCTGATGCACAAGTGGTTGAACGATAGCGAGATCATGCAGTGGGCCCGGTCCCAGCCCGACAACGTCGCGTCGATGGAGGCGGTGGAGAAGGAATTCGAGCTCGACCTCAAGGGCGAGAACCCACATAGGAGGACCTTCATCCTTGCGGAGGCGGGCACCGACAGACCAATCGGGTGGGCATCCATGCGCTGGTGGAGGCCGTTCAGCACGACCACCGACATCGGCCTCGTGATCGCGGACAGGGACATGAGGGGGAAGGGGATCGGGACGGAGGCCACCATGCTTCTGACCAGCGAAGCCTTCGATCAGCTTCACATGCACAAGGTGGAGCTTTGGACCAGGGCCGACAACATGGCAGCCCAGAAGGTTGCCCGCAACTGCGGATTCCAGCTGGAGGGGACGGATAGAGAGGCGACCTTCTTCAACGGTGCCTTCCATGACGGCCTTTCCTTCGGGGTCCTGGAGGACGAGTTCCACGGGGCCATGGCCAAGGGCGCTTCAAATGAGTAAAGCCCCGCCGCTCGGAGAAGAGCCGGGGGCTAGGCGCCGGCCCGATTCGGTGGGCAATCACAAAAGGCTAATGTAACACCGCCTCGCGCGCATGGCACGTGAGACGTGTTGGTGCAGAACTGCCCTGAATGCGGCAAGGCCGGTGCGACCACCGAATGTCAGTATATGGAGTTCCCTGTGGGCGTCCATCACTATTTCGAGGAGAAGGTCTGCACCTTTCACTTCTGGCTCCTCTACGTCAGACCCAAGAGGAGTTGGGAGGAGTTCCTAAAGTTGGAGAGAGCCCACAGCGAGTCCGCCGGTTACATCCTGACCTTCCCGTCGGACGAGCTGATCAAGGCCGTTCTTGCCGGGGGTGCCCTTCAAAAGGTGGAAGCCCCCGGTCCGCAACCGCCAGCAAGTCCTGAAGCAAAGCCCGCCTCGGCCGGCGAGGCTTCGGCTGGCGCGCCGACTCAGCAGCCCACCTCCGCCTAGGGCCCGTCAGAAAGAACCGGGCTAAAGTTTCGGCCGGATGTCTTCCTTTATCGTCCTGACGGTCACCGTCGAATTGACGTCCTCTATCCCCGGAATCTTCGAGATGACGCTTCCAACGTTGTGAAGGTCGAGGTTGTCCCTGACCTTGACCTTGGCCAATATGTCGAACGGTCCGGCGATCTCATGCACCTCCAGGACCTCCGGGAGTGAGGCGATCTGATCGGCGACCTGGCAGCAGTCCCCGATGGTGCTGACCTTAATCTGAAGGAAGGCGATGGTGTTCAACCCAAGCTTCTGAGTGTCAAGCATGGGGACGACGCTGGTTATGATCCCCTCCTTTCGGAGCCTCTTGACCCTGTCGAAGACCGTTGACGGTGGCAGTCCAGTCAGGTCGCCCAGCTCCTTGTACGGCAACGAAGCATCCTTCATGTAGCCTCGCAGGACGTCCTTGTCGACCTCATCCACCTCGTAGGCGCCGGTCAACTCAGCATGCTTCAAGATTGCCAATGCGGTTCACAATCGAATAGCAAGGCTTCCGTCGGACTATATTTGCCTTTTCAATCATGCTACGGATGCAATGCGAAAAGGACGCCGCCAAACACCATATGGCCCTATCTTCTGGATGACATCCGGAAAAATGTCAGTTTTGCATATAAGATTCGGTGTTATCCCCCGTTGGCGAAGGTAGTTCGAAAATGGCAGAAAGCATGGATGTAGGTTCCCTCTTGCGGCACCTCGCCAGCGGTTTCGGCGCGGGCAAGCAGGACCTTGAGATGAACGTCAAGCCTAGCCCCAAGGCCGAGCTGGCAAAGGTCCATGACGAAGCGGTTGGGTTCGTCGCGGTGACCCTGGCCTTGATGGCCAGCGAGGCGGCCGCCGAACAGCAGTATCTGGGCCGCAAAGAAGCCATCTCTCACATCAGACCCATCTAGGCCTGGCCGAGACGGCGACCGAAGCATCGGGTAGGGCCAACCGAAGGGCCCTGGACCTGCGTTCCGCCGTGGCAAAGTAGACCAGATGAGATCCGCAGCGGCAGTCAGACGAGCCGAACCCATCGGTCCAGCCGTCCGAGCTCCTCTTCAACGCATTGGCCACTTCACACTCCGAACGATGGCGCCAAGCATCGACTCCTGTGACCGCATTCTTCGGGTTCGTAGTCAGGTAGTCGACGTGCCATCTGATCTTCTTGCTTTGAGCCAAGTGCCTTGCGACCCGCTGGCGCAAGTTCTTCCGGGCTGACCCGACATAGAGGTAGAAGCCCGGTTTGAACGTTACATCGCCCAGAGAGCCCACCGTCGCTCGGTATGCCTCAGAACGGGAAATCGTGATGGCGTATGTGCCGCTTTGAGGGAGCGCCCCTAGGATCTCATTGAGCGTCATGAGGCATCATCAAGTGGCAGAAGCCATGAGGCTTGCCGGGTGGAGAGAAATAGAAACGAAGCCAAAGTTGTCCCCCTATGAGGCCCGCGAAGCTTTGAGGGCGTGGGGGGCCAATGAGAGCTTCTCGAAAGCTCAACCTAGCGTCTTCTTTATATCTGCCTGGATGTCCGCGTCGGTCTTTCCATCGGTGGGCACGCCGAGCTCGCTGGCAGCCTTCAGGAGCTTCGCATGCGGATCCTCGGCCGGCTGACTGGCGGGGGCGTTGGCCGAAGCCTTCAGTTTCTGGACCTCTATCTCGGCCTCAACCTTGCCCTTCTGGAACTCGCCGGACGCGCGACCTAGGGACTTCGCGAGGTCAGGGATCTTGTTGGCCCCGAATATGAGGATGACCACTATGACGACGACGATAATGAGCTGGTCGCCCTCTAACAGCATTGGTAGGAGCATCTTCTCAACCGAAGCCGGAAAGGTGTGCTAATATTTACAGGTTTAGCTCCAAAATGCTTCAGGAGGTTCAAGAATTGAAATCCGTGACGGATACCTTGACGATCCCGTTTGGGCCTCCCCGGGCCTACACGATCAGGAGCTCCTTGTCACACTTGCCGATCCGCTCGACGCCGCCATCGGTGACGGCAAGATCGTCCTCTATCCTTACCCCCATATTCCCTGAGAGGTAAATCCCCGGCTCTACCGTGAAGGTCATTCCGGGAGCCAGTATGAGAGGGCAGGAACTCGTGATGCTGGGCTCCTCGTGCACATCCAGCCCCAGACCGTGGCCGACCCTGTGGATGAAGTTCTTGCCGAAGCCGGCGCCCGCGATGATCGACCTGGCTTTCTCGTCGAGGCTTCCAGCGACGACGCCAGGCCTTATCAACGAAATCGCGTCCGACTGTGCCTTGCGGACGGTGCCGTAAACTTCTCTCTGGAGGGCGGAGGCCTCTCTAACGAAGACGGTCCTCGTAAGGTCGGCGAAGTAGCCATTGTATGTAGCGCTCACATCCATCAGCACGCAGTCCCCCTTCCGGATCTTGGTTCCGGTGGATTCACCGTGCGGCAGGGCGGCATTCCTCCCCGCCAGAACCGCATTGAACGGGACCTTTTCGCCACCCAGCCTGCGTATCTCCCTCTCTATTTCGAAGCCGACCTGGAGCTCGGTGGCGCCTACCCGGATGGCCTCCGTTCCTGCCTGAATCCCCCGTTCAACGATCCGGCCAGCCGCCTTCATGATTTCGAGCTCTTGAGGGTCCTTGATGAGCCTAAGCTCCATCACGGCGGACGTCGCGTCCTCGACCTTTGCGCCTGGAGCGGCATCGACGATGAGCTTGAATGAACCGAAGGGAAGGGAAGTCTCGGCGCCTAGTCTACCTCGGAGGAGCGAGAGGTCCGAAAGGGTCGACCTGACGACCGCCGCCGGGCCCGCCTCGTCCGAGTATGACCTCACCGCCTTGATGCTCGATTGCTCCTTCGCTTTCTCAGCCTCTAGATCCGGGAGGATGAGGGTGGCTTCGCCTTCGACCGGGACGAGGAGGGACGCAAACCGTTCGAAGGACTGGATGGGGACCCCGGCCAGGTATCGCAGGTTCGCCGTCGACGAGACGATCATCCCGTCGAGGCCCCTCTTGGCGAGGATCTTCTGGAGTTTCCTTGCTCGAGACGACATCGGATGCTCACTTGTCCCCTGGTTTTATTATCTTTGCCGAGCTACAGAGGAGTCCTCGTCCACCGGCTCAAGATGGCGTGATCTCCAGGAATATCCTCTGCTTCCTTCCCAGCCTAGTCGCTACCCCATCGAGGGTGAACGCCAGGCCATACTTAGACCGAAACTTGTCCTTCAGGGCCTTCGAGGAGTCGTCCTCGGAAAAGGAGGCCACTCCTTCGAAGTATGGCCCGAGGGGATCTCCGCGGAACTTGCAGGGGGCGCAGGCAACGTTAGGGTTGTGGCGAATGCGCTTGACCTTCCCCGAGGTACGTATGGTCCACACATAGACGTTGCCGTCCCCTATGACGAACCAGACTGGGGTGGGCACCTTCGTCCCGTCCCGTCGATATGTCACCAAGCTCATGTACTTCTGACCCTCAAGCGACGCAGGTCCCATGGCGGTCGCATGCTCCGATGTAGGCTGTCCCTATCTATCTTTCGCGTGACGTGAAGCTAGGATGTGCCTCTGGATTTGGGGTGGCGCTGACTGGCCAGGAGCATTCGGACCGTCATTGCCGATCTCTTCATCCTCGTGTCCTCTCGCCCTGCCTCCTCTATCCAGCTTGCGTACTCCTTCTTGTGAGAGTAGGATAGAGAATCGAAGGCTCTCCTAGCCCTGCCGTCCCTCTTCAGCTCCCTCTCCAGCTCAGGGGGGACCTTGACGGTCCTGGCCGAATCATCCCTTGCTATCTCGAACTCGACGGGATCTCCCAACCTCAGCCCAATCCTTTCCCTCGCAGTCGAGTTCAGCACGATGATGTGCCTCCCTCCTCCCTGTGGCACCATGGAGCCGGAGAAGGGCTTGCCGTTGAGGGTCCCGGCAACGTAGATGTGCCCTTTTGCTCCGAAGAACTGGCTCACGTTGACGGGAACGTCGGCGTAATGCCATGTGCCGACCCCCTCAGGCCTCTGGACCTTCGATCGGAAGGAGATCTTCGCTGTCTTGCCCATCTACCTCGGGCCAACGGCATCCACCCGTTAAACCCTTTGCGACAGCGAAGCGTTGCCGGTGCGAGCTCGAGTGCTGAAGTGGGTATCTTAATAAAGCCGTTATTGATTAGTTTGAGACATATGATCTACGACAGCGTCGTTGATCTCATCGGAAACACGCCGATGATCAGGATTAACAGCCTGACCGGGAATCCTTCCGTGGAGCTCTTCATCAAACTCGAGAAGATGAACCCCGGCGGCTCTGTCAAGGACAGGATCGCGAAGTACATGATTGAAGATGCGGAAAGGCGGGGCACCCTGGTGTCGGGGAAGACCGTTATCGAGCCGACGAGTGGCAACACCGGGATTGGCCTTGCGATGGTCTGCCGCTCAAAGGGCTATGATTGCGTCCTTGTGATGCCGGAAACGATGACGATGGAGAGGCGGCAGCTGATGATCGCCTTGGGAGCCAAGATCATCCTGACCCCGGGAGCAAAGGGCATGGACGGAGCAGAGGATTATGCCCGGGGGCTACTAGCTCGTTATCCGGAGAGATACTTCATGCCGGACCAGTTCGGAAATGAAGTCAACGCCAGGGCCCATTATGAAACCACCGCCGAGGAGATCTGGAGGGACACGAACGGTAAGGTCACTCTCGTCGTCACCGGCCTTGGAACCTCGGGAACTTCCATGGGCGTCGCCAAGAGACTAAAGGAGCTCAATCCGAAGGTCAGGGTGATCGGCGTGGCGCCGGATGAAAGTACGCCCATCCAGGGGCTGAAGAACTACAACATCCAGCACATTCCCGGCATCTGGAAGCCTCAACTGGTTGACGAGGTGAGGTACGTCGGTTCGAAGACGGCGGAGGAGACCGTGAGACTGCTCGCGCTAGCCGAGGGCCTCCTCGTGGGGCCCAGCTCGGGGGCGATCCTTCATGTGGCGTTGAAGGAGGCCAGCGAGATGAAGAAGGGGGTCGTGGTGTCCATCGCCCCCGACGGCCTTGAGCGATACCTGACGACTCCCGTATGCGAGCCCAGCTACTGCCTCGACTGCGCCCAGAAGTACGGCATCAGGTGCTCCTATAGCGACGGCGTCCCCATCGCCAGGTCCGAAGCGTAACGCGCTCACTATATGATGGTAAGGACCAGCGCCACGACGATCAGGGAGCCTGCCAGGAGTTCGCTGGCGCTAGGCTTCTCCTTCCCAAGGGCCTTCGAGAAGATCTGCGTCAGGAAGGGAGACGGGCTCGTCAGAAGTATGGACTCATTCAAGCCCACCAGCGATAGGGAGTAGACGAAGAGGAAGCTCCCGACCGCAGTGTCCGCCACGGAGAGGGCTGCCAGCCAGGCCTGCTTCCTAGCGCCCAACTTCAGGGCGCCTCTGGGGCGTCTCACAGCATAGACGGCTCCAAGGACGATCACCGCGCCTCCTATTCGCATGAAGGTGACCGCGAAGGGGTTGGAGCCGCCCTTCGTCGCCAACGTAAGGACGGTCTGCCCAGCGGTCCAGAGGAGCGCAGCAAGAAAAGCGAATGCCACGCCCTTGAAGCGGGGGCCGGTCCTGTGGCCCCTCGACAAGATGTAGATGCCGACGACGACGAGGCAGGAACTGACGAGGAAGGCGGGCCGGAGTGGTTCGCCCACCAAGACGGCCGCAAACTGAGTCAAGAGCACGTCAGAGTACGCCACGGGGGCGGCTATCGAAGCGCCAGCATATTTGACTGCGTAGAAGTAACAGGTGTCGCCCGCCACGAGGGTGACGACGCCGCTGGCCACGGCATACGGGAGGCCCCCCAATGAGCCGATTACCAAGAAGGGCACGAGGAGCGCCAGGCCCCCGTAACAGAGTCGGAGGAGGTTGATGGTAGGCGTGTCATACTTGACGAAGTAATCCCTGTAGTATATCGGGCAGAGGGCCCAGATGACTGAGCTCGTGAGCGCTGGTACAGACTCGGACATTCTGCCTTTGGCGTTCTCCTATGATGAACCCCAGAGCCCGGCTTTCTTTAATGCTGTCGCTGAGCGCCTTCGAGACCCAAGCTACTGGCAGAAGCTCGGCAGGGAAGGGATGGCCCATCCCTTTGGGCCCACTCGCTTCAAACGCGAAGGGAACTTGATAAACCTCGAGTTGGGAATCAATGTGAACCGGATTGGGCAAGATCCTGGTCACTGGCTTCGAGGCGTTCGGCAAGGACAGAAGCAACCCCACGGAGAGGCTTGCCAGGGCGTTCGACGGAAAGAGGATTGGCGGCTTTGAAGTAGTTGGGGAAGTCATGCCAGTGAGTTACCGAAGAATCGGAGTCAGCCTGCGCAAGTCCCTCGACAGGGAGGGCCCCGATGCCGTGGTGGCCACCGGCCTCTGGAAAGGTAGGACCGATGTCACTGTCGAGCGAGTCGCCGTAAACGTGATGGACGCTCGAATCCCCGACAACGATGGATATAGGCCCAAGGACTCCCCTGTCGTAAGGGGTGGCCCTGCGGCCTACCTTTCCACCTTCCCCTACCACGAAATCTTGGCACACCTGAGGGAGGCTGGGGTGCCTTCTACCCTTTCGTATTCGGCTGGGACGTTCATCTGCAACGCCCTGCTGTATCACGTCCTTCACGAAAGCGCAAAGCGAGGCATCCCGAGGCTGGCAGGCTTCCTACATGTGCCCAACGATCCTCGATCCGTAACTCTGAAGGAGGGAGCCTTCGGGATGTCCAAGCCGAGCATGTCCTTTGAGCTCATGGAGACGGCTGTAAGGGTGGCATTGCAGGATACAGCCACGGCATCTGAAAAGGCGCAGATAGGAGCGAAGGCCTGACATAAGGCCCCGCTATTAGGGCGCCAAATCGTTTGGTCTTCCCAAGCGTACCTCCCACCTCGGAATTTGCGAGGCCCTTCACGACCTGAGGGCCTTCCCTGCCCCGTTTCGTATGATTGGTGCCTGCGGCTTTCCTTGGGCGACCAAAGTGAGTTTGCCTTCTTCAGCCCAAGACGAGCGGCGTGTGATTCGAGCTTGGGGGAGAATTGGCGACCGGTGCCGGATCTCGCCTTCCCTCGGCCTTCCGTCGACGGAAGGCGGAGCAGGAAGTTCAGTTCCCGAAAACAAAACCCCGAAACGGAAACGCTTATTAGAGCGCGACAGGGGATTCCTGCGCAAGTGGTGCAAGTGCGAGGGGATCGAGATCATCGGAGCTGGTTTAGTTCATTAGCCCTTGCTCTCCTGTTGTGCCGCGCGTAGCAGGGCGTTGTGAGGAGTTTCTACCGCCTGACGATGGCGTCGCGTCCTTGGCTTGCCCACTGGAAGTAATAGGATTTGAATAGAATCAACTTGACGTTACCGAAGGGTTCCCTCGAAAGGGGGACCTACGAGCTGCTAGAAAGGGCGTTCTACAAGGTGTCGGGACAGGAGCGTACCTACCGCCCTCGTATCAGTGACCCGGAGATTTCGCTAAAGGTCCTCCGTCCGCAGGAGATTCCGGTGTTCGTGGCCGGAGGCCTCTACGACGTAGGGATCACAGGAGCAGACTGGGTGCAGGAGACAGAAGCGGACGTAAAGAAGCTCCTGGACTTGAAATTCGGCCGTGTCAAGCTCATCGTGGCTGTCCCCGACAGAAAGCCTTCCCTCTCGGTGGACTCCCTCCTCGAGGACCGGTGGTCCGAGGGAGCCCCTGTGCGGATCTCGACCGAATACCTGAACATAGCTACGAAGTACATCAAATCGAGGGAGCCTTACAAAGTGAGATTTGGGTCCAAGGAGCCCAAGGTCGTAACTCCTTGGTGGACCAAGGGGCGCAACGAGGACGCGGTCATCTACCTGTCCTTCGGGGCGACGGAGGCCAAGCCACCGGAGGACGCGGAGATGATTGTGGACGTCATGGAGACCGGAACGAGCTTGCAACAGAACGGCCTGCGGGTCGTCGACACGATCCTCGAATCGTCGGCCTGGCTGATAACGAACAAGGTGGCGATGAAGGACCCATGGAAGAAGGAGAAGATATTGGGCTTGATGGCCTCCCTTAAGGGGGTCGTCGACGCCAGGGAGAGGCTCCACATCTTCGTCAACGTCCGCGAAGAGAACCTCCCCAAGCTCCTGAAGGAGATTCCTGCGCTGAAGAAGCCCACCGTGGGCAAGCTCTCGGAGGAAGGTTGGTACGCGGTGAACACCGTCATCGAGCGAAGCCAGCTCCACGACCTCCTTCCAGCGCTAAGGAGGCTGGCGCAGGGAGTAGTAGTGCACGAGCCCCAGCAGGTCCTCTCCATCGAGGAGATGATGGAGGAGAGCGGCCTATGACGGGATTGCTGAGGAGCATGCCAGTCGGTGCCGACAACTTCGAAGCGGTCGCACTCAGGGTCAGACGCGATGATTCGCACTCCGAGGCGGAGGCGAAGACAAAGGAAGTCATTGAGGGGGTCAGAAGGAGGGGGGACGCGGCACTCACGCAGTACACGAAGAGATTCGACGGAGCCGATGTGGACGCGAGGCATCTGAGGGTGAGTCAAGCGGAGATAGAAGGAGCCATGCGCAGGGTAGATCCCGAAATCCTGTCTGCCCTTCGGTTTTCGCTGAAGAGACAGCAGGCCGTTCAGGAGAGGATCCTAAAAGGAATTGAGCAGAGGCAGGACCTCGGCGGAATCACCTTGACGGCGAAGGTGTGGCCGATTCCCTCGGTGGGCTGCTATGTCCCCGGGGGGCGGGCATCATACCCCAGCTCCGTCGTCATGACCGTCGGCCTTGCAAAGCTCGCCGGCGTGGAGAGAGTCGTGGTCTGTACGCCTCCGGGAGCGGACGGCCGCGTCAGAAACGAGACTCTCGCCGCGGCCTCCATCTGCGGGGCAGACGAAGTCTACAAGGTGGGCGGGGCCCAAGCAGTAGCCGCCATGGCCTACGGAACGAGGACCATAGGGAAGGTAGCGAAGATTGTCGGGCCAGGAGGCCTTTACGTCGCAATGGCAAAGAAGCTGGTGTCCCCCGACACCCCGATCGACTTCTTCGCGGGCCCCACCGAAATCCTCGTCGTGGCCGATGAAACAACAGACCCAGGGTTCGCGGCCTGGGACCTCGTGGCCCAGGCAGAGCATGGAGGCGACAGCGCATGCTGGCTCGTCACCACATCGGAAGAGGTCGCCGATAGAGTGCGATCGGAGCTGAAGAGGATAGTCAAAGATGCGGACAGGAAGTCATATCTGGAGGCGAGCCTTGCTAGGGGCTTCGCCGCAGTCTGTCCGGACCGGGCTACGGCCATATCTTTCGTCAGGGCGATGGCGCCCGAGCATCTTGAAATTATGGTGTCGGACCCGGATGACTACATCTCCAAGATGGACTCGGCGGGCCTGACCCTTGTCGGGCCCTATGCGCCCTGCGCCGCCAGCGACTACTTGATAGGCACAAACCACGTGCTCCCAACAGGAGGTTACGCGAAGGCCAAGGGCGGGCTTTCCGTCCTGGACTTCGTGAGATTGTCCTGGACGGTGGAGGGGTCGCCAAGTGGCCTACGGCCGCTCCTCAGTCCGCTCCGGGCTTTGGCGACGACGGAGGGGCTCGTAAACCACTACCTTTCCGTTCGCAGCAGGTTCGAGGTGACGTAGTTGCCTGAATGGCTCGACTCCAAGCTGGCGGCCTTGAATCGGCTGGAGGGCTATGCCGGGACAGGAGAAAAGCCCGATGCAGGGATCATCAGGCTGGACCACAACGAGAACTGGCACGTGAGCGCAGAGGAGATCAGGGAGGTCGTCGCCGAAGCCTTGAGCCAGCTGGATATCAGGAGATATCCCGAAGAGGGCTTCGGAGAGTTGCTCGGTCTCGTTGGGAGTAGGTTCGGGGTACCCAGGGAGTCCCTAGTGCTTACTAGCGGTGCCGATCAGGGGATAGACCTGCTGTGCCAAGCCTTCCTAAAGGGTGGGGAGACGGCGTATATCGTGACTCCCACTTTCTCCTTCTATGCCCTGAGGGCCTCTTTGGCCGGCTCGAGGGTGAAGGAGTTGGAGATGAACGGCGACCTCACTCTCCCTCTGAAGAAAGTCGACGAGCTCGGGGAAGGGGGGCTTTTGTTCATTTGTTCCCCCAATAACCCCACAGGGAATCAGTTCGCAAGGAGCGAGATCCTACACGCCGTCGAGTCGTTCAAGGGGCTCGTGGTGCTGGACGAAGCATACGCGGACTTCGCGCCCTACGACCTCATCAGGGAGGCTCCGAAGCGGCGCAACTTGGTGGTATTGCGCACTTTCTCCAAGGCATTCGGCATGGCCGGACTGAGGCTGGGGTGCATGGTCACAAATCCTGCGCTGGCGCGTCAGTTCAATACAAAGATCCAGTACCCTTATCCCATCTCCAGTTTCTCCTTGGCTGTGGCGTCGAGAATCCTAGGCAACCCCGAGCTGACTAGACGGGGCGTCGAGTCCACGATCGCACAGAGAAAACGGCTTACGGAGGAGCTGCGGAAGTTGGGAGAGGTGAGGGTGTTGGAGTCGCAGGCCAACTTCGTCCTAGCCTCGACTCCTCTTAAGTCAGAGGTACTCCGGAAGAAGCTGTTGGAGAAGCAGGTGGCTGTGAAGTCCATTGGCGACACCTTGGGTTTATCGGGGTGCGTCAGGATAACCGTCGGGACTAAGCCTATGAACGACAAGCTTCTCAAGGCCATGGAGGGGGCGCTTGGAGTTGCCTGACACTTCCAGTAGGTTGAGCCGAAGCCGCAGAAGGTCGCTAGAGAAGCGTGAGACCAAGGAGACGGAGGTTGAAGTAGGGGTCGACCTTGACGGTAGCGGAAGGGCGATCGTTGACACCGACGTGAAGTTTCTGAACCATATGCTGGAGTCCTTCGCGACGCATAGCCTCGTGGACCTGACCGTGAGAGCCAGAGGTGACCTGCAACACCATGTGGTGGAAGATGTGGCCATCACATTGGGCAGGGCACTCGCGGCCGCGCTCGGCGAAAGGTCTGGAATTCGGCGGTTCGGGTATGCCATCGTGCCGATGGACGACGCCCTAGCTGTGGCCGCGGTAGACCTCATCAGGAGGCCCTATGCATCTGTGCAGATGGAGCTCGAACGGGTGCTCGTAGAAGACGCGCCTAGGGAAGATATAGAGCACTTCCTTCCGTCCTTGACCATATCCCTCGAAGCCACCGTCCATGTGAGGATTCTGGACGGAAAGAACGACCACCATAAGATCGAGGCGAGCATCAAGGCGTTCGCGATTGCGTTCAGGGACGCCGCCACCCCCGATCCGCGCCGAGGGAGAATGTACCCGTCCTCCAAGGGGACGGTGTGATGGTCGTCGCCTCGATCGTCAACTGCGGGATAGGGAACCTGTTCAGTCTCAAAGCAGCGCTTCAGAGAGAGGGCATCACAACAGCGATAGTCTCCGAGATCGACGAGAAGGAGACGGACGTGGTCGTCCTTCCGGGCGTGGGGAGCTTCGGAGAAGCCTGTCGGAAGCTGCCCAAGGCAGCCATCGGAGAATGGGTGGGAGCTGGCAGACCCCTTCTAGGAATATGCCTCGGCCTTCAGCTGTTCTTCGAGAAGAGCGAGGAAGGGGAGGGGGAGGGGCTGACCATCCTGCCAGGCACGGTCAGGCGCCTCCCGAACTCGGTGAAGGTGCCCCACATCGGCTGGAACAGGATTGACATCAAGTCCGGGGAGGGCCTGCTTCAGGGGCTGGGCGATGCGCCTTGGGCATATTTTGTGCATTCCTACTATCCGCAGACCAAGGGGCCATGGGTGACGGCGGTGACGGAATACGGCGTAGAGTTCTGCTCTGCGGCGGAATGGAAGAACGTCTGGGGGCTCCAATTCCATCCAGAGAAGTCGGGTCGGGCGGGGCGGGCCATCCTGAGGAACTTCGCCAGCATGGTGAGGAAGTGAGGCCCTCGGAGATCTGGGCTGCCATCGACATAAAGGGGGGCAGGGTGACGACCCTGCTGAAGGGCAGGGAAGGTTCCCAGACCGTCTGGGAAGGAGACCCGGCCTTCATGGCTCGCCGATGGAAGAGGGAGGGGGCCAACGGCCTGCATGTCGTAGACCTCGACGCGGCCATGGGGACAGGGTCGAACAAGGAGGCGGTTCGGTCGGCGATGGCGGCAACTAATACCCGGGTTGAAGTGGCAGGAGGGATACGGGACGCCAAGGAGGCGGAGGGATGGCTCAGGCTTGGGGCCGAGAGGGTGGTGATAGGGACGATGGCATATCGGGACGGTGATGCCTTCGCCAAACTTGTGAAGATGATCGGTACCGCCAGGGTCGTCGCGGCCGTCGATTACTCCGAAGGCAAGGTCATGCATGACGGCTGGAAGGCGGGCGGGTCGATCCCCGTCCTCAAGGCGATCAGGCAGCTGGAAAGTGCCGGGGTGAGCACGATCCTGACCACATCTATCGACAGGGACGGAACAGGCCGAGGCGCGGACCTGAACACGTTGAAAAAGATACGAAAGGCCACGGAAATGAAGATCCTGGCTTCTGGTGGGACAAGGGACGTGGACGAGATCGTCAGGCTCGAGGAGATGGGCGTGGACGGGGTCGTGTTGGGCAAGGCCCTCTATGACGGTTCGATTTCGCTTGGCAGGGCCAGGAGGATGTTGAAATGAGGACATCGCTCGCGAAGAGGATCATTCCGTGCCTTGATGTCAAAGGTGGGAGGGTGGTCAAGGGAGTCAGGTTCAGGTGGCTGCGTGACGCCGGGGACCCGGTGGAGCTGGCTATGCTCTACAGAGACCAGGGCGCGGACGAAATCGTGTTTCTGGACGTATCGGCGACGTTGGAGAGGAGGAAGACCCTCAGCGCCCTCGTAAGGAGGGTAGCTCGCAACCTAGACATACCGTTCACTGTGGGTGGAGGAATCGGAGGGTCGGAGGACGCTAGGACCGTGCTCTGCAACGGCGCGGACAAAGTGGCCATCAACACTGCCGCGATCCTGAGGCCGAACCTCATAGCCGAGCTAGCCGACGTCTTCGGCTCGCAATGTGTGGTGGTCGCCATAGACGCCAAGATGAGGAGGAATGGGAGCTATGGCGTGCTCAGCCATTCGGCGAGTGAGCCTTCAGGCCTTGAGGCCGGTGAATGGGCGAAGAAGGCCGTAGGGCTTGGGGCGGGGGAGCTACTGGTGACATCCATCGACAGGGACGGCACGAAGAAGGGATACGACATCCGTCTGCTTAACCGCGTCGGAGAGGGCACCAATGTGCCCCTGATAGCTAGCGGAGGCGCCGGCTCCCTGAAGGACTTCCTTGAAGTGTTTTCCAATACGGGAAGCGACGCGGCCCTCGCCGCTTCGCTCTTCCACAGGGGCGAGCTGACCGTGGGGGAAGTGAAGGAATATCTGGCGTCGAAGGGGGTCAGGGTGAGACTATGATGAAGGGCAATCTGGACGAAATCGACTTCGAAAAGGGAGGCGGGCTGGTCCCCGTCATCACGCAGGACTGCGTGTCCAGGAGGGTCCTGATGCTGGCGTATGCCGACAGGGAGTCCCTTCGACTCACCCTATCCACGGGCTTCGCCCATTACTACAGCAGGAGCAGGAAGATCCTGTGGAGGAAGGGGGAGACCTCCGGACATTTTCAGCGGGTCAAGGAGGTAATCGCTGACTGCGACATGGACTCGTTGCTCTACCTTGTGGACCAGACCGGACCGGCCTGCCACACCGGGAAGGAGTCGTGCTTCTTCAACCGGGTTGAAGCTGGCCTGACGGCGACGCACGACCTCGCCATGGCGGCGAAAGCTGTGCGGCTCATGGAGGGCGGGAAGGTCGCGACGCGGAGATGGGTGAGGGATTCCACCAGGAGGCATTACAAGTACATCGTGAATCCTCTGACCGAAGCCATACCTCCGCCACCTGCCGATGTCATGGAGTGGGTGGTGGGGATGATGGATAGGATGGCGCCTGCCACAGTGGACAGGATACTGACCTTCGAGGCCCTCGGCATCCCATACTCGGTGCTGCTGGCTCAGCGGAGGAAGATCCCCCTCGCGATAGTTCGGAAGCGAGACTTCTACGCACCACAGCATCTCTTTTCGAAGGTAAGGTACAGGTCGGGCTTCGAAAGGGGGACCTACTATGTCTACGATTTGGCGAAAGGTGACAGGGTGCTCGTCGTTGATGATATGGTTTCGACGGGGGGTACCCTCGTTCCAACGCTACAGGACCTCGCGGCCAAAGGAGTGAAGATTGAGGGCGTCCTCTGCGTGGGCGAGAAGCCGCAGTACGGCGGCCTGAAGGCGGTGGAGCAGGCCGGATTCCCCATCAAGGCCATGTTCAAGCTCACCCAGCACGGCGGCCGCATCAGGGTGAAACCTTCTGAGGCTCTCTTGGAGACCATTGGAAAAGGCGGGGGCACGCCCTAAAGCTCATGATGGGCGATGAGGGACGGCATTCTTGAGAGATGGCTGCCCCTCTTGCGATGGCCCACTCCATAATCGATAAATACACACCGGAAAGCAACTTCAGAAACGTGCGGTGGTCGTCTAGCCTGGTCTAGGACATCAGCCTGCCACGCTGGTAACGCGAGTCCAAATCTCGCCCACCGCACCATTAGCTTCGGGTCCAGTTCGTACGCCGCCTAGAAACCCCACTTCCAAGCGGACTCGAAGGACACCCGCAGCGGGCCTCCGGCAAGCGCATTGTCACTCCAGAGGAAGTTAGCCCAGTGCTCCCCGCAGGTGGTAGAGCCAAGTCTCTCTGCACAAGGGGCCCCGATTGAACCAGCTCTCTTTGCAACGAGAAGGCACCGATATCATCCCTCATCTCTTGGCGGTCATTCGGATTCGCAATGCACCTTTTGGACAAGGTTCAATAGGAGAACTCTGAACAAATAGTGGGAGCCTGAGTAGAAGCGTAATGACGACCAAGGGCGGAGTTCAAGACGTGCAAGAATCGCTCAAGGACGTAATGAGAGGCCTCCCTCAGGGCGTCACCGTCGTCACCGCAAAGGTCGGCGGAAGGCTGTGGGGGGTTACCGTCAGCGCGTTCACAATGGTTTCACTCAATCCGCCCGTCGTGGTCATCTCCTTGATGAAGGGTTTTGCGACCTCGAATGCACTTGAAGAGGCCAGCGAATTCACCGTCAACCTCCTCGCCGACGACCAGAGGACGGTGTCGGACAGGTTCGCAGGCCGAATCCCCCTGAAGGACAGATTTGAGGGTCTCCGGTACGACCTCGAGCGTGCTAGCTCTCCCGTCATAGAAGGAGTGGTGGGCTACATCGATTGCAAGAAGTGGAAGGAGTACGACGGAGGGGACCATACACTCATACTTGGCGAGGTTGTAAAAGCTGTGAGGCTGAATCGCAAGGCACCTCTAGTGTTCTACATGCAGCAGTATACTGGCCTTGTGCCGCCTGAATCCAAGGAGCCGCCCACCGACGCTCTCTGGTAGGCAGGTCTCAGCGCCCTGTGAGTGTGCGTTCCGGCCTGTCCGCGATGGATGGCTTTGTCAGAGATGCGAATCCCCCGTCCTTGAAAGACCTGACCCGCATGGCCTCGTCGAACCAGCTGGCCGGAGCCGGTGCCCCCCAGAAGGTCTGTCTCTGAGGATCATTGAGCTTCCATTTCAGCGGCTCCCAGTCCGGGTCGGCGCTTAGATAGTCACCAGTGTATAGCTCGATCCGGTTTCCGTCAGGGTCCCTCAGATACAGGAAGAACGCGTTGGAGATGCCGTGCCTCCCCGGACCCCTCTCCATGGCGGTCAAGTATCCCGAGGAGGCAAGGACGTCGGCGCAGTCCATGATGCTGTTCCTGTCGGAGACCGTGAACCCGGCGTGGTGAAGGCGTGGCCCGATGCCCGTCATCAGAGCTACGTCATGGCACGTGTGTTTCCTTCTCAGCCAGGCCGCCCACATCTTAGGCGTGGAGTCCTCCGTTTCGGTATACTCGGTGCAGGTGAAACCCAACTCCTGCGTGTACCATCTGTATGCTGGGTCCACGTCGGGGAGGAGCATGTTGAAGTGATCCAGCCGCATCACCTTCGCTCCGCGGTACTGGTCGAATCGTCTGAGCATCCATTCGGCCTTCTCCATCCCGCGGTAGAACTCGACTGGAACGCCGAACTGATCCTGCACCCGCAGGGACTTCCCCACTCCCCTCTCCTCGTCGAACCAAAAGGTCTCGAGGCCGAGCCCCCCGTAGAGGCGCTCAAGCTCCTTCAAGTCGTCGTCGGACCGCACCTTGAAGGCCAGGTGGCCTAGGCCGGGCTCCTTGGCCAGCGAGAGCACGAGGGAGTGGTGGTGCCGATCCTCTAGGCCTCTAAGGAAGAGCTGGGTGGCCGTCGCCTCTGATTCCACGAAGCCCAGCGTTTCGACGTAGAATTTGCGCGCCCGCCTGAGGTCTGTTACGAGGAGCTCGACATGACCGGCCCTGAGGATGTCTAAGGAGGGCAACCTACTCTGCCCTCCTACCCAAGAGCTCCCTCACCCTTTGCTTGTAGGGCTCCTTGTCGTACCAGTTGTAGAAGGCGCCTGCCATCCTCACCGGATCGCCGAAGAAGAATCGCTCGTAGAGCTCCTGCCTCCCTCCGAAGGAGGAACCGACTAGATCCCAGGCCAGCCGGAAGAGCTTGATGCGGTCCTCGGCGCCTAGAGTCTTGGACTGGAAGTACTTGTCGACCATTCCCTTCGCCTCGCTCTTGAAGATCCCTTCGGGAGGGATCGCCATGAGGCCGCTGGCGCCCAGCTGCTGGACAATGGTGCTCATTGACGGGGACACCCTCGGCCAGAGGTTCCTGGCGGCGTTGAGCGGAGCATAATCCGGGACCAGGAGACCCCACTTCCCCATCTTGGCGTTAGCCTCCGAGGAGTTCACAAAGGCCTTCATCGTCTCGGAGATCAAAATCACTTCGGTCACCTTCTCCTGAACATGCTGGAACTGGTCGGCGCCTATGGTCTCCGAGAGGAGGGAAGTGAGCCCAACGAAGAACTCCGCTTTCGCTATCTCCCGGACGGACGCCTGATGGGACATGAAGACGATGGCGTCGGTGGCTTCGTTCACCGTGTTAGCCCGGTCGAAGTCTTCGAGAAGGAAGATCCTGTTCCATGGGACGAGGACGTCGTCGAAGACCACCACTGCGTCCTGCTCGTCGAACCTGGATGCCAGGGGATGATCGAGCGATGAATCCTCTGCGAATGATTCCCTGCAGATCAGCTTCAGGCCCGGTGTGCTGAGGGGGATGGCGAAGGCCATGGAATATGGAAGGTCGTCCTGCCCTGAACGTATGACGGTGGAAGGGAAGACCATGATTTCGTCCGCCAGGGGGCAGGTGGCCAGCATGCGTGCCCCTCTGATCACCACACCCTCGGAGTTCTTCTCCACGATCCTTGCCGCCGTGTAGGGATCCGCCTGTTTCGAAGGCCCGACGGCTCTATTGGTCTGCGGGTTGATGAGAGTGTGGGTCAGCAGGAGGTCCTTCTCCCTGACGTTCTCGTAGAAGTCCCTGACATTCTTGGCGAAGTCGACGCTGCCCGTCCCAAAGAATGAAGATGCCGAAGCCATCGCCATAATGGCGCTGTCGAGGTAGTCGGGGGTCCTCCCCAGGGTCCCCCCTGAGTAGTCGGCCCATCTCTTCATCATCGACCTCCTCTTCAGCAGGTCCTCCCTAGTCCTAGGTTGGAGGAAGCTGGTCCCCACCGACTGACCGGTGGTGGGAGATCTGTAGGTCATTTCGTCGGAGAGCGCAGGGTCCGTCTGCATGTCATAGAGGTGGGAGAGGGCTTGGATGATCCCACTGAATGCAGGATGCTTTGATGCGTTGAACGTGATCTTCTCCTCACCGTACCAAAGCTCGCGCTTCGTCTTGTCGACCCTCTCCGCAAATTGGGTCCCATTGCAGGCTCCCATGTTCAGCTCGCCCTCCGCGTCGCAGCCGGTGGCTCACCCCCTCCGCCGAACTTGGGTATCTTGTGCCGCCCGACCGCCACGTGGACCGTCTTCAGTTCGGTGTAGAATTCGAAGCTGTAGACGCCTCCCTCTCTGCCAATCCCGCTGTTCTTAGTGCCCCCGAAGGGGGTCCTCAGATCCCTGACGTTGTGAGAGTTGATCCACGTCATTCCACATTCGACGGACGCAGCGACCCTGTTGGCCCTGGCGACGTCGCCCGTCCAGATGTAGCTCGTCAAGCCGTAGCTGACGTCGTTCGCTAGCCTGATGGCCTCCTTCTCATCTTCGAATGGCATCGCAGCCAATACGGGTCCGAATATCTCCTCCTGCACGATGCGCATGGAGGGCTTCGCGTTAGTGAACAGGGTCGGCTCCATGTAGTTGCCAGTTTCGAGGTCTCGCGGTCGGCCTCCGCCGACGAGCTTCTGCGCACCCTCCTCCTCCCCCAGCTTGACATATCCCAATACTCGATCGAGGTGCTCCGCGTGGACGAGGGGGCCGAGCTCGGTGGTCGATTCCATAGGATGCCCCACCCGGATGGCCCGTACTCGGTCGGCGACCTTGGAGATGAAATCACCATAGATGCTCTTCTGAACAAGCAGCCTAGAGTTGGCGGTGCACCTCTCGCCGTTGAGCGAATAGGCCATGAAGACCACCCCGTCCAGCGCCCTTTCCAAGTCCGCGTCGTCGAATACTATGGCCGGGTTCTTCCCTCCCAGCTCCATAGAGAACCGCTTCAACGTCGAAGAGCCATTCCTGATGATCTCCTTGCCAGTGGTGGTCTCTCCAGTGAACGAAATGAGCTGAACCCCGGGGTGGGCCACGAGCGCCGCGCCAGCCCCCTCCCCAAAGCCGTTTACCACGTTGACCACGCCCCTGGGAAAGCCTGCCTCCGCCATGATCTCCACGAGC
>CAYYVT010000103.1:0-12492 GCA_964475215.1 uncultured Nitrososphaerales archaeon
GTTCGAAATGTGGAACTGGATGGGAGTCCGGGAGCCGTCCCTGTCCAAGAAGTCGTTCACGCCACCTTCCGCGTCCACTATCAGGGGGACCTGCACCATCGTCAGGTTGAGCTCCCTGCAAAGGTTCTCCTCTATGTAGCCCTTGGCGGCGAAGATGGCCTTCTGGGTGTCCTTCGGGCCCAGCAGCGAACTGTAGTCCGTCGGCAGGATCCTTTCGATCTCCTCGTAGCTGCCGATGCCTGGGCCGGCCAGGTCAGCTTCCTTATCTGCGGTCATGCCGTCGCTACCCTTGCGCGTCTCATGATATTAGGATGACCCTCACCGCGAAGCTCTAGGTCATAGGAGCAGGAACGACAGGCCGATCAGCCCCAGTATGACGGCCACCACCGCGAAGATTATCACGGCGACGATGCTGATGGCGAAGGCCCTCAGCAGCCCGCAGTTGAAGAAGTGGCTTATGAGGGCGATCCAGACGATGAGCTGCAGGATTCCTCCCAGTATGCCAGAGAAGAACGCGCCGACGAAGGCACCGATTATCGTCCCCAGGAAGACTATCCAGATGGCGTGAGAGAACTTCGCTTTATGACCGACTAGTGCCCTTCCGGCCAGCCACAGGAAGGGTGAGATGATTATGGTATCTACGATGACGGCGATCGCAAGGAAAACCATGTTGACCGCCATGAACTCTAGGCCTCCATCCGCCGAAATGGTGGTACGGGCCGCGATTAATAGTTGGCGATGTTGCGGTAGGCACGACATGTCAGGGCTCGGCCATGAACTTGACGAACTCCTCTCGCGTGCGTTTCTTTAGGGTATAGTTCGTCCTCTTCTGCTCCTTCAGCGTGGAGGAAGGAACAGGCCCGTAGTCGTGGCCGGGGTAGACCTCAGTCCTGCCGTCAAGCCGGGACAACTTGTGGAAGAGGCTGTCGTACATCTTGGAGGGGTCGCCGCCCGGCAGATCGGTCCTTCCGCACTCGCCGATGAACAGGGTATCCCCGGTCATCACCTTCCCGTCGGCCAAGACGCAGATGCTGTCCGGGGTGTGCCCCGGCGTGTGGATGATCCGAAGGTGTATGCTTCCCACCTGCAAGATGTCGCCGTCCCTGACGGCGTGGTCCTTCTCCACGATCGAGGCCATGTGCGCGACGACCAGGCCTCCGAGGGTCGACTTGAGGAAGTAGCTGTCGCCCAGATGATCGTTGTGATGGTGTGTGACCACGATATACTTCAGTTTCAAATCGCTCTCCCTGATGATCCGACCGATTTCGCCTCCGTTCTGGCTCGGGTCTATGACCGCCGCCTCTCGAGTGGACTGGTCGGCTATGATGTAGGAGAAGTTATCACCGATAAACTTGACCTGTCTGAAGAACATCTGCCGCATCGGCGGTTCCCTTCACCGCCTTGGCCATTATACCTTATGGAGTGTTGTAGTAGGCCACCAGGGTCGTGTTAGCCGTCACGGTGAGCGTGTACGTGGGATTCGTCGAGCTGTCCGCCCAGTGGCAGGCCCTCGGAGAGGACGCCGGCTCCAAGGTCGCGGACCCCATGTTCGTCAACCCTAGCTTCCCATACGACGACTTCTCTTTCATGGCGGGCTCGCCAGCTTCTAGTGTGGGGTTCGTCCCTTTTGACACAACCCAGGCAGGGGGTCTTCCAGGCAGCCCTCCGGCGCCTCCGGCCCTGGCTCCAGCGTTCCCGCTCCAGCTGCTCAACCAGAGCACCGGATTCTGATCCCCTCAGACACCCTCCAACGAACCCTCGTGCCAAGTTCATATACGACCTAATGGTTCTTCTCTTAAGTCCCGACATGGTCAGAGACCGCGGCAGAGGCCTGTCCGCACTTCGCATTGCAGCCATTGTAGGGGTCATAGCCGTCGTCGTCGGTGCAGCTTTCATCGTCTCCTCCTACCTGCCGAGGGCGGGCTCGACCAGCACGGCTTCGGTCACCACTTCGGCCAGCACCACTCCGACAATCACAACCTCTACGACCTCGACGAGCACCTTTCCTGTTACGACCACCAGCACCAGCTCGACCGCCACGTTTACCACCACGACTACCACCACCGCGGTGGCCTCCCTCTGCTCCGGAGGCCCTTGCGCGCCACTCATCTCCGGCTGGCTGCACACCGAGCCAAACGATACCAACATCTACGAAAGCAATGGAACCGCAGTCCGGCTCCTCGGGCTAAATGCCATCGGGCTCGAATTCGGAACGGGGACCAGCACGCCCGACTCCTGCGGCGAAGCTTACAGCTACGGAGCCCTGAACTTCTCAATCAGCGAGTTCGACAACGTGGCCTCATGGGGTTTCAACTCCGTCAGGATACCTCTGACCTGGGAGAACCTTGAGCCCACGGCCCCTACACTGGCGGCGAACGGGACCTGGATCCACCACTGGAACACCCAGTACCTGGATGAGCTGGACTACGTCATCGCCCAGTTCGGCCAGAGGCACATCGCTGTGATTTTGGACTTCTCTCAGGTTGACCTGTCGGGCGCCTTCCAGCAGGCACCCGAACAGGAGCAGGGAGGGGAATGCGAGGGCTGGGGAGTGCCCCTATGGATGTACCCCAGCATCACCTCCCCCACGACCGAACAGGAGCTGGCGATGGCCGTGTGTAACTTCTTCAGCAACGTCTCCGCGGTAGGCAACAGCACGCCGAGCCCTATCCAGGGGATGGAGGCCGCTGAGCAGCTGCTTGCATCGAGGTACGTCAACAACCCGACGGTGGTAGGCCTCGACATGTTCAACGAGCCCTGGTTCTCCTCCTCGACCCCCTGCGGCGCGGGCTCAACTCCTGACAGTCTCCTGACCAGCTTCTACGCAAACATGTCCAAGGTGGTTTCCGCGGCCAACCCGCACCTGCTCATCATATTCGAGGACGCCCTTCCCAAGCTGACCCCGAACGTTCCGATCTTGACATCACCCCCGCCGGTGCCGAACGCGGTCTATTCCCTCCACGTGTACACCTCCGACTGGAGCACTGCACAGCCGCTGCTGCAGTCGCACCTGACCAACGCCGAGAAGATGGGCGTCCCGCTGTGGATGGGAGAATTTGACGCCTTCGAAGCGGGAAGCAGCGGGGTGAACGCCGTCGTGGACCCCAACTGGCAGGTCGACACGCAGACGATGTTGGCCTTCTGCAAGGACAACGGGATAAGCTGGGCCTTCTTCTCCTACTACTCTCTGAGCGCTAGCAGCCACGCCAAGGTCGATCCGACGCTGATCCTTTCGGCGCTGAGGGGTGGCTTCTGACCGTCCCACTGCTAGAATGGTGGCTTGGATTGAACGCCAAGGCTTATAGGCCAAGTCGAGGTTCAAGTGAGTGAACGGGGATTCGAAATGACAACGGTCGACGCCAACTCCTACCAGGCCTTCATCATCCCTGGAATCATCCTTATCCTGATGGGGGTCATCCTGCTGGCCGTCCCGTTCCTTGCCAGGTTGGTCCCCTCCGTCCAGAAGCTCCCCCCTATCCTGATATGGGTCTACAGGAGCGACGGCTTCTACTTCGTCACTTCCCCCATCCTCATAATTGTCTCGCTCATCTCCATAGCCGTCTACCTGCTCAGGGCTCGCTCATGAGCAGCGAGCGATTCGGCCTCAAGTCCGCTTTGGAATGGGAGGACCGAGCTCGTCCAACACGGCCTCCAGCTTGTCACCTGTGACCCTGATGTCGTCGTCTGAATGAGCCAGGGACAGGCAGAATCTGTTGGTGGGCTTCAGGTAGACGCCCCCGTTCAGCAGCCCCATGTCGAGAAGCCTACGGAACCGAAGGTCCGAACTTTGGACGTCCCGGTAGTTCATCACCTGTCCCTCGGTGATGTATATGTTGAACATCCCCCCCTCCCCCAAAATGCAGGCGGGGATTCGGTGATGTGAGAGGGAAGTCGAAATTGAATCCTTGAGGGCTTTCGTCCGGACACAGATCTCCATGAAGTTGTCGCCCGAGCGAAGCTCATCGATCGTCGCCTTCCCCACCGAAAGGGTCATGGGGTTTCCGTTGAACGTCCCTGAATGAAAGACCCCGCCCCTGCCCTTCGCACCCTGTCCCAGCTGCTCCATTAGCTCCTGGCTGCCGACCACCGCCCCCACCGGTAGCCCACCCCCGATTATCTTCCCCAGGCACGTCAGGTCCGGAAAGATCGAGTAGAACTCCGAGGCTCCTCCGATCCTCACCCTGAAGCCCGTCTTGACTTCGTCATAGATCAGAGGGATGCCCAGGTCTGTCGTAAGCTTCCTGAGGTTCCTCATGAACCCGGGCGTTCCCGCGATGACGCCCTCCTCAAAGGGCTCCAATATCACGCAGGCGAGCTCCTCCGCACGCTCGACGATAAGGGATTCCGTGGACTCCCAGTCGTTAAAGGGCAGGATTAGCGACTCTGACAGGGTTTCGTCCCTCACGTCTTTGCTGTCGCTCACCGGCTCGGGCCTTTCGGGATCTCCCATCTTGCTCATGGGGGAGTTGTAGCTCACAAGCAGATGTTCGACCGCGCCGTGATAGTGACCTTCAAACTTGGCCACACAGCTCCTCCCTGTATACGCCTTCGCCAGCCTCACAGCCAGGAGGGTCGCCTCGAGGCCGGAGTTGGTGAACCTTATCAGCCCGCCGGGGTGATAGAGGTCGCGCAGCAGGGTTCCGTATTCTACCTCGATTTCGCTCGGCGTGCCGGTGACCGTGGTTCCGAACTTCTCGAATACCTGTTCGGCTGCCCGTCTTACCTGTTCGTTACCATGCCCCAGGATCAGCGCCCCATAGCTCATGAGGTAGTCTATGTAGTCGTTCCCGTCGACGTCCTTCATGTGGGCCCCCTTTGCATGCCTCATGAATATGGGGTATGGCTCGAAGAACTTGATTCCGGCCATGACGCCACCGGGGCTCACCTGCTTGGCTGCCTCGAAAAGCTTTGCCGAACCCCGTGTCTTGGCCTTGTACTCCTCTAGCATCTTCTCTTCCTTGTTCTGCTCAGCTGGCACCGCGTCTACTGACCTCGCCTGACTTAAGACCCTTCCCTATCCTAGGGATTTTGTTCACTTTTGCTGGAGTGTGTTCAGCCCTTCTTTCCCACAAGTATGACCCTGTGGACAGGAGTTTCGACGCCCCTCTCCGTCGTGCACTTCGCCTTCACAGCATCAAGGAATCTCCTGTCCCCTTCGACGTCGAACGAAGGGATGATGGGCGCCGAAAGGAGCCTGACCATCAGGTCCTTCATGGAACGGAACACCTCCGTTCCGAGGTAGTCCCTGGACGACACCTCCCTGAACCCCGTCTCCTCCAACCACCTCCTCTTGACCGCCGAGACCTGGCCCCTGCAACCCAGCATCTGGCCTCTGCCGAAGATTTCGGCTAGGTTCTGTTTGTCCCTCTCGCCTATGGTGATCTCGGTGAAGGTGCCACCCCTCCTCAACACCCTCATGACCTCGGCGAGGCACTTCTTGCTGTCGCTCGCTGGCCCGCGCCGGCTGTAGGCAAAGTCGAAGGATTCATTTGCGAAGGGAAGATTCCTCGCCTCCCCATACCGGAACACTACGTTAATGAGGGCCTTCTTGGCGAGGTTTCTTCCCGCCATCCGAAGGGCTACTTTGGACGAATCGGCTCCGACGACCGACCTAGCCCTCTTGGCCACACGCAGGGTGAACTCCCCGGGCCCGCAGCCTATGTCAAGGACATCTTTCCCACGGGCGAGCCGAATTGCTTCCGCGTCGAACTCGAGCTCTCCGTCGCTGCCGTCAAGGGTGACATTCTCACGAATCCTCTGCTCTTTGAGCCGCCACTTCCGATCCCAGTACTGCGGCCTCTCCTCTTCCTTCATCGCAGGTCTTTAGAAAAGCTCCAGTTCGTCCCCGCCGAAAAAGTGATCGGCCGTCCGTATTTGAAAACAAGATTATTAGCTGAGCCGGGGGGAAGAATGTTGAAGATGCCTCCGGATGTAACCAAGGTAGCAGGGAAGTCGAGCAGGGTTCTCTTTGAGAACGAGAAGGTGCGCGTGCTGGAGATAAAGTTCAGGAAGGGCCAGAAGCTCGCCATGCATTCTCATCCCGCCAATTTCGTCTATGCGATCACGCCTACGAAGTTCAAGTCGACCTGGCCTGACGGCAAGACGAACATCGTCAAGATGAGGAAAGGGGAATTCTCCTTCTCCAGCGGGAGCGTTCACGCCATCGAGAACCTCACTCCCGGTCTCTCGCTCGTGATAGAGTTCAAGTAGGCGGGAGGGCCTTCCCAGGGCTGCAGGCTGTACCCCAGAGGAGTCTCTGGGCCGCCCTCCGCTAAACCAAAGAAGTGCTACCTAGCTTAGTCCGGCCTCGCGCCTGAGCTCTTTCGCCACATCGGTCTTCTCCCATGTGAACTCGGGCTCGTCCCTTCCGAAGTGGCCGTAGCAGGCGGTCTTGCGGTAGATGGGCCTCAGCAGGTCCAGCCTCTTTATGATCATCCCTGGCCTCAGGTCGAAGTTCTTCTTCACGATCTCCTGAATCTTATCGTCTGGGACCTTCCCGGTACCGAACGTGGTCACAAAGACCGAAACGGGCTGGGCGACGCCTATGGCATAGGCAATCTGGACCTGGCACCTGTCAGCCAGGCCCGCGGCGACGATGTTCTTCGCTATGTAGCGGGCCATGTAGCTTGCCGAGCGGTCCACCTTCGACGGGTCCTTTCCCCCGAAGCATCCCCCGCCATGAGAGCCCATCCCTCCGTAGGTGTCGACGATTATCTTCCTCCCAGTTATTCCCGAGTCGGCCAAGGTCCCGCCGATGACGAACCTGCCCGTCTCGTTGACCAGGAACTTCGTGTTGGCGTCCATCAGGTTGGCCGGGACCACCTCCTTGATCACCTTCTCGATGATGTCCTTCTTCATCTGCGCCCTGTCGACCTTCTCTTCATGCTGGGCCGCGACCACGACCGCCTCGACCCTGACGGGCTTGCCCTCCCTATATTCTACCGTGACCTGAGACTTCCCGTCGGGCCTCAGGTACGGAAGTATGCCCCTCTTGCGGGCCTCCGCCAGGCGCTTGACGATCTTGTGGGCCAGCGTTATGGGGAGGGGCATGAGCTCTGGTGTTTCGTTGCAGGCGTAGCCGAACATTATCCCCTGGTCGCCAGCCCCCATCTCCTCCGGTGCCTTGTTGACCCCCATGGCTATGTCCGGGGACTGCTCCTCGATCGAGACCAGGATTCCGCAGGTCTCCCAGTCGAGTCCGTCCCTGGCGTTGTCGAGGCCGAGATCCTTCAGGACGCCCCGGATGACCTTCTTGTAGTTCACGACGGCCCCCGTGGTTATCTGCCCTGTTACAATCACCATGCTCTCCATTACAAGGGTCTCGCAATCGACGCGGGCGTTCTTGTCCTGGGCGATGATGGCATCGAGGATCGAATCGGAGATCTGGTCTGCGACCTTGTCGGGATGGCCCTCAGCGACTGACTCTGAGGTAAAAAGGTAGCTGTTTGCCACATGTGGGGCGTGCCATGATGGTATTATAAGGATTCATGGATATTCATACGGGAATTATTCCTTCTTCAATTCAGCGCTCGGGCGAGCGGAATCGACATGACCAGCTCCCCCAGGCCCGCCTGCATGTCCGAATCGTCCGCCTTCATAACAGGGCCATCGAGAAAGTCCGGCCAGCCCGTGGGGACACCAAAGAGATGGCTTGAGAATGCCATTATCTGCAGATCGTGCGTCACCACCACCGAGGTCTCTCCCGATACGGAGACCGTGGGGTCGAGGAGGCTCCGGAGGATTTCGGGCCCGTATTCGTGAATTGGGACCATGGGGCTCCCGAGGCCCCCGCGCAACCAGTCCTCGACGGTCTCCATCCACTGCCCCGACATCTGAGCTGCCTCGTACCCGGCACGGTCAGCGATGGGTGACTTCAACCGGAGAACCCTGCGGTCGACCACGCTTCCGCCAGCCTTCTCGGCGCCCTCCGCTATCGCATTGGCGGTATCGATGCACCTCTGAAGGCCCCATCCGTACACACGGAGGTTGGCACCGTTCACCGCTCCGGCGAGCTCCTGGCCGAAGTCCCCTGCGGCCTCGACTCCCCTTTCGGTGAGCCCTATGCCGTTCCAGGCGCTGATTGGGATTCCTTCGAGAGATGGCCTTTCCGAATGCCTGATGAGGATTATCGTCCTTTCCTTACTGGGGAGCAGCTTCAGCAGGTCCAGGACGCTGTTTCCGTAGAGCAGGACCTTCGTCATGGGTGAACTCTCTTACGGTAAACTGATGGGCATTAAAACCTATGTGACGTCGTGCCTGCCAAACCGTCCGAAAATGAAATCCCCTAGAAAGCCCGGCCGGCAATCCATTCCTCCATCTTCGGAAGATCGCCTACGGCCGGCTTCCTCAGCCTGACCTTCATTTGCAGGGGCTCGCCTCCAGAATCACTGGAACCTGTTGAAGCATTCTGAATCACAGAAGGTGCGACGTAGTGTTGTTCGATACCGTTTATATCTTGCCCAGTGGGATTCAGGATTGTGAACCTCAAGGCCGTCTTGGCGCTGGCGACGACGTTAGCGTTGCTTCTTGCGCCTGCATTGGCCTTCGCTGGCGCCTCCCAGACCAGCCAGGGCTACGTAGTTTACGGAATCACATACTCCTCTCCGATGAATTCGGGTAGCCTCACAGTGAACGAGAGCGTGGGACCTAGCGAGAACGCCAGCTTCTCGGACGTCGTGCTCTCGCTGACCGGCATGAGCCAGAACCTGACCTACAGCCGGCTTGTCAACGCGTCCATCGACCTCTTTCCGTACCTTCCGGGCCTGCTCAACCAGTCGCTGAGCTACAGCAACAGCACGGGAGGATACTCCATCTCAGTGGAGCTTTCTAACGCCACCAGCGCCACGATAGACTTCGGCGGAGCGTCCTACCAGTCGCAGGTCTACGGCTTTGCCTTCTCCGCCACCTTCCAGAACCAGACCCAAAGCGGTACGGGCAATGTGACCGTCTTCCCTTCGACCCTCGTCTACAGCGCAACGGCCGAGGTGGATGGGAACTACTCCGTCACCGCCGTCCTGCAGGCCACGAACCTCTCCCTGTCCGGTCCCTCGACTCAGGGTCAGACGGCGGCCTACTCTGTGATCGGTGCGGGCGCTGCTGCGGCCGTCGTTGGCGTCCCACTGGTGGTCAGGCATCGCCGGCGGGGCGACGCAAAGAACGAAAGCAAGCCCCTTTACTGGGTAGACTAAAGGGTCGGGGCCCTTGGGACAGGCTGTCATAAGCTTCCTTTCTTCAGTGAAAGACTACGGAAGGAAGGAAATTGGACCCGTCGATTTCTCGGTGGAGAAGGGCGAGATCTTCGGCTTTCTGGGGCCCAACGGCTCGGGGAAGACCACCTGCATAAGGATGCTCCTGGGGCTGGTTCGGCCGACCTCCGGAAGGGTGGAGCTGAAGGGCCTTGATCCACTGAAGAACCACGTCCAAGCGCTCAGGAAGGTAGGATACTCGCCGGAGCTCCCGAACATCCAGACGTTCCTCACGCCGTCGGACCTCCTGAAGCTCACTGCATCGGAGGTGGGCCTGAAGCCGTCGGAGGTCCAGAGGGAGATCTCGACCATGCTCGAGACGGTGGGCTTGGCCGAGTACGTCAACGTGAAGGTGGGGAAGCTCAGCAAGGGGATGATCCAGCGGCTCGCCATAGCCACCGCCCTGATGGGCTCGCCGGAAGTGCTTGTGATGGACGAGCCCATGATAGGGCTCGACCCGGCGGGGACAGCTCACCTGAGGGACGTGTTTCGAGATTTCGCCAAGGGAGGCGGGACCATCCTCCTTTCTTCTCATATGATGGACGAAGTGGAGGACCTGTGTTCCTCCGTCGCAATGATTCACAACGGCAGGGTCCTCTTCAAGGGGCCCGTGGCCGAAGTAGTGACCCAAGTGCTGGGGGAGAAGGAGCTGGTCGTAGAGGCTAAGGGCGTCACCGATGACTGCCTCAAGTCGATCAGGGGCCTCCAGGGAGTGATCGACGTCCGACTGCGTGATGGCTCCATCATCGTCTCCGCCCAGAAGGACGCCGAAGTCAGGCCCAAGATCGCCCAGCTGATCGTTGCATCCGGGGCCCAGCTCTACACGATGAAGGAGGGAGAGAGGATGCTCGAGAGGGCCTACATCGACGCCCTTAGGAGGGCCGGACCTTGAGGCCTTCGGTGGTCCTCACCTTCATGAGCTATGAGGTGAGGAGGGCGCTGGCCAGGAGGAAGGTCCTGATCTTCGTCGCCTTTACAATCCTTCTTGATACCATCCCCTACTACATACTTTCCACCTCTCACCTCACCGTCATACCGGCGTCGGACTATCCCTACCTCTGGGTCGCAGGGGTCTTCGCCCCACTATCTTTCTTCATTCAGTTCATCGCCATATTCATCGCCGCGGGGGCCATGTCGGAGGAGTATGAGCAGGGGACGGCCGAGATGCTCCTCTCGAAGCCTGTGAGCAGGACCGAGTACTTCGTCGGCAAGTTCCTCGGCGGATACTTCCTCCTGTTCTGCATAGTGGTGCTCAACTCCCTTCTGAGCATCCTTGCCGCCACGGCGACCTTCGGGAACCAATCGTCCTTGAGCATAGTCCCCGGCGTTGTGCTGGTGGAGACCTACGCCTCCCTCCTGTTCTATTCGGTGGCCTTCATGCTCGGCGAGCTGATTAGGAGATCCTCCATCTCCTACATCTTCGCCACCGCCGTGTACTTCGCCAGCGACCTGGCGGGGCTGTACATCTCCATAGTGTCCGAGCTCACGGGCACGAACTCCTTCAAGGTGATCCAGATGTACATTCCGACCTCCCCTGAAGGCTCCCTCTCCCTGCAGTACGCCATCTCCAACCTTCCATCCGGGGCGGCCAGGATCCTCCAGTTCATCAGCGCCACCGGGCCCGTGGAGCCCTCCACCATCTTCTCGGCGCTTCTCATCGGAGCCTACTTCCTCGTAAGCACCGCCGTCGCCCTAGCCTTCTTCAGCCGCTACGACGTCTCCAAGAAGGTTGGCTAGGAACCTGATCACTTGAAGCCAGAGGCCACCAGCTCCTTCACCAGGGCCGAAGCGTTCTCCTTTATGGGAGGCCCGTGGCCTGGGAGGAGGATTGAGAAATCCAGCGTCGCCAGCTTCCTGACGGACTGCTTTGCCATTTCCGTATCGAAGTTCATCATGTCTCCTGACAGCCTGGGCCTGCCGTCGTCGCTCGTCCTCAGGGCGTCGCCGACGAAGAGCACCCCGTCGGGCCTGTAAAGGGAGATGCTCCCCTCAGTGTGGCCTGGCGTGAAGATGACGGTGAGCCCGTCAATCCTGTCGTCCTCCTTCAGCAGGATGTCGGGCTTGACAGGCTTGAGCTTCATCATGCTGCCCGCCACCTTCATGATCACGCCGAGGGCTCCCTTGACGGCCTTGGGCGGCTTCTCCCCGGAGAGCCGGGCCGCGTCGGCCTCGTGTATCGCGACCTTGGCGCCCGTAATCTCCTTGAGTTTCGAGGCTCCCCCGGCATGGTCGACGTCGGGGTGGGTCAGTATGATGGTCTTTATCTTGTCTGGGGAGAAGCCGATTCCCCTAGCGTATTCGACTATCCGGTCAGCGCCAGAAAAGCCGGCGTCGATGACGACCAGGCCCTCGCCCGCGATGAGCAGGTAGGAGTTGGCCCTCACCCCGTCGACCACGTGCACTCCGCCAGTTATCTCCAGGGTCCCACCACCATGTCCGTCGGTGGCTGGCGCTAATGAGAGTTTCCAGACGGACAGCGACTATGCTTCGTGCACCGCGTAGGGGCCGTGGGCGTCCTTCCCCCATTCGAGGAACTCCTCCTTGGGGTATTTCCTCCTGAGGACACCGTTCACGAAGGTGTAGAAGAGGAGGCCGGGCAGAACCAGGACGGTGAAGAAAAGGTAGTTGAGCGCGAGCCTAGCGGTGGAGTACTCTCCCCTCTCGTAGATGGGCCTTACCCTCTCCATTTCTATCGCCCCCTCGGGACATATGTAGGCGCACTGGCCGCAGCCTATGCACTTCTCCAGGTCGAACCGCAGGCCGTTCGTATATGATACGGCCTCGGTCTTGCACCGCTGCAGGCAGACGCCACAGCCGCTGCAGCTCCCGACTAGAACGGGCTTGTGGGTGGGGACCAGCGCCACCTTGAGGCCGTAGTCGACCCTCATCCTCGTGGGGACGCAGCAGTCCCTGCAACAGCAGCAGATCCCGTAGGTGTAGGGATAGACGCACCAGTCGACGGACGTCACCAGGCCCCTGTCATAGGACGCCCTGATGATCTCCTTCGCCTCCTCCTTTGTCACCCTCTTGTTGTACCTGCCGTGCACCTTCGCATGCTCCTCGGCCCCCGAATTGACGAAGAAGCAGTTCCAGGTGTTCTCGTCGCACCTGTGGTAATGGACCCTGCAGATGCAGCGCGAGACGGAGATCTCCTTTACGCTGTCCACCAGCTCCATCATCTCGGCAAGGGGCACGGCGACGGCTGAGTGAAGGTTCTCCGACATGTACTTCCCCAGCCCCTCCTTGA
>CAYYVT010000104.1:0-5101 GCA_964475215.1 uncultured Nitrososphaerales archaeon
AATTCGTGCGGGTTCGTAACCAAGGAGCGGATCGAGGAGACGGGTCCCGAGTGGCGATCCTTCACGGCAGAAGAGAAGGAAAGCAGGAGCAGAGTGGGGATCCCCACCTCGCTGGCCGTGCACGACATGGGTCTGGCTACGGTCATCGGCCCGGAGAACAGAGATGCCTCCGGAAAGAACCTGGCTGGCAGCGTCAGGACGGCCATCAAGAGGCTCAGGACATGGGATGGGAGGAGCCAGATCCACGAACCGGTGGACAGGAACCTGCGGCAGGCATTCAGCGAACTGGATAAGCTGGCCGACAAGCTGAACATTTCGGACGTGGTCGTCGAAAGGTCTGCCTACATCTACCGGAAGACCATGGATAGGGGCCTCGTGAGGGGAAGGAGCATCAGCGCACTTATCGGAGCATCCGCCTATGCCGCCTGCAGGCTGACGGAGACACCGAGGACCTTGAAGGACGTGGCGCTCGCCAGTGGCACGAAGAAGAAGGACATAGCCAGATGCTATCGGCTGCTCTTGCGTGAGCTGGAGCTAAGGATGCCCCTCGCGGATCCTATGAAGTGCCTTTCCAGGATCGCCAGCAAGACGGGCTTGACCGAGAGAACCAGGAGACGCGCCTTGGGCATCTTGAAGGGGACCATCGAATCAAGAACGAGCGCTGGGAAGGACCCGATGGGCCTCGCTGCGGCGGCCCTTTACGTGGCCTGCGTGCTCGAAGGCGAGGACAAGACCCAGAAGGACGTCGCCGAAGCCGCCGGCGTCACGGAAGTCACGATCAGGAACAGATACAAGGGATTGAAGACTGAGCTGAAGATGAAAGAGCCGTCGGCGGCATAGGCGGCAGCACCACGGCTCAGCTATCGGACCTCCACGCTTCGCTGTTCGCTCTCTGCAAGATGATGCCTTCGCAATTAAGAAAGGACGGAATGCGAGGCCTGCCCAAGCTACCGGCTGATGGAACACACTTAAGACCTATGTCGTCGTGCCCACAGGTAACGGCAATGTCAACCCCTAACACCGTATTCATCGGAAAGAAGCCGGTAATGGATTACGTGCTCGCGTGTCTCACCCGCTTTCAAAGCGGGTCCAACGAGGTGCAGATCAAGGCCAGAGGGAGGTCCATCAGCACGGCTGTCGACACGGCCGAGATAGTGAGGAAGCGCTTTGCGACCAACGCGAAGGTCAAGGACATAAAGATCGACACAGAGCAGCTGAAGAACGCGGAGACCGGCATAATGAGCAACGTCAGCAGCATCGAAATAACGTTGGCGATGTAGCGAGTCAGGATGAATCATCCCACCTGACATAGCAAGCGCTATACCGCGAATACCGATGCAGGCACGAGGCTCGCCCTCTGGTCAGGCCAAGGCCAGTCGATGAGATGGGTATATGAATAACGTAAGTTATTCGTCCGCTTTTAACACTAGCTCGGCAATAGTAGCTCTCTTCCCAGGGTTCTCATATCGCGTATATGGGATTCACTCAATTGATAAGTGCTACAGCCCGGCCCATTGATCCTTATCCAGCCTGTACCGCCTTAGCGCGGCCGACTATAGATTCTGCCGGCCGAAATGGCCTCGAAGCGGGCGGACCGCGTCCCGCGAGGCCACACAGGGCGAAGAACGTCAAGCTAGGGTAGGAACACGTAATAGCCCACCTGTTCGAACTATTGTGTGGAAGAAACTGTACCCTCATGCCCCAGGCATAAGATTCGCATGAGGCGGACAGGGAATGGATATGAATGCCCCGTCTGCGTGCAGATGAGCGACCAGGACCGGATGTCAAGGCGAAGAAGACGATAGACTACGTCCAGACTTTTGTCGGATTACGGACAGGCGCGGACCAGGCGACGGAGAAGCCGCCGGAAGCCCATAGTCATGTCGCGCCGCCAGGATGAGGTCGTCGGGAAGCGGCTCGCTTGGCCCATCCGGTGACGGCCAGGCGGTGCCCGAGATGCTCGGCCCAGACGTCCGTCTTTGATTCGATCACCGGAGAGTACGTCTGCAGCGGCTGCGGGTATGTCCTCGAGGACAGGGCGCAGGAGTCGGGCGTGGGGTGGAGGGCCTTCTCTCCCGAAGAGAGGGAAGCCCTGAGCCACACGGGCGACCCGGAGCTGCTCTCCAGGCACGACATGGGGCTGTCCACGGTCATCGGGAACGAATACAGGGACGCCGGCGGGGCGAAGCTCTCTTCCACGACGATGAACGCCGTCCGAAGGATGCGCACGTGGGACAACCGTACCGTCTACGACAGGCCCAGGGACAGGAACCTGAACGTCGCCTTGGGCGAGCTTTCGAAGATGGCTGAGAAGCTCAACGTGGGCCCCAACGTCGTCGAGAGGGCGGCCTACGTCTACAGGAAGGCCCTCGAGATGAACCTGATCAGGGGGAGGGTGATATCCTGGATGACTTCCGCTTCCCTTTATGAGGCATGTCGAGCGACCTCCACCCCTCGAAACCTGAAGGACGTGGCGAGGGTGAGCGACATGAGGAAGAAGGACCTGGCGAGGTGCTACAGGATCCTGGTGAAGAGTCTCGACCTGGCGGTGCCGGTAGCGGACCCCTCGCGGTGCGTCACTCGAATAGCAAGCAAGGCGGGGATCTCCCAAAAGGGCCAGAGAAGGGCTCTCGAAATACTCTCCGCGCTGAAGGATTCGAGGGGAATGGCCGGAAAGGACCCCATGGGGCTTGCGGCCTCCGCCCTCTACCTTGCCAGCACCATCGTCGAAGGGGAGACCAAGGTGACGCAGAGGGACGTCGCGGAGGCCGCTGGCGTGACAGAGGTCACCATAAGGAACAGGATCAAGGGCATCTATCCGATCATAGGCTCCTTGGGTAAGGGCTGGTAGGAGCAGAAGCATCCCAAGAGCTAGAGCGCCCCGACCCCTGCCGAACGATCCTGGCTGCGATGATCCGCTGCACCAAACATCCCGTGTTCTTGAGCATCGGTCGCCCTAGGTGGAAGAGCTGATGGCGGAAAGAAGAAAACCCTCCGCCCGTTCTCGTGGTCGATTAACGCCCATTCTAGACCAGAGGAGAGGATTCCTCCCCTCCCGCATCTGCCTGTACGTAATCTACTATGCGTTTCCAGCCGGCCCGGCATCAGTCGATGTGGAAGCTCCGGCGGGTTGCGAGCCCTTGCTTGTAGTGGGGGTGACAATCTCGGCGGTGGCGTACCTGTCCGTTACATTGGTGACCTTCACCTTCAGCTTCTGGCCTGCCTTCGCGCCGACAACGAAGATGATGAATCCCTGTATCTTCGCGATGCCGTCACCGCGTCTCGAGATTTCCGTAATCTCCACGTCGTACTCTTCGCCAACCTTGACCGGCTTCGAAGCGAAGCTACGGGAGCCACCGAAGCCACCGTAGCTCCCTCGACCGTATCCCCCACTGCGCTGTCCGTAACTCATCGTGTTCGTCGTTAGTCGCTTCTCGGCACGATAATATTAAGGTGCTGGATTGTGCGGTCATCTCTTCAAGCGACTCCATCCACCGGGCACTATCGCTCGCCCGCCGGGGGGCCGCCCATACGCCCTTATGGAGGAGGCTTTTGGCAGGAGATGATGTCGCCCTTGCCCAGCCCCGATTCCGGGGGCACCACGAATCCCGGTCACTTGGCCGAAGGGAACATCTGTCTCGAACGATCCTGCACGATCTGCTGCAGGGGGACCGCCATGGCCCTGTTGGACGAGGACGTCCGCAGGATCGAGTCTCTGGGCTACGCGAGGGAACGCTTCGCGATGGAGTCTAAAGGGCTCATGGTGCTGAAGAACCTCGCCATCGCTGCGTCTTCCACGATGGAGCCCGTTGCACCATCTACGAAGACAGGCCGGCTGAATGCAGGCTCTACCCCGTGGTCTTCGCGGAGTACGTCGGAACCGCTGCAATGGATCGGATGTGCCCCTTCCGGGATGAGTTTCATCTCAGCCCCGAATCGAGGCGAGGATCGGTCAATCTCCATCACAGGCTGATCCAAGAGGCCAGACAGAGGAAGAGGGTCCGCCGGTCGAGGCCAAGCGAGGGCTAGGAATCGCATTACGGACGCACAAGCTTGGCCAGGCACTACTGCGCTCCTTATATGGAAGACGTATTTAGGGCGCCGCGGCTTGGTATCCGAAGTTGTCCAGTTACGCGGCAGAAGAAGAGAGACTAAGGAAGTTGTACGACCAGGCGCGGACGCAAGGAAACAAGAAAAAGAAGAAAGAATTCAAGGAAAAGATTTCCGAGCTACATCGACTCCACAAGTCTGCTCAGCGAGAAAGCAAGAAGGGACAGAAAGACATAGGCTGAAGCAGATTCAAGCCCGCGTTACGGCTTATGAAATCAATTCCCCTTCCAGCACCAACGGATGTCCGAAATTTGCCTCTAAGGCTACCCTACTGTTTAGCCGAAGCTACAGGGTGGGCAGGCTTGAGTTCGACGAACGTCAAAGGCGTATCATTTGGGGAGGGGGCACCGGTTGCCTGTCCATCTATGGTGAACTGATATCTTCCATCATGAAGGGTGACCGGTCCGGGGCTCGTCGATGAAACGGGTATGTGGATAATGTAGGTCGTCTACTTAATTCTTACGTCTTTCTACACATAGTAGTCAGTTTTCTGTCAGTCCTATATCACGACTTTCGGATTCGAACCCCGCTTAAGTTGAATCCTTCGGGGCCTCCGCTAGCAGGTCAAGCGCGTGGAACCTCTTGTCCTCCACATACTTCATCCACTTCTGGCCCGCCTTCATGACCACGGCCACTCCAACCAACAGAGCGAGAAAGGTCGAAACGAGTGAGACGCTTATCGGCCCTATCCCTGTTGTCTGAGAGCCCAGCGCAGATAAAGAGATGCTGAGGTTCATGGTGCCAAAGGTCAGCGGGTTTCCGAAGCCTAGCAGAAAGAGGAGTAGGGCGTAGCTCGTGATCATGTGGATTGAAGATGCGACTGGCTTTACAATCGACCACTTGTATGCCCAAGTTTGTACGGCCGAGAGCACCGCCAGCGCGACGCCGAAGATGGCCACGCCGTCTATCATAGCGGGTACGCTGACTCCGAGCAGGGAACTCGCCTTGGACACGGCCGACGCAGGCACATAGCCGATAAGAATGCTTGGAA
>CAYYVT010000105.1:0-1550 GCA_964475215.1 uncultured Nitrososphaerales archaeon
GTAGAGGAGGAGGCCCGGCAGGACCAGGACGGTGAAGAAGAGGTAGTTGAGCGCGAGCCTAGCGGTGGAGTATTTTCCCCTCTCGTAGATGGGCCTTATCCTCTCCATTTCTATCGCCCCCTCGGGACATATGTAGGCGCACTGGCCGCACCCTATGCACTTCTCCAAGTCGAACCTCGGGCCGTTTGGAGACGATAATCCTTACATATCCTAGCCCAAGACCCAGGAACAGAGGGAACGAGGATGTCCGAGAAGAAGGGTATTTCGGCCGTGCAGGTGGGGAACCTGCTGGCCTTCGGTGCCGTCATCATCGTCAACTCCATCGCCGGAAGCACGAAGCTCCTTGGAGGCGTGAACACGGCCGACGTTTCGGCGGCATTCCCGACCCTAATCACTCCCGCTGGTTTCACCTTCGCCATCTGGGGAGTCATCTACGCGCTCCTGGCGGTCTTCGTCATCTTCCAGCTCCTGCCGGGGCACAGGGGAGATGCATTCAACGAGAAGGTCAGCTACCTGTTCATCCTGAGCTCCGTGTTCAACGTGGTCTGGCTCTTCCTTTGGCAGTACGAGTACATCACGGCGTCGGTGGTGCTGATATTCGCCCTCCTCCTTTCCCTCATCGCTATCTACCTCCGGCTGAATGTCGGCAGGTCCAACGCCACCCGCATTGAGAAGATCTGCGTACACGCGCCCTTCTCGGTCTACCTCGGCTGGATTACCATAGCCACCATCGCCGACGTCTCCTCTGCCCTGGTCTCCATCAGTTGGAATGGCTTCGGGATAGCTGCTTCCACCTGGGCCCAGCTCGTCACGGTTGTGGCGTTGGCGATCACGCTGCTCCTGCTGGGCACAAGGAGGGACCCCGCCTACGGCCTGGTGGTCGTCTGGGCGCTGACCGGGATACTGGCCAACCAATGGGCGAACAACGTTATCTCCGGAGTGTCCACCGTCACTGAAGCTACCGAGGGCGTGGTGGCCGTCGCGACGCTCTTCGTTCTCTTCCTAGTCTTGGTCCGGCCCCCGAAGGCCCATGCCGTCAAACCAAGAATGCCCTAGGCTTCGGCCATTCCACCCTTACTCGAAGTCGTCGAACTCGGAGCTGACGCTGGCCTCGAACGACGTCCACCGGTGCCTCCCTCGTCGATTAGAAGGAACCTGAGATTATGGGCGGATGCTTATATCCCCCTCAGAGTGAAAGAGGCCTGCCGACCCGGCATGCCCGTCTATTATGTGACGCCGTACTTCCTGAAACCCGAAAAGTCGGCTGCTTTTAGGGACTGGCTCGGCTCTGCGAAGGCGAAGAAGCTGATCAAGGCGTACGAGGAGGAGACGGGGGTCAAGTACATCGGGACCTTCTTCTCCGTCTTGGGCTTTGGCACCTACGACGCGGAGGACTGGTGGGAGTTCAAGAATTACGCCGCCTTCGACAAGATCCGAGAGTCGAAGGTGCAGAACGAGATCTTCGACGAAGTCCTTCCCTTCCTGGACATAACCCATTTCGTTCCTGCAAGGCTGTACCGCTCGGCCAGCGACGTGAAGATCTACTTCCC
>CAYYVT010000106.1:0-65262 GCA_964475215.1 uncultured Nitrososphaerales archaeon
CCCCGGTGCTCCAGATGTACATCATCCCCATCGCTGGGATCAGCGAACCTGTAGCATCTTCTGGAGCCTGCCGTCCTACCTCTCCAGGGCGTCCTGTGTGCGCTTGCCATGCTGGACGACGCTCCCAACCCGTCCAGCGTCCATTCCTGCGCCGGGTTCTATTGAAAAGCATTACGGGGCAAGACCATTCCAAAGCTTCTTCGGGCTTCTTCTCGACGCTGTCGCGATTCTGGAGGTTGGCGCCTAAGCGGGCGTCCCTAGGTGATGTTTCAATAGACTAGCAGCTCGTAGAGTATCAGTGCCAGCAGGAGGACAAGAAGCAGCTCTTCGGCCGTGGACCCGGTACGAAGCGGTCCTCTAACCTTGCGATCGCGGAATGGCCGCAGCCACGCGATTCCACCTTTCGTCATCGAATCTCCTAAGAGGTGGGTCAGGTAGCCGAATCCGAACCCCCAAGCGATTGCGCCGCCAAATCCGCCATGATTCAAGAAGACGTAAAGCGCCGCCGTGAAGAACGAGCAGGCAAAGAGGCTATGCACCACCCCCCTATGCCCGCCAAGGCTCGAAACGGCTCTTGAAACTCCTTCAAAAAGCAGAGACTGTTGCGCTATACTAGAGCGTGGATGGTCGATGTCAGGAAACACGCTTCCGACGAGGGCTGCAATTAGGACAATGTCTACGCCAGTGTCAATTCCAATCGCCCTTAGGCCAAGGTACAGCGAGGTGGCGAGCGCCAGATGGGTGGTGGCCATCAAGCCATGATATCATGTGACTGAACGTGTAAAAGGAGCCACATGAGTCCGACCGAAGCGCAAAGTCGTCCAATAAGACGGGCAGGCGTTTGGGCCCCTTGCCTGCCGGCAGAGTAGGTTACCCTAGATCTCTAATCTTGGCCCTGACTGGAAGTTCCGCGATCTTGTTCGTCGATCTTCTGGAGCTCCGATTTGAGGAAGGCCCTATACTTCACTCTCTGCTCGGCGGTGAGGTGCGAAACGTCCTCCCTGAGCATCTCGGTGAGGCCCATGAGCCGGTCGACCACATCTTGCGCCACGAACCTCCCGTAAAGACCAACGCGCATCAGGCCGCTCAGCGTCCGGTCTACTTCATCCTTGGCTCCTTCGTAGCTTTTGAGCCTCCTCCCTCCAGCCTCAGTGGTCGTATACCGACCATCGATGTCTTCGATCAGCCCCTCGGAGAGCAACTTCCCCAGGAGAGGGTAGACCAGGCCCGGAGACGGCCTCCAGGCGCCGCCGGTCCTTCTATCCGTTTCATCCATGATTTCCTTCCCTGTCATCGGCTTCTCCTGCAACAATGAGAGGACATAGTATCTCGAGAAGCCCCTCGGGACCACGCTTCGTCCCGCGCCCGTCTTCTGTTCGCTCATATCACTGGCGATATCGCAAGCGATATTTAAGCCCTCCCTAGGTCCTTTTCGCTGCCCCCTGACGCCATCTGGCCCTCCAAAGGTCGAAAGCTTCGCGTACCCGATATCTCGGCAAAGGCTAAATCCGACTTCGCCAAATTCCGTCGTCGCGATGTCAGGCATATCTAACGTGGTCTTCCTCATCATAGGCCTCATCATCCTCTGGATAGTAGCCTCCATCCCAGCGTACATAGCCGGGAAAATCGTGACGTCCGGCAAGGCGAGCTTCGGCGATGCCATGGCTGCAACGCTAGGAGGGGTATTAGTGTACGCGATAGTCCTCTTCGCCGTCGCCTATTTCCTGCAACCCTTAGTCGGAGCATCCGCAGACGTACTGGCATTGATTCTAGCTTTCGTTGCCTGGCTTGCCGTGTATAGGGCATCGTTTGATACCGGCTGGCTAGGAGCTTTCGGAATAGCGGTCCTCTCTTTGCTGGTCCTCATAGTGCTGAACGCAATCTTGGGGAGTCTCTTCGGGGTCGCGTTCCCTAGCATCTTCCCATTCCCGTTGTGACTGACAGCGACGATCGCCCGAGTCTTGCTTGATGGGGCCCCTTGTTGGCACCAGCTGGCGACGCGTTCCGGACCGGTGGCCAACACATCATGAATTCGTGACTTGCATCGTGGACGTTTTGATGGCTCCTTCATCCTTCGCGTTGCCCTCGCTCTTCGCCTCCTCTTGAGGCGCCCCAATCGGAGGCGGGCCCCTTAGAAACCACAGGCCCTCCCTGAAGGCCCCGGTGGTCTCTTTCTTTCCGATTACGACTGCGGGCAAAGGTTAATTACTGTGCCCTGATGTGGGTCTGTTCAGCCGGCCATAGGGACGGGGTCCCACCTGGTCCCATTCCGAACCCAGAAGTTAAACCCGTCACCGCCGCTGTGCTAGTGAGATGCGCGAGCTCTCGCGAAGCAGTGGTGCCGGCGCCTACATCTCCTTTGTCATGGAGGAATATGGTCAGTTCGGTCCTTCACACTCGGGCCAAGACACCGGGGATCGACAGGTGGACGCTCCCACAGAGGTCGTCTGGCCGTTTCGGCAGATCCCTTGGGGGACGGCGCTAGTGGGAACAGATTATAGCTTAAAATAATGCCTCCTTACCCACCCTTCAGTGGTCGTGTTAGCGACGCTAGCGCCATTCCAGATAGCCACGGACCCACTGAATCTTACGATTCAGATCGCCTTCTTAGTTGGACCCATATTCCTTTTCATGATCTTCGGCCAGCGCTTCCAGCTGATTCAGTACCAGGGGGACGTCGGAAGAGGTCTATCTCGGCTGAGCCTCCTGAGGGACAAATCCAAGCAGACCCTCATGGGCTATGTCACTAAGAGGGCTCCTGGAAACCAAGAGGTCAGCAAGAAGATGGACGACTTCTTGGAGTACTTTACCATCCAGCCGGTGAGCATGGACCCCAGTGGCATCGTGAAGAAGATGGACCACATCCTGACTACGCAGGACGACCGCATCAGGGAGGAGGTCTCTCAGCTGATGCCTGCCACAAACGAAGTGGAGCGCAGCGTCATCGAGAACATGGCCGGCGTCGCCGCCTCCATGAACCAGATCTACAAGGTAGTGCGCCACTTTTATCTCCTAGGCAAGAAGTCCGCCAACTTCTATCTCATTTACCAGCTCTACATGATCCTGCCCACCCTCCTCAAGCAGGCTGACGCATTGGTCATGGCCATGGGGACACTTGAGCAAGGCCAACCTCTAGGCGACGGAATCGGCCCCATGAGCGTCGGCCTCCTCATGAGGGACCTTCCGAAATCCAAGGTAGAGCGCGACACGGTGGTCGCAGAGACCAGCTACAAGAACAGAAAGGTGGTGCTGCTCAAGTCGGAGGGCCCCAAGGGCTCGCTTGGCGAGCTCGACGACGGGCTCATAAAGATCCTCGAGGGGGAACACAACGATACTAAGGCCATCATAATGATTGACGCTGCCCTGAAGCTCGAAGGAGAGAAGACAGGCGACGTCGCGGAGGGTGTCGGCGCCGCCATTGGCGGCTATGGGGTCGAGAAATTCAAGATCGAAGACGCTGCCTACAGGAAGGGCATCCCGCTATACGCCGTTATCGTCAAGGAGTCGATAATCGAGGCCATAGGGGCCATGAAGAAAGAGATATCGGAATCCGTCGGCGAAGTCCACAAGTCGATCTACAGGATAGTGGAACAGACCGTTCCGGAGAACGGCAAGGTCGTAGTCATCGGTGTCGGGAACACGCTGGGCGTGGCTCAGTAGGGCGGTGGCACCGACTTGATGGGCGCAGAGGTGGGGTCGAACCAGAAGCAGATAGTGTACACCATAGAAGAATGCCCCAAATGTAGCACGAAGAACAAGAGGCTCTTCACCCAGGGCGACTATATCATCAAGGAGGCGGGGAAGTGTCCCAAGTGCGGAGCCACCATGTTCATCTCCGCAATCTACGGCGAAGCCCCTCCTAAGGCCTAGAGGGTAGTCACAAGGGTCTCATTTGCGCCGACAAGGACCGTGTGCTCGAACTGGGAGACCAGGGCCCCATCAACGGTCGTAAGCACAGGATACGTCATGGCGATCCTCTCCTTTAGCAGGGACTGCAGTATCCCAGCGGCCTTCTCCCCGGCATAGGCCTTTGCGAACCACCTCGAGCTGAAGGGGAGGCTCTTGTAGCTCTGCCAGATGAACTCGGCTGCGCTGGCCAGCTCCTTGTCCTTGATCCTCTTCCTGCTCACGAGCCTGTATATGTTGCCGGGAGGGCCGTTGATCACCCATCCTCGGGCGGCCTTCGCCACCAGGAACGGCTCTATGGCGTAGGCCGTGTCAAGCTTGAAGGATCCGTCGGTCCTCTCCCTATCGTTGGGCACCGAAACTCCAGCATGAAGGACGTACTGGTCCAGCTGGTGGCCGGCTAGGTTAGCTATGGGCCTGTAGCCCCGCCTTGAGGCCTCCATGTCGACGACCTCTCCAACGTTCCCCAGTGCGGCCTCCCTCCTGATCGACTTCAAGGCATCTGAAAGGATAGCCCTATTGGCAGACACCATGTCCTCCAGAGAGGGATTGAAGTTTACAGTGACGGCCGTGTCGGCGATGTAGCCGTCAACGTGGACCCCGATATCGAGCTTCACGATCGCCCCCCTCTGAATCCTCCGACTGTCCCCCGGCGACGCGGAGTAATGGGCCGCTTCGGCGTTCTGCGATATGTTACAGGGAAAGGCGGGAAGCCCTCCTCTGGAGATTATCCTCTCTTCTACCTTCTCACAGACTTCCTCGACGAGCATGTCCTCGGCCATAATTCTCGCGCCCTCCTGCAATGCCTCTGAAGCTATCTGTCCCGCCTTGACGTAGGATTCCCTTGGGGTCAATCGCTCACCTATCTCTTGGGAATGGTTTAAAATAAAGACATTTTGCTAACTCTCCCGTAGAGGACTTGCATAAGAAGCGGGTCGCCTCCAAAAGATTCAAAGTCGTCGCCCTCGGGGGGACCTTCGATTACCTCCACAAGGGCCACAGGGCCCTCCTCGACGAAGGCTTCGAGATTGGAGACACGCTCCTCATAGGAGTGGTGTCAGACGCTCTCGCCCACTCCCTTGGCAAGACGCCCGAGCAGCACTATAACGAAAGGTTCATGGGCGTCGTGAAGTATATAACCGAGAACCACTCGGGCGAGTCTTTCAAGCTCCTCCAGCTTGAGGACCACTATGGTCCCCTCGCCACAGACCCTTCTGTGGAGGCGGTCGTGGTCACGCCGGAATCGTTTGATCGAGGCATGCACGCTAACTTCGTAAGGACAAAATCTGGCCTGAGCACCGTGCACGTTATTCTCGTCCCCCTTGTCCTTGCGGAGGACGGAGTGAGAATCTCGTCCACCCGGATAAGGAACAAAGAGATAGACCGTGAAGGCCGACTGATTTCGCCAAGGCCTTAAAAGTTTTTCAACATGACAGCCGTCGAATCCCCCGAAAAGAATGTCAGAACTTCAGCTTGACCCATGGGGGACCACCGACATCAAAGACTACAACCGCCTCTATCAGGAGTTCGGAATATCACCCGTTACGGATGAGCTCCTTGCATCTCTGAAGGCGAACAGATACGCAACCCGGAAGTTCATCTTCGGCCACCGAGACCTCCAACAAATCACCGATGCGGTGGCGTCTGGAAGGCCCTACGCCGTCATGTCAGGCATCAAGCCCACCGGCCCCTTCCATCTTGGGAGCAAGGTCACGGCCGACGAAATCATATTCTTTCAATCGCTCTCCAAGAAGGCCACTGCCTTCTACGCCATCGCCGACGTCGAAGCGTATTGCGACAACGGTGTGAACATGGCCGAAAGCTCCAGGATGGCCATTATCAACGCGGCAGACCTGCTTGCGCTCGGCCTCGACCCCGAACGTGCCGTTATCTACAAGCAGTCCGACTCGCTCGCCGTCCAGGACCTCGCCTTCATCTTCTCCCGCGACGCTACATTCAATACCCTGAAGGCGATCTACGGAGAGAGGCCCATTGGCCTCTATCTGTCTGCTTTCGTCCAGGCCGGTGACATCCTACTCCCTCAGACCAAGATCTTCGGGGGGCCCAAGCCGGTTCTGGTACCTGTCGGTGCAGACCAGGACCCCCACATCAGGCTGACGAGGGACATCGCACAGAAGCATTCCGCCGATTTGGGCCTGATTCCTCCCTCTGCGGTATACCACAAGCTGGTCAGGTCGCTCAAGGGAGACACGAAGATGTCCAAGAGGGATCCCATGAGCATGATTACGCTTTCGGACCCGCCTAAGGAAGCCAAGAAGAAGGTTTTGGCAGCGTTTACCGGTGGGAGGGCCACTGTGGAGGAGCAGAGGCGGCTCGGCGCAAACCCGAACATCTGCCCCGTCTACGATCTTTACCTCTATCACTTCGTTGATGACGACGGGATCGTAAGAACTGTCCATGATGAATGCACTTCCGGTGCGAGGCTCTGTGGAGAGTGCAAGCTGCAGGCAGCAGGCTATGTCGAGGCTTTCCTTCAGAGACACCAAGAGAAGAGGAAGAAGATGACCCCGAAGGCGGAGGAGCTCCTCGAACGCAGCAGGCCCCTCGTGGGACAGAAGCCTATTTAGGCGGCAGAGCACGAGGCATGACATAAAACAGGTGCATTCATCCACTCATGTCTGGCCAGACACCTCTACACCCACTTGAGAAGAAGGCTCTGTCGATCCTCTTGCGAAGGAATAAGGTGGGACTCGACGAACTGGCTACGGAGTCGAACGAGAACGTCGACCAGATAAGGCGCGTAGTCGAGTGGCTGAAAGCAAAGAAACTCGTCGACGTGGAGCTCAAGGCACGTACTCTCGTATTCCTCGGGAAGGAAGGTAGGGATGCCGCAGCCAACGGCCTCCCTGAGGCCCGGCTTGCCCGGTTCCTCTCAACACAGACAGGTCAACTCCCTCTTCCCATGGTCAATGTTCAGCTTGGGATGGATGCCACGGCCTTCAATGCTGCCGTCGGAAGGGCCAAGCAGGAGGGGTGGATTCGCGTCGAGAGGAGCGGCGAAGGGTTGATAGCATCCTCGCCCACCCTGCTTCCTACTCAGCCCGCAGAGGAACTTCTGAAGAAGCTCTCCGCGGGGCCGACGGATAAGAAGTCCCTGTCCTCCGAGGAGCTAGCGATCCTCGCCACGCTTTCCAGGCGCCCCGGTTACCTCACTGAGAAGGAGGAGAAGACCGCGGAGGTGAGGCTGCTCGAGCTGCCCCCGGGGATCAACCTGGACTCTTCGGAGGAGGTGGTCCTCACGGCCTCCCTTCTGGAGAAGGCAGCCCAGGGCTCCATCAGGCTTTCGAAGCTGGACGTATCCTCCGCTTCGCCGGTGCTGCCCATGGGGAGGGAGCATCCCATGGCTACATTCCTCAGGCACGTCAGGGAGACGCTCCTCGGGATGGGCTTCGAAGAAGTGGACGGACCTCTGGTCCAATCCAGTTTCTGGACCTTCGATGCCCTCTTCACCCCTCAGGACCACCCTGCTCGCGAGATGCAGGACACCTTCTACCTCGAAGACGTCAGGTCCAAGGTAGGCAATCCCGCCCTCGTCAAGAAGGTGAAGAGGGTGCACGAGGATGGGTGGAATATAGGATCGAAGGGATGGGGGTACCGCTGGTCCCTAGCCGAGGCGGAAAGGTCGGTGATGAGAACGCACACCACGGCCATAACCATAAGATACCTGGCTGAGAATTCCCGTGAAAGCGCCAAGGTCTTCAGCCTCGGAAAGGTGTTCAGGAATGAGAGCGCCAACTCCACTCACCTTATGGAGTTCAATCAGATCGAGGGCATAGTCGTAGAGAGGAACGCTAGCCTGCGTCTCCTCAAGGGATACCTCTCGACTTTCCTCAAGGGGCTTGGGTTCGAAAAGGTGGCATTTCAGCCCTCCTTCTTCCCATACACGGAGCCCTCGATGGAGCCTGCCGTCTACTCCGAGAAGCTTGGGAAGTGGCTTGAGCTTGGCGGGTCGGGGCTGTTTCGCCCCGAAGTGACCGTTCCGGTCGGTGTGAAGAACCCCGTCATGGCCTGGGGCTTCGGACTAGAGAGGATCGCCATGCTCTACTTCGACGCGGCCGATATCCGTGATTTCTACGCCAACAGGCTTTCTTGGCTGAGAGAGGTGCCCCAATGCCCGTAATCACCCTTTACAAGGACAGGATGCGGTCGCTGGTAGGGGGGAAGTTGGGCTTCGACAGGATTGTCGATCGGCTCCCTCAGCTGGGGCTCCACATCGAGGAAGTAGGCGAGGATTCCGTCAGGGTCGAATACGACCCCAACAGGCTGGACTACTCCACCGATTACGGAATCGCTAGGTCTCTCAGAGGCAGCTTCGGCATCGCGCTCGGTGCGCCCAGGCACAAGCTGGGAAGTTCCAACGTCACATTCGCAGTCGATCCGTCCGTCCGGAAGGTAAGACCCTACATCGCGGGCCTCTTGGCGGAGGGGATGCGGCTGGACGATGAAACAATTCGGCAGGTCATCTCGATGCAGGAGGACCTACATAACGGCCTGGGCAGGCGGAGAGCCAAGCTGGCCATTGGCATTCACGATGCCGATGCGGTGAAACCTCCTGTCCGGTATTCGACCGTCCCCTCCTCGTTTGTCTTCACCCCGCTCGACTCCCAGACGCCGATGTCCATACGTGAGATACTCCTGGAGCTCCCGACCGGGAGGAAGTACTCCTCCTTGGTCTCCGGCCACGACATTTTCCCCATCATCACCGACTCGGCGGGGACGGTGCTCTCCTTCCCTCCCATAATCAACGGGGTCGCCACAAAGGTGACCCCGAGGACCAGGAACTTGCTCATCGACGTCACGGGAACAGATCGCAGGGCCCTTGAAGATTCCCTGGCCCTACTTGCAGAGGCCTTCTGGGACGCTGGAGCCCGAGTCTCAAGCATCGAAGTCAGGGAGGGGAGACGGACGACCAGGACACCCGCCCTCAAGCCCTTTTCCTTCTCACTGAAAGGCAAGTCTGTGTCCGATATCTTGGGCACGAAGCTCAGTGATTCGGAGATCGTCGATGCCTTGAAGAAGTCTCGACTCGATGCCGCCATCAGGGGCGGTCAAATCTCCGTCACCGCTCCACGCTACAGGTTCGACCTGCTGCACGTCGTGGATCTCGCCGAAGAGGCGATGTACGGATACGGTTTTGGAAGGCTGAAGCCTTCGTACGATTTCAGCTATACAAAGGGCTCCCTCTCCCCGAGGACACAGCTGATGGAGGCCGTTCGGAGATCAGCGGTTGGCCTGGGCCTTCAGGAAGTCATGGGTTACTCCCTGAGCAGCAAGGAGGTCCTATTCGACAGGACGAGAAGGGACCCCAAGGTGCCGCTCAAGGTCTCCGGCTCCAAGAGCTCCCTGTACGAGTACCTCCGGGACATGCTTGTTCCAACACTGGTGCAGCTCCTTGCCGATAACATCCACGAACAATACCCGCAGCGCGTCTTTGAAATGGCCGAAGTCTTCTCCCGAGCTCAGGGCTCGGAGTCCGGGGTGAGGGAGGATCTTCACCTCGGGGTGGCCGTCAGTGACAACACGGCCAGTTTCACGGACGCGAGGTCTGCTCTCGACACCATTCTGCTTAAGACGTTCAACGCAAGGGCAGAGTACACACCTCTGCAGGATCCCATCTTTATAGATGGGAGGGGTGCCGAATGCCGATACGCAGGAAAGAAGCTGGGGGTAGTGGGCGAAATCTCTCCCGCGGTGGTCCTATCGTTTGGCCTTCGAAACCCTGTTTCCGTCTTCGAGATATCCCTGCTTCCGTTCGCGGGGAGGTTCTCTAAGGAAGAAAGGGTTTAAAGCCGAGATTCAATCATCGGTCGTCGGCGCGAGGCGTCCACCAAGATGCCTGGCGTCCGTCCCGTTAAAGAGCTGCGGGAGGGGGCCAACAAAGGCCCGCTGTGAACTCAACAGCTGTCAGAGGCGGGACATACCAACAACCTTCACCGGCGGGTCCGCTTCCTTTAAGAGCCATCCCGGCCGTAGCCGGCATCATAGATGAACGAAGCCGCTAGGAGGACCTTGAAAAGGACGGCTAGGCCCACCGCCTCGGGCGACAGCTACGCCAAGCTGCCTGAGGAGAGGCACAACCGCCTGGACGAAGCCCTGGCGGTCGACAGGCTTACGTCTCTGGTATCTCAGCTGAATAGTGAAGTCGAGAGGGGGGCGCTCGTGGTTGTCGAAGGGCTAAGGGACGAAAGGGCCCTTCAGCACCTAGGGTTCAGGACCAAGGCTTTCAAACTCTGCTACACCAGGAACGCGCTATCGGCCGTGATGTCTGAGGCCGAGTCCCATCACAAGGTCATCCTCCTCCTAGACTACGACCTCAAGGGGCGAAACCTAACTAGGAAGGTCGCTTCAATGCTGCAGAACAAAGGCATTCGGGTCGATACCAGCTTTCGCCGCGAAATCAGGGCGATGACAAATGGCCTTGCAAATCATGTGGAGGACCTGAAACGTTTCACTTGAAGAAAATGCGTCCCTTCGGACCGAAAAAAGGTTTATTATATCGCTCAAGGAGGCTCTAGCTGTTAACGCTTAGCGTTTAACACGTTAAACCGGACTGAATGAGATGAATGGGAAAATGCCCGAATCGAGCATTATTAAGTATATGGTACGGCTAAAGTTTAACATCGACGGAGTGGTAGAAAAGGCAGACGTCATCGGCGCTATTTTCGGCCAGACGGAAGGCCTTTTCGGGCCCGAGCTTAACCTCAACGAACTTCAGAAGAACTGGAAGATCGGGAGGATAGAAATCAACCTGACCTCGAAGAACGACCAGACCTACGGCGAGGTCCTGATCCCGTCGTCCACGGATATCACCACGGCTGCCCTCCTGGCCGCCGCGGTCGAAAGCGTGGACAAGGTGGGACCATGCGCCGCCAGGTTCCAGCTGGTGGAGATCGAGGACGTGAGGGCTTCCAAGAGGAAGCTCATCAGCGACAGGGCGAAGGAGATCCTCAAGATGTGGTCCGCCAAGTCCACCAGTGAAGGCGAGGAGCTCGTCCGGGAGGTCACGGAAGCCGCCAAGCCCGGAAGGATAGCCTCGTATGGCCCGGAGGGGCTTCCCGCAGGACCCGGCATGTTCAACGCGGAAACCGTGATACTTGTAGAAGGGAGGGCCGACGTGCTCAACCTGCTGAGGGCCGGAGTCGACAACACGCTTGCGGTTGAAGGGGCGAAGATCCCCGACTCGGTCATAAAACTGGCCAAAGAACGCAACCTGATCGCCTTCCTCGACGGGGACCGAGGTGGCGACCTAATCCAAAAAGAGCTTCAGCAAGTGGCGAAGGTTTCGCGAGTCTACCGCGCACCTGCAGGCAAGGAGGTCGAGGAACTGACGCCTGTCGAACTCCTTGACATACTGCAGGGAAGGAGGGAGGAGAGGAGGGAAGAGCGGAGAGAGGCAAGGAGGGAAGAAAGGAGGGAGGAGCCCAGAGAAGAGCTTCCTTCACCGCCTCCAAGGGTCGCAGTCCCAAAGCCCACCGTCAAGCTTCCAGAGAAGCTCGGCGGCAAGCTGAAGGACATCTTCCCCGATCTCAAGGACAGCCTTGAAGCCTACATCTTGGACGAAGAGCTGAACGTTCTGGGCCATCTCCCTGTGAGCGAGCTTGCATCCTCGTTGGCTGGGTTCAAGGGCGCCAAGCACATAGTGTTCGACGGAATAGTGACTCAGAGGCTGGTGGACGCGGCGGCGAAGGCCGGAGTGACGACCATCATAGGCTACAAGGTGTCGGACGCAATCAAGAAGCCTGACGGCTCCCTCATAGAGACCTTCTCCTCCGTCGGACTCGCATAAGCTGTTGGACATTGCTCTTCCGCTGGGCGGATGGCAGGAAGGCGCTGTTCCTTAAGCCTCTGAACGCGCAGGACATATGGACTCTGCGTAGGATTGTCTCTATTGGCGACCAGGTCCAATCCTGGACCACCCGCGAAGTGAAACTAGAAGGCGAGTTCCAGAGGCCCGACAAGGGCAGGAGGGTGAGCGTAAAGGTGAAGGTCGATGTCGAAGCTGTCCACTACGACAACGACCTCGGGAGGCTCAGAATAAAGGGACGGATCTCTGAGTCCGACAACGAACTCGTTCCTCACGGCTCATACCACTCCATCGAAGTGGAGCCGGCATCAGAGATCACTCTCTGGAGGGACAGGTACCCCGGCTGGCTCCTTGGATTGCTATCCAAGAGAGGGAAGGTAGAGAGCACGATCATCGTCGCCATCGACTCGAGGGAAGCCGGCGTAGGCCTCCTAACCGGCATGACATTGAAATTCTACGGTGTCGTGGAATCGGGGATCTCCGGAAAGGCGTACGCACAGGACCACGACAAGCTTTCGAAGGCCTACTTCCGAAGCGTAGTGGATCTCCTTAGGACAGTGGTCCAGGCGTCGCCCGGCGCTAGGATCGTTTTGGCGGGCCCCGGGAATCTCAAGAACCAATTTAATAACTACCTCGCATCGGCGGGCTTTCCCTCCAAGGCTGCCGTCGTAGACGGGTTCGACCTGGCGGGCGAAGATGGCGTTCGGCTGCTCCTAGCCAACAGCGCCTTCAGGGAGCTGCTCTCTGACACCGAGTTCAGTCACGTTCAGAGTCTGGTGGACCGTGCGAAGATCTCCCTAGCCAAGGGCGATGGCAAGCTCGCCATGGGCTTTGCGAACTGTCAGACGGCGGCTTTTCAAGGCGCAATCGGTTCATTGCTCATCTCAGACGCAGTCTTCAGGATTACCGATGAGGAATCGGTCGTCGGGCTGGCCAACGGGGTTGAGGCGAAAGCTGGGGAGGTCGTCCTCCTCGACTCCTCAACCCTCTTGGGAGGACAGGTGGACGGCATGGGAGGCGCGGTGGCCCTACTGAGGTATCCGGTAGCCTCCTTTACCTGAGCATCTGGTTCGCTATCGCGAGGATGACGGAGAGGATTACGAAGTCTCTCCCCAGCCTCCTGTTCAAGTGGGAGAAGTACAGTATGGAGCCGGTCAGCAACAGCACCACCGCCAAAGGTATGGAGATCTGCACGACGAGAGAGATTATCTCCTCTAAGATGGCCTTTAGGAACTCGGCTATGCCGGCGACCGCGTTCTGCGCCAAGTTCGACAGGCCCTGCAACGCGGAGTCGTTGAATGGTCCCCCGCTCATCTGTCTTCATGCCTTACCCTCGATATAAGCACCCACGGAGTCGCCCCCTCGATGCCTTTATAGAAGCGACGGTGTAGCCCAGTGAAAGGTACGGTCGTTGAACTACTACGAAGAGCTCCTCATAGGCTTCATCGTCTTCTGGGGCGCCCTCTACGTGCTCGGCCGAATTCCATTTCTCAAGAAGAGGGGCTTCGACGTCGGCCCCTTCTACTTCATGTTCAGGATCTATAACGTCAACGCCTTCTTCGACAGGCTGGCGAAGCGAAAGAGGCTCGTGAATGCATTTGCCACACTGGGGGTCGTGGCCGGCGTCTTTCTCGCGGCCTATGCCATCTGGTTCCTCCTCAACAACATCCTTGACCTGTTCTACGCCCCCTCGCGGTTCCAAGCGGTGACACTCGTCGTGCCCTTCGTGACCATTCAGAGCTCCCAGCTGCTCATCTATTTCTTCGCCTCAATCCCGATCATACTAATCATTCACGAGTTCTCACACGCTGTCGTCGCCCGCCGTGAAGGCATCGCGCTCAAAGACGGTGGAATCGCCCTCTTCGCAATCCTCATAGCCGGCTTCGTGGAGCCAGACGAAAAGGAATTCAAGGCAGCTGCGCCGGAGAAACGGAGGAGGGTCCTCGCAGCTGGAAGCTGGTCCAACATCCTCCTGGCCGCCCTCGTAGTCGCCTTGCTACTCTTCCAGCCTGCCTTGGCCTTCTGGATTCCTTCGCCGATAAGGTCTGCCTTCTATGGCCCAGAAGGGGGCATCGCCATCACAGGATTCTACTCCAGCGCAGGGATCCAGCTGAGCGGAGCGAAAGTGGGGGACGCCATTACGGAGGTGAACGGTGTCACCACCCGTGACCTGAACCAGCTCAACGACATCACGCTTCCCGTGAACCAGACCATATCAGTTCAGATCCTCTCCGAGGGCGTGACCAAGACAGTCGAGGTCACCACCATTCCGAACCCCAACAACGCCTCCAGGGGGGCCTTGGGCATCTACGGTGAAACCTACTACCCGCCCTACGTAGCCGTCCCCGTCATGCCAGCCTGGATCTTCTCCTTCCTCCTATGGCTAGCCTACTTCTCCGGCATAGTCGGGGCCTTCAACATGCTTCCCATGGTCCCCTTCGACGGAGAGGGCTACATGACCTCCTTCCTTGAAAGATACCTTCCAAAGAGCGCCGCGCTCTATGTCAGGTACGCCGTCAACGCGCTGATCTTCGCGCTCTTCGCGGGCAATCTTGTGGTTAGTCTTTTTAGAGTAGGGTTCAGGCCACTATAGTGGGCTAATGCCAGCAATTTGCGACACATGTGGCAAAGATGTGTTCTACCGGAGGGCCTACTCTGGCGAGTCCCTGTGCCGATCATGTTTCGTCGCTTCCATCGAAGACAAGGTCAAGCGGACCATCGCCAAGCACCAGATGTTCCGCCACGGGGACCGAATCGGCGTGGCCGTCTCCGGTGGGAAGGACAGCCTCAGCCTCCTCAAAATACTTGCCAAGGTGACAGAGGGACACGCGAGCACGCTCGTCGCCCTGACCATCGATGAGGGGATTGAAGGTTACCGGGCCGAATCGCTGCAGTACGCCGCTGAAGTGGCGAGCTCGTTGGGAGTCCCTCACCTTCTCTTCTCATACAAGGAGCTCTTCGGCTTCACCTTGGACGAGTTCCTTAGGGTCAGGAGGACCAAGCTATCGTCCTGCGCCATCTGCGGGACCTTTCGCCGGAGGGCCATCGACATCGCCTCGACAAAAGCGGGGATCACCGTCCTAGCCACCGGCCACAACCTTGATGACACGATTCAGACCTTTCTGATCAACCTCCTGAACGGCGACCTCAAGCGCGTCGCCTGGTTGAACTCCGACGGGAACCCAACGGAGGGATTCAGGGTGCGCCGCGTCCATCCCTTTCTAGAGGTGTACGAAAAGGAGATAGCCCTCTACGCCTTCGCCAACGAGACTCCCATGCAGAGCATTCGCTGCCCCTACATGGACGAGGGGATGAGGTCAAGCGTCAGGGCCTACCTGAACGATATGGAGGAGAAGCACGCCGGGATGAAGTATACCCTCCTTAGGTCCGCTCTTGAGCTGTCCGATGGGCTGGTCGTCCAGCAGCCGCCGGTCCTGGCCTGCAGCCGATGCGGGTTCCCCAGCACCAGCGACCCTTGCTCTCTGTGCTCCTTGCTCGACGCGGTCAAGCCCGTCAGTGTTTAATTACCCTAATTCCCTGCTAGGGCTGGGCGGCGGGTAGGGTTGGGGGGCCAGCCGTCCCCCGTACCTGAAACCGGCTACAAGCAGGAGCCAGTAACCCGTAGGCGAACCCTGTCTGGCCGCCGTTTCCGGCAGGCACCGGAAGCTGAACCCGCGCCCCAGCGGGTCGTTACGAAGGGGAATGGGCCCTTCGAAGGAAGGGTTCCACTCTTGAACCGGCGAAACGAGTCAGGCCCGGGAGGGAGCAGCTCTAAGTCGGGGTGGTGACGCTGTTGGGCCTACGTGGGGGATTCACGGGCTTGACCGGAGCGGTGGTTGGCTCGGGAAAACTGCGGGAGCTGCCGCCCTTCTTCAGCACAGCCACGGCTGGCGCGTGGCCAAAATGGGCCATGGTCTGAACTGATAGACGTCCATTTTCTGACCTAGTTAGCCGCCATCGACGGTTGCGTTTCGACGACCTTCTCCAACTCGGTCAGGAAATGTTCGAACCTCTTGAATCCAAGCTCCCAAAAGGATGGATCGGTGACGTCCAGCCCCACCAATTCCCCTATCTGAGCTGGAGATAAGCTGCTGCCAGCTGACAGCGCCTCCTTGAACTTCGGGACGAAACCCTTCCCCTCTTGGAGATACTTTTCGTAGACCGCATAGACGAAGAGCTGAGCGTAGACGTAAGGGTAGTTGTAGAATCTGTAATTCGAGAAGTAGTAATGGGGCTTCATCGTCCACTCCGCTTCAAGCTCGTCGAACCAAGACACGTCGGTTCCGTAGATCCTGTCCCTCGCCTGCGTCCAGCGCCGGCATATCCCTTTGTAGTCCAGATATTCCCCCTTTGTAATCGCATCGTAGAGGCTCTGCTCGAACCAGGCCCTCGCCGTCACCTGGAATATCACCATCCCGGCGTCGTCGAGCACGTGACAGAGCACTGCCATGCGCTCCTCGTCGGATTTCGGCTTGCTCAGAAGGAGGTCAGTAAGCAGGAGCTCGCCGAAGATGGAGGCGGTCTCCGCCACTATCGACGGGATGTCCATATTCATCATGGTCTGGCGCCTCTCGTAATAGTAGTCGTGGGTGGCGTGGCCAAGCTCGTGAGCCAGGGTATATACGTCGTCGAGGTAGCCGTTGAAACTGGATAGGACGAAGGCGGACTTCCCTCCAGGCCACGGGGCGCAGAAGGCCCCGTTGAGCTTGCCGAACCTCGGTGACGAATCCAGATGCCTCTTGGTGAACATGTCCTTCACGGCGAAGGAGTAATCCTCGTCGAACCTGGCGTACGCTTCGGTCACAAGCTCCCTGGCCGAGGCGTAGTCGTACCTGACTTTGGCCAGCGCCGGAAGAGGCGCAACTATATCATGGCAACCCAGCTTGGGAAGCCCCATCAGCTTAGCCTTAAGCCTCAGATACCGTCTGTACAGCTCGACGTGTCTTGCCACGGCTTCAAGCACGCCGTCCACGATCCGTTGTTCCGTGTCGTTGGCAATCAGGCTAGCGCTCATGGGAGAACCATATCTCCGGACTCCGCACACGTTGATCCAGTCGTTGCAAATGCTCCTGAGGGCGGAAGCGAAGATCTCTCCCGACAGGCCCAAGGTGCCGTAAATGGAACGGTTGGCGGACTCCCTTGTCGCCCTGTCGTGATCGCTAAGCAGGCCGTTCGCCTCTCCGTAGCTCATCACCTTCTTCGCCCCTCCGACTACAACTGTGAATTCACGAGTGTTGAGCCACTTGTTTTGCAGCTCTTCCCATGCCTTGACCCCGAACTGGTCCTTGCTGATGATGAGCTTCTCCTCCGCCTCTGTCAGGATGTGGGGAGCCTTCCTGCCCAACCTCTCCAGGGCATGAGCGTAAGGCATCAGCTCCCGCTCCTTCGATATCCCTGGCTCCCCGGCTAGCCTAGCCACCAGCTCGATTTCGAAGAACGCCAACCCCCTGTTGATTTCCGCCACAACCTTGCTGACCTTGTCGTGAAGGAGCTGCGTATCGGGCAGGGTCATGTTAGCCTGGAACGCGAGCGTGGAGAACAGGTCCAGGTCAAAGGCCTTGGACTGCAATGCTTCGTATTCGCCTAAACATCTGGCCAAGTCGCCTGAGACTAGGCCGCCAATCTTCCCTTTGTACCGGGTGGCGAAGCTGCCTGCCTCCTTCAACGCCTCTTCTGTCGCCTTCTCGACCGCCGGATCCGTCGTGCTCGGGAAGATGCCGCTTATGTCCCATGAAACTTCTTCCAAGGTCTTCTCGTCTCTTGCACAATCTGAAATCGCCAATGGTTAAGCGTTGCGACCCTTTGGATTCATCGGCATTCTGTATAGGGCCAGCCGCCCTAATTCTTCCACAGGTGTCTCATCCTGAAGTCCATAGCGGCATACGACGCCGGCTGTGGCCCCTGCATGAGGTTCAAGAAGGTCGTGAGATACATCGACGGGCGTCATCGACTGGAATTCATGCCTCTCGTGGAAGCTGACGAGCGAGATCTCCTCTCGCGAAAGCAGGTCGTGGCGCCGGGGGCGGGATTTGAACCCGCGAGGGCTTTCGCCCACAGACTTAGCAGGCCTGCCCCCTACCAGGCTAGGGTACCCCGGCTTCAAGGCAGAGCGTAATCCGGCGAGGTTAATCATCTTTATGTTGTCGAAGTCACCCGCTGGTCTAACGAAGGCCGTCCCCTTTCGACAGTTTGACATTTGAGATCGGCTAGATGCGCACTCCCAAAGGGTGCGCCATGAACCAAGATTGTCAATGTAGAGCCTCCGCAAAAAGGGGGAACTAGGACTAATCTTATCTCCAAGTCTGCGAAGCCCGCGGCGTCGGGGGGTGATGAGAGTGAACTCGCCGAGGTTGTCAAGGTACTTCAGACCTCCGAGGTTGCGCACCCGCGAGCCATTCTTGGAGTACCTGGAGAAATGGGTCTTCCTCTCAGCTTTGCTGGGGATTGCTACCGGCGTAGTAGTAGCAATTTACGCCGGTATCACGCTGGATCTCTGGGGCATATCCAGCAAGCTCTACGTCAGCAATATGTGGCTGGTTGTGCCCGTCGTAGTCTCGGGTTTCCTGCTAAGCGGCTTTCTCGTAAGCGTTTCTCATCCCGCGGTCAACTCCGGCATCGAAGAAGTTGTGGAGGCGTACCATGCCAACGAGAAGATGAAGCTCTCCTCCTTCCCCCTGAAAATGCTGGCCTCCGTTGCGACCATCGCTTCGGGTGGGTGCACGGGCTTCGAAGCTAACGCCATCTACGCTGGGGGTGCGGCTGGGACCTGGCTCTGGAACAACCTCAAGAGGCTCAAGTTGAAGGACGACGACCGAGACATACTCCTGCTGGCCGGAGCCGCGGCCGGACTCGGAGCCGTGTTCAAGGCACCCCTGACGGGCATCATCTTCGCCCTCGAAGTGCCCTTCAAGGACGACCTCGCCCATGACGCCGTCATCCCTTCACTCATCGCCTCTGTTAGCTCCTACCTGACGCTCATTGGGATAATCGGCCCGACTCCACTGTTCAACTTCCCCGGCCTGACCTCCTTCACCGTCGGCGACATCGTCGCCTCTGCCCTCCTTGGCGCTGGAGTAGGTCTTTTCTCCTTGGCCTTCATGTTCCTATGGAAGAAGCTGCGTGGCCTCCTTGAGTTTTCACATAGGCGGTTCTACGTTGGGGCCTTCGTAGGCGCGGCCGTCATTTCGCTGGCGGGCCTCCTGGAAATTCACTACTTGGGGTTCCCCTATACTTTGGGAGTATCGTACGCGCTCATCGCTTTTACCACCAAGTCGGGTGTGGCGCCAACGACGATGATCTTGCTCTTCGCCCTCGAAATGCTCTCGGCCGGCTTCACACTGAGGACCGCTGGGGTTGGAGGGCTTTTCGTGCCTCTGGCAGCTATGGGTGCCTCCCTCGGTGCGTTCTTCGGCCTCATCTTCTTCCCCGCTAGGGTGGACCTCTTTGTGGCCGCCGGACTCGCCGCCTTCGTTGCGGCTGGCTACAAGACACCACTGGCCGCGGTCACCTTCGTAGCCGAGACCACGGCGGGTCCAGGGTACCTCATACCTGCGCTAGTGTCCGCCGCCGTCAGCTACGCAATATCGGGGGAGATCTCTGTCTCCGAAGCCCAAAGGCTCACTGGCGAGGTCGACCTGGCCGACATCGGCCACCTTCCTGTGAGCGACATCATGACCCGCAGCGTCATTGCGGTTTCGGGGGAGCTCTCCTTACAGGACTTCGTCGATGAGTACCTCTTCAAGTTCCAATACAAGAGTTTCCCAGTGGTGGCCAAGGACGGTCCGGTCGGCACGATCTCCATGGCAAACGTGAGGGCTGTTCCTAAGGACCGCTGGTTCAATACGAGCGTCATTTCAGCATGCGATAAGTTCGTGCAACAGGTCTATCCGGACACCACCCTTCAGGACGCCCTAGACGTTATGTATCGGGAAGGAGTTGGCCGCCTTCTCGTAGTGAGCAGGGCAAATTCAAAGGAGGTGCTCGGAATCGTTGCGAAGACGGACGTCATCAACGCCGTCGAAAAGAGGAGACTCTAAGGTCCGCCTGCCAAGACCTCTGCCTCTCTTCACGCCTCCCTCATCGCACCAGAGTCAGATAATAGTATAGGCCTAATGCGAACACCACGACCAACACGACGATGGCGGCCACGACAGTGCCTCTTGCTATCGATCGCTTCCTGCCACCAGCAAGGAGGGACATTCGGACTTCTAATAGACATCAGCCGATTATGTCATATAAGCAATTCGCGGCGTGCGATTCTCAACAGTTGGTCTCAGCCTCCTTTCGGAATCGTGATTACTTCTCCAGAGAAAACGCCTTCGGAAGGAGGTCGGCGAGCAGATGACGACCTACCCTCCCCTTCGGACCTGCGACTACTACGATCATTTCATGGGCAAATTCGCTCAGGAACTGGCGGCAGGCCCCGCACGGGTAAGTCCACCCCTCGAGGCTTGAAACGACAGCTATAGCTTCAAAGCTCTTCGCTCCAGCCGACACGGCCTTCACGGCGGCCGTGCGCTCGGCGCATATGGTGAGCCCGTAGGAGGAGTTTTCGACGTTGCATCCGGAGAAGATCCTGCCGTCGGATGTCAAGATCGCGGCGCCGACTTTGACCTTGGAGAAGGGCGAATAGGCTTCTTTTGCCGCCTTTCGGGCCTCCCGGATGAGAGATCCTTCCGTCCTCCTGTCCAGTTCCCTCACACCAGCCTTCTGCCCACTGCAGCTAATTAACATGCCATTGGGCTGCTATATCGCGTCCGCCACCAGCTCCGATAGGTCCTTCACTTCCAGTTGACCTTCGATCCCTTCGGCCTTAGCGGCGTCCTCCAGCATCGCCGTGCAATAAGGGCATTCGACGGCAAGCACTCGAGCTCCGGTCGCCTTAGCCTCTTCAAGCCGCAGCTTGGAGACAGGCCTCTTCTCGTAGACCTTGTACCAGTAGTTCGCTCCGCCCGCACCGCAGCAGAACGTCCTGGCGCCGCTGTTCTCCATCTCCACCAGCTCAACCCCTGGAAGGGCCTCCATGACCTTCCTTGGCTCCTTGATCATCCCGTTCCCTCTGGCTACAAAACACGCGTCATGGAGCGTCGCCTTCAGGTTAAGCGGCTTGGAGAGCTTCAGCTTCCCCTCCATCAAAAGCTTGGACACGAGGTCGGAGTGATGGAGGACTTCGAAGTTGCCCCCGAGGTCGGGGTACTCGTTCTTGAGGGTGTTGAAGCAGTGAGGGCAGTGCGTCACGATCTTCTTGGCCCCCACACCCTTGAGGGTTTCGATGTTCTGCAGGGCCAACTCCTGGAACCTCCCCTCTTCACCTAGGCGACGAAGCGGGTCCCCCGTGCACTTCTCCTTGGATCCGAGGATCACGTACCTGACCCCAGCCTCCTCCATTATCCTTACCATGCTCTTGGCGATCCTCCTTGCCCTGGCGTCGAAGCTGGCAGCGCACCCCACCCAGTACACGTATTCGAACTCGACTCCGTCAGCGTACCCCTTCCCTCCTATTTCAGCAAGGGCGGAGTCCCTGTCGGAGGGAGGAAGACCGTAGGGGTTGCTGTAGTTGGCTTCGTTCAGCAACAGCCTGTTCTTGTAGTCGTCCAGCCGATTCGCCGCGACGATCGTCCTCCTAAAGTCCATTATGAAGTCCAGCTGGTTGATGTAGACCGGGCATTCGTAGACGCAGGCGTTGCAGCTGGTACAGGCCCAAAGTTCATCATCGTTGACGGTTCCCGTTTCGAAGGCTCCCAGCTTCCCGCCCGCCGACACCTGGGCTAGCATGAACTTGTCCACGTCCTGGACGAGCTTCCTAGGGCTCAGCGGCCTCTCGGCCGCATAGGCAGGGCAGACGGCCTCACACCGCCCACAGTTGGTGCAGCTGTCCAGCATCACCCTCCGGTGCCACGGAAGGTCCTCGGCCTTGTCTATCCCCACCTTGACGTCGAAGTTCCCTGACTCCATCATCAGCTGAAGGTTGAATGGGGCGTCCATCTTCCCAAGGGGCTTCTTCTCGGCCACCAACATGTTCAGGCCTGATGCCGGGATATGGTAGAGGGTGGAGTAGGGGATCGAGGCGACCATGGCGAAGGCGACGAAGGCATGCCCCATCCACAGGGTCCTGTAGATTCCTACTGAGAGTGAATAGTTCGTCAAGTAGGGGGCGAGGAGGAGCGATAGGGGATGTCCCACGACCGACCAATTCCCCCATGGGACGCCGGTCAGCGCCAGGCGAATCGCCTCCAGGAAGAACCCCGTCACGCCCATGTAGAGCAGGCCCAGGAGTATGACGTAGTCTCCTCTCGCGCTATGCTGATAGGCCGGCCTCAACGCGAGCCTTCTGAAGAGGGCGAAGAGGATGCCTGCGACGAAGAGAACGCCGAAGATATCGAGGAAGAGCTTGTAGTAAAGGTAGAAGTCACCCTGGAGCAGCTTTATTCTGAACGGCTTGAGCAGGTCCGAGTCGAAGAACACGAGGGTCGTGCCGATGAAGAGCACCACCGTCCCGTAGAAGATCATGAAATGGATAACCCCACCCTGACGCCGCTGGGCCAACTTCTTCTGGAGTAGGCCCCCGGCGGCGAACGTCTTCAAATTCCCTCCAGCTGCCGCCCGCAGCCCGTCCCATGCCTGCCTGATTCCGTAGAGCCTGAACCTCCTGTAGAAGAGGTAGAGAGCTATCAGGGCCGCCACGGAGAAGCTCGCGTAAAGGAAAGTGACCTGCCACGCTGGTATGAACACGAAGTTGTCTCTGAAGGGGACGGTCAAGCGGTGAATCCATGACTTCTGGACGCTTTAATGGTTTGGTCCTGCGTCCGGAGAGGAGCCACCAAGAGGCCTCGCGCGGCACAAAGTCTAAATGCGCAACTTCGCTAATCGGGACCATGGCTACTGACGAGCTTCTGGAGAGGATAAGGTCCATCGCCCGGACCAATTATCCGAACATGAAGGACAAGCTTTCAGCGGTCGAGCAGGTGTTCGTCCTACAGCTAAGCGACGGCGGCTCCTACGTGATTCGGGCAAGCAGCGCCTCAATCGACGTCGAGCCAGGAACACACCCCAGTCCAACCGCTACCCTGACGATGTCCTCCGGAGACCTGAAGTCCATCCTGGATGGCCAATTGGACGCCACCAAGGCCTTCTTTCAGGGGAAGATGCAGATCAAGGGGGACATCTTCAAGACGATGGCCCTCAACTCCCTGTTGAAGGGTGCGGCCTAGTGGTTGGTCCTGCCCTTCGAACACATCCATAGGATAGCCGTCCTCGGCGCCGGCACCATGGGGCACGGCATCGCAGAGGTCTCCGCCATCGCCGGTTACGACGTCGTAGTCAGCGACTTGGACCAGCGGTTCCTCGACGGCGGCATGGAGAAGATCAAACGGAGCGTCAAGAAGCTTGCCGAGAAGGGCACCCTGAAGGAGTCCGAGAACGCCATACTTTCGCGCATATCCTACACCACCAGCCTCCAAGACGCCGTCGAATCCGCCGACATGGTGATCGAGGCCATCCCCGAGGACGCCGATCTCAAGCGCGCTGTGTACGCCGAACTAGGCAGGCTCGCCGGTCCCGACTGTATCTTGGCCACGAACACCAGCAGCATCCCCATAACGGAGATTGCAGCAGGCGTCGCGAACCCGACCAGGGTCGTGGGCCTGCACTTCTTCAACCCCGTCGTCATCATGAAGCTGGTGGAGGTCATCGAAGGGGATGAAACAAGCAAGGCGACGGTCGACTCCGTCGTGGCCTTCTCCAAGAAGGTGGGGAAGGAGGTGGTCGTGGTCCACCAGGATATCCCTGGCTTCATCGTGAACAGGATTCTAGTCCGTTTTATGGCCATCTCCAGCATGTTCGTTCAACTCAAGTTCGCAACCATGACGGAAGTGGACTCGGGCCTGAAGTACAAGGCTGGCCTCCCAATGGGGGCCTTCGAGCTGGCTGATTACATAGGCGTCGACGTGCTCCTAGACGTCGAAAAGGCCCTCGCCCGTCGGGGCTACGAAATCGACCCGAGCCCCCTCTTCGAAGAGAGAGTTGCTTCGAAGGCCCTTGGAGTCAAGTCTGGCAAAGGATTCTATTCCTACTCTGCTGGAGAGCCCCGGGCCCACATCCCTGCTGACCTTGCTGATAAGGTCAACTTCGTCGACCTACTCTCCCCGGCAATCAATGAGGCAGCATTGCTCGTCTCCCAGCACATCGCCACCGCAGAGGACGTGGACAAGGCACTCGTGCTAGGCCTGGGATTCCCCAAAGGCCTTCTGAAGATGGCCGATGAATGGGGACTGGACGTCGTCGAGGAATCGCTGAAATCCCTTTACCTGATGATGTCCAAGGAGTGGCTTGTCCCCTGCGAATACCTCTCAAGTCTGGTCTCAGGAGGCCACCTGGGCGTTAAGACCGGGAGAGGTTTCTTTGACTATTCTTCCACCAAGGACGCTGGTGCCGGAACGATCAAGGAGGCGAAGAACGGGAGCGTCCTCTACCTTACCCTGAGCCGTCCCGAGAAGCTTAACGCGATCAATCCTGAGACGCTCAGCGACCTCGCCGACAAGTTGGAGGCGGCAAAGAGCGACCCTGGAGTGCGCGTAATAGTGTTGAAGGGGGAAGGTCGCGCCTTCAGCGTAGGCTTTGACCTCGCCACCTTCGGGGCCGATACGTCTCCGGACCGCGTGCTCGGCCTTGTCCGCCGGTTTCACTCCGTGAACTCCCAGATTGAAGGCCTCCCTAAGCCGGTCATCGCGTCGATGCATGGATATGCACTGGGAGGAGGGCTTGAGCTGGCCTTAGCTTGCGACATCAGGCTTGCCTCTGCCACCTCTAAGCTCGGCCAGACAGAGATCAACCTCGGGTTCATCCCAGGGGCCGGAGGCACCCAGAGGGTCACCCGTCTTGTCGGACCGGGGAGGGCCAAGAAGCTGATCATGTCAGGGGAGACGATCAGCGCGAAGGAGGCGGAACGGATAGGCCTTGTCGACGCCGTCTTCGACGACTCGAAGCTCGACGAGCTGGTGGAGGCCTTCGCGTCCTCCCTAGCAGAGAAGCCTCCTCTGGCCATCGCTGCGGCCAAGAAGGCAATCAACGCCGCGACCTACCCGATCACGGAAGGCTCGGAGATCGAGGCCAAGAGCTTCGCATCGCTCTTCGCCACCCAGGACGTAAAGGAAGGGCTCTCTGCCTTCTTCGAGAAGCGCAAGCCGAGCTTCAAGGGCAAGTAACTAGGCGGATTCGAACCAGTAGGTACAGACCCCATCCTCCCGCCTTCTGTCAACCACCAGCTTCAACTTCATGCCTACACGTATCTTGCTTGGTTCCATCCCCTTCATCCAGGCCAGCACATTTAGCCCCTCGGGAAGCCTGCCAATCGCAACGACATAGTCACCGTAAGGCGCAAAGCTGAAGGGTTTGACGTTGATAACGGTGTATGCAAGCAGCACCGCCCCCGTGCTGAGCGGAACGTATTCGACCTGGGAGGCCTTGCAGGCCGAGCAGTCCGCCTGTGGAGGGAAGTAGACGGCGCCGCACTTGGTGCACTTGGTCGCCGTAAGCGTCCCACTCTTCAACGCATCGAAGAAAGGCTCGATCTTCCCTATGGGTATCAGGAACTTAAGCGGAAGATCCCTAGAGCTCACATACAGAGGGTCTGACGTCTTGGCGTCAGGCAGGAGGGGAAGCCCCGTGGCATCGACCGCCTTTCTCGCGTCTTCGATGAGCTTCCTATTGGCGTCCAATGCAGAGGGGGCGGACACCTACATCGCCCCCCTGTCCAGAGAGAGGGTGGTCACATAGGCGTAGTGGCCCGTCCCTCCTATGTTATGAGCCAGGGCCCACCCCTTCCGTATGTCGGCCTGCCTCTGGCCCCCGATCTCCTGGAGGAGCTGCCGCTTTAACTCTGAAAGCATGGCCAGTCCCGTCGCGCCAATCGGATGGCCCTTGGCCTTGAGTCCCCCGCTTAGGTTCGCCGGGAATGAGCCACCCTTGTATGTCTGGTGATTCTTAGCCATCTCGAAGCCCTTGCCCCTCTCCGCGATGCCCATGTCTTCGTATGCGAGCAGCTCGGCTATCGTAAAGCAGTCGTGCACCTCTGCGACGTCGAAAGCCGTCCTCGGGTCGGCGATGCCTGCCTTTGAGAACGCCTTCTGCGACGCGACCCGCGCTGCCTCCAAGCTGAGGAAGTCGCTCCTCTTGCTCAGGTTCGCCGTCCCCGAGCTGACGCCTATGGAACGAATCCAGACGGGGTCTTTTACGAACTCCTTTGCCTTCTTTGCGTTGGCGAATATTACCGCAGCGCTTCCATCGGTTATCGGGCTAGAGTCTAGAAGCTTCAGAGGCCAGGCGACGTACTTCGACTTCATCACCTCTTCGACCGTCACAGGCTTCTGAAAATGGGCCTTGGGGTTGAAGGAGCCGTAGAAGTGGTTCTTCACTGCGACCTCTGCAAGATCCTCTTCTTTGGCACCGTACCTGTCCATGTAAGCCGTCGCGTACAGGGCGTAGTAGCCCGGAAAGGTGAGCCCAAAGTTCTCAAATTCCCAGAAGTAGTTGCCCGCCCTCCCAATGAATTCGACCGTCGTCGGCATTGGAGATTCGCTCATCTTCTCGACTCCTATCGCCGCCGCCACGTCGGCCTGTCCGCTGCTCACTGCGAGGTAGGACTGAAACGCCGCAGCGCTGCCGGAGGCGCAGGCGGCCTCGACCTTCATGGTGGGCTTCGAGGCAAGGCCGCAATATTCACCCACGACCACTGCCGGCAGGAATTCACTGCTCCAACCTCCTAGGCTCGAAACCACGAACTGGTCGATATCTTTCTGGGTTACGCCCGAGTCGTCCAGGGCCTCCTTGAAGGACTCCCAGGCTAGCTCATCTATTCTTGCATCCGTCCGCTTTCCGAACCGGCTCGTGCCAACGCCAATGACTGCTACTGGTTCCATCGCTAGGTCATCTTCGGTGAAACGACGGCCTCAGAATATTAAGGCGTTTTGCGACTTATTGCTCTCGAAGTTTCCTTCGCACGATCTTCCCCACTAGGGTGGTCGGGAGCTCATCCCTAATCTCCACCTCCCGGGGGATCTTATGCTTCGTGAGCTTATCCTTGACGAATTCCCTGATATCGTTCCCCGTGACCTTTCCCTTGTATTCGTCCTTGAGGACCACGTAGAGCTTGGGCACTTCGCCGTAGAAGCTGTCGCTGACACCGATTGCCGCCGCCAACTTGACCGCTGGGTTCTGATAGGCGACCTCTTCGACCTCCCTTGGCCAGACCTTCAGTCCGCCCACGTTTATCATGTCCTTCTTGCGGTCGACGATGAAGAAGTATCCGTCCTCGTCCATGTATGCGATGTCTCCGGTGTAGAGCCAGCCATCCCTGAAGGTATTCTTAGTCTCAGCCTCCCTGTTCCAGTATCCCTTCCCCACCTGCGGCCCACTGATCGCCAGCTCCCCTGTCTCCCCCACTGCCATCTGCTTCTTCCCCGTCTCCATATCCATCACCTTGGCGTCCGTATCCATGATGGGAACTCCGATGGAGCCGTACTTTATGTGCGAAGGATCGTCCATCGGGTTAACGTGTGTTACGGGGGAGGCCTCCGAGAGGCCGTAGCCTTCCACTATGATGCCACCCGTGGCGGCCGACCAGGCCTTCGCCACTTCGACGGGCAGGGGCGCCGCCCCCGACACGCAGTACCTGATGGACTTCAGGGAATCCTTGTACTTCTCCAGGTGAGGAGAGCTGAGCAGGGCTATGTACATCGAGAACACGCCAGGGTAGTAGGTCGGCCTGTACTTCTCGATGGCCTTGAAGACATCTTCGGTGGAGAACTTGGGGAGGACGATGGCCTTGCAGCCGGCGGTTACGGTGTTGTCCAAGCCTACGCTGAGCCCATAAACGTGGAACCATGGGAGGGCGTCGAGGACGACGTCGTCGGGATTCATGTCGCACCACTTCTGAATCATGACCGCATTCGACACTATGTTCCTGTTCGTAAGGACGGCCGCCTTGGGCTCCCCCGTCGTCCCGCCGGTATACATGAACACGGCAGGGTCATCAACCGGATTCACCGTGACTTCAGGGGACGCCCCGTCGTTATCCATGACCTCCTTCAGCGTCATGTTCTTCTCCGAACGGGTGACCTCTCCCGAGGGAACCTTCCTCAACATCCTGCCCAAAACTGCAACGACAGGTGGCATATAATCCGAGATCCGCGAGACGACGATCTTCTGGACCGCGGTCCCTTCGACTCCGCCCCTGGCGGCCTGATAGAACATGTCCAGGGTGAAGATGACCTTTGCTTCGGAGTCGGCCAGCACAGCCTTGACCTCCCTGGGCGTGTAAAGCGGGTTTATCGGAACGATCACCGCGCCTAGCCTGTTGATTCCGAAGAAGACAAAGGCGAACTGAGGGCAGTTCGGCATCATCAGGCCGACCCGGTCCCCCTTCTTGACGCCCATCTTCGCTAGGCCGCTTGCCACTCTCTTCGATCGCAGAGATGTCTCGGCGAACGTGACCTCCCTGCCGTAGAAGACGAACTGGACCCCCTTCGGCCTGGAGGTCGCCATCTGGTCCAGAAGCTGAGAGATCGTCGCGTCAGGATAGTCGATGTGTGCAGGGACGCCCTTGGGCCAGTGCAGAAGCCACGGCCGCTCCGCCAGCCTGGAACTCCCTAGGCTCGCATCCTGTGGCATGGCCATACCCGTCCACTTTGACTACGAACACGCAAAAAAGGGTATCCCCACGAATGTCTTTCCGAGTTTCGCAACTGAAATCATCTGCCCCTTGTGGCCACAAGCTGGCGCTGCATCTCGGGAACTACCTGGTAGAGGTCTCCGACGATGCCGTAGTCAGCATTTGCAAATATCGGGGCTCCCTTGTCCGTGTTGACGGCAACGATGGTCCCGGCCTCCTTGACGCCGGCCAGATGCTGAAGCTGGCCTGAGATCCCCACGGCGACGTAGAGCTTTGGCTTGACCTCAAGTCCAGTGAGTCCGATATGCGCCTCCTCCGGGAGCCACCCCAGGTCCGCCGACAGGGGCCTCGAGCAGCCCACAGACGCGCCCATGGCGTCAGCCAGCCCGCTTATCATCTGCAGGTCCTCCTTCTTCTTGAGCCCCCTCCCCACGGAAACGATCTTCTCGGCCCTCGTCAAGTCCATGCTGCTGACCGGCCTTTCCCTCACTTCGATCATCGAGGTCGTCAGTACCGGAGATATGGAGGACTCTATGACCTTCCCTGCCGCGCCAGAGGGGATGGCCTTCGGATAGGCCCTCGCCTTGACGCAGGCGACGACATACTTTCCGGAGAGAGCTGCTCTGGTCCTGACCCTTCCGCCGTAGCTGGGCCTCTCCACGATGAGATCCATGCCTGAAAGTTGAACGGAGGAGCAGTCAGAGGCGGCCGATGCTCCCAACATGGCAGCCAGCCTTCCCGCCACGACCTTGCCGTCCTTCGTTGAGCCTACCAACACATACGCAGATGGGTGCGCGGCCGCAACCTGGGCGACTGCCTGGGCTGAGGCCTCTGGGTAGTCCCTCAGGGTGGCGGGCGCCCGGTAAAGGTAGACCTCAGAAACCCCCTCGGAGGCGAGCGAGGAGGCCGTCCCCGCCTTGTCGTCGCCCATCACCACGCCGAAGCTTCCGCCTCCCGCTTGAGCGGCCAGCGTTGACGATAGCCCCGCAAGTTCGTGGAGGAGGTCGTCATCCTCTGAGTAGAACACGATGTCGGCCAATCTATCCCACCAGCCCGTCTCTCGTCAGGGCGTCCAGGAGCTTGGTCACGGCTTCGGGGACGGTGCCGTCGAACACCACTTTTCGCCTCTCCTTCGACTTCGCGGAGTACTCTAGGAGCTTGTAGCCCCGCGCCCCCACGGCGCCCAGACTCAGCCCCAGGTCGGCGAGCGTGAATGTCGCTATGGGCTTCTTCATTGCCCCCATTATCTGCAGCAGCGTCGGGATCCTCGGGCTGTTGATCTCCCCCGTGACTGTCACCAATGCAGGTAGCCTGGCCTCCACGACCTCCATCCGCTTCTCAAGGATCCTTTCCGCCCTTAGGGTCCCATCCTTTACCTGAAGCGACTGGGCATATGTTATGAGCGGGAGATGTAGCTTCTCGGCAAGCATGGGCGCCAAGAGCGAAGTGTAAGAGTCGACCGAGCCCTCGGCGCAGATGAGCAGGTCGAATCCGCCCGCCTTCTCCAGGGCCTTGGCGAGGATGTCCGCCGTCGCAGATGAATCGAGTTGGCCAGCGGTCGGTTCCTTGACAAGGATGGTCTGGTCTGCCCCCATGGCCATCACCTCCCTCAGCGACTTTGCAGCCTCCTCCGGACCCACGGTCACAGACGTGATCTTCCCCCCACCTACAGACCTGAGCACCAAGGCGGCCTCCATCGCCTTGCGGTCGAAATCGCTTATCTTCCCGGGAACTCCCTCGTAGCTGACCTTCCCGGTTTCCCGTTCGACCTTGAGCTGGTTCTCGTCGTAGACGTGCTTGACGAGGACTACCATGTTGGGCATGGCGAAGAGATCCCGATGAATGTGCGGCCTACATCCCCATGGGGTCGAAGCCGAGAGTCTGCTTCATGAGCTGCCTGATTATGACCAGCCTCTGGATTTCGTTCGAGCCCTCGTAGATCTTGGTTATCTCGACGTCCCGCAGCATCCTCTCGATGTGAGAGTCCGTAACCACGCCGACTCCACCGTGAATGCTAATGGCCTTGAGAGCAGCGAACTCCGCCGCTTCGGTGGCGTAGGCCTTGGCCAGCGACGCCGCGATCAGGTACTCCTTCTTCCCCAGATCGGCCAAGTAGGACGCCCAATACACGAGCTGGCGAGCGCTCACTAACCTCATCAGCATGTCGGCCAGGTAGTTGTCGATCACCTGCTGCTGGATGAGCAGCCTTTCGAAGGTGCTCCTCTGCATGGCGTAGTTCAGGCTCTTCTCGAAGGCCATCTGGGCGATCCCCAGCGCCTGGGCCGCGACTCCAATCCTTCCATGGTCGAAGGTCTCCATCGCTATCTTGAACCCGTCACCCTCGTTGCCGAGCCTGTTGGCGTCGGGCACCTCGACGTTGTCCAGCTGAAGCTCGACGATGGGGGAGCCCTTCAATCCGGACTTCTTCATCCTCTTTGCGACGGTGAACCCCGGCATCTCCTTTTCGACGATGAAGAAAGTGAGTCCCTTCCAGCGCTCCTTTCTGCTGGGAGGCGGGCTCGTCCTCGCCAGGACCAGATGGTAGTCGGCGATGTCACCTCCGCTTATGAACGCCTTCCTGCCGTTGAGCACCCAATTGTCGCCCCGCCTTTCTGCCTTGGTCACGACGCCGGCCACATCGCTGCCGGCTCCGGCTTCACTGGTGGCGTGGGCGGAATGCTTCTCTCCCCTGGCGATGGGCGGGAGGTACTTCTTCTTCTGCTCCTCAGTCCCGAACTCCACGACGGGAACGGTGAAGAGACCGTTGACGCCGACAAGAGTCATGACGGCCGGGTACACGCGTCCAGCCTCTTCGCAGAAGATCGCCATGGAGGTCTGGTCCCCTCCCTGTCCTCCGTACTCCTGTGGAACGGCTATGCCCTGGAACCCCATCTCACCCATCTTCTTCAAGAGGTCGGCCGGCACCTCGTCGTTCTCTTCGATTTCAGAGACCCTAGGCTCCACTTCCTTCTCGAAGAACTCCCGCACGAGCTTCCTGAACATTTCGTGCTCGGGCTTGAATTTGATTTCATAATCCCCAAGTTCGGTTAGAGGAAATACCATGGGTCTTCTTTCGCAAGTTGGCGATATATATTATTTTTAGGAACCGCTTTCAGGCTCTGAATACGCTTTTATCCTAGACCCCTAGGGCAAGATTTGGTTTTGTGATGGACCAGCCTTCCAACTTCGGAATCTTCGTCGGCCTCAGCGGATACGACATCGTGGGGGACAAGGTGGTGGTGAACCTGCCACTCGAGCAGAAACACCTTAACCAGCTGGGGCTCGCCCACGGAGGCGCCGTCGCCACCCTCGCTGACAACTCCATGGGGCTGGCCTGCCTCGTTGCTGCGAAGAAGCCCCTAGTGACCGTGGAGTTCACGCTCAACTTCGTCCGCCCTGCCCGGGGAGGGACCCTGACGGCGTCCTCCCACGTGTACAAGCTGGGGGATCACCTTGCATTCGTGGAATGCGACATCACCGACCAGGGAGGCGTCCTCGTCGCACGAGCACTAGGGACCTACATGATAGTCGAAAAAGCGCCCTAAACTACGCTGGCTTGTTCTCCATGGCCGCTGGCACCGGACTGACGTAGTAGGTCTCCTGATATCGGTCGATGAGGCTCGCCGGGAACTTCGGGGCCGACGCCCAGCTCTTCAGGACCTCCACCCTAACATCCATCACTCCGTCATGCTTCATGAGCCACTCCTTGAATACAGGTATCTCATCCATCTCCATGAAGAGGGCGTCGCCGATTATGTCGTACTCCCCCACCAGCTCCAGCACCCATCCGACGTTGGGATAGGACGCGACCGCGTCCACAACCTTGCCATAGTTGCGGCCGCACTTGATGAAGAAGACGGCCCCCACCATCCCCAGCTTCCTGACGTCAAGGAACGCCGTAAAACCCTCTATTACGCCCTTGGACACGAGCCCGTTGAACTTGTTCCTGACGGTGCTCAGCGGCGTCCCGGTCTTCTTAGATATGGCCGAAAGGGTCTCCCGTGAGTTTTCGATGAGCACGCGGAGGATCCCCAGTTCGGTCTTGTCCAGGTGCTTCTTTTCCAACGAGGTCGCCACTGAAACACACATCGAAATCCCATAATAACTTTTCCCCGCTTTGCAAGAGTTAGAGCGGATTTCTGTCAAGATTATCATTCTATTGAGCAGGTGTCCCCGGGGACCCTCAGAAATTCCAGGCTCTCTGCCGCGAGCAAAGTATTTCTAATGAAGGGTGGGCCGTAACGCCAGGTGAAGCGGTTGGGTCTCACCGACAGGCTCTTTCTCCCCATCGCGAAGCATTTCATCGCTGGAACGACCCTGGAGGAGGCCGTAAGCACGTCCAAGGAGATGAACGGTCGGGGCTTCAAGGTCATCGTCAACTTCCTAGGCGAAGAGATCAAGGACGAAAAAGAGCTGGACCAGACCATGGCTGAATACCTCTCCATCTTCGACCAGATGGAGCAAAACAAGGTAGATGGCTGCGTCTCGGTCAAGCTTACCCAGCTGGGCCTGACCATGGGCGTCGACCGGGCTGAAGGCAACCTTCACACCATAGTCGAGAGGGCGAGGCGCTCGGGGGCCTATCTGTGGGTCGATATGGAGGGCTCCCCCTACACGGAGCAGACCATCGAGCTCTACTTGAAGGAGCACAGGGAGTATGACCGGATGGGCATAGCCATCCAAGCTTACCTCAGGCGGACCGCCGGCGACATAGACAGGCTGGTGAAGGAGGGCGGGCAGGTGCGCCTCTGCAAGGGAGCCTACAACGAACCCGCCAGCGTGGCCTTCAAGGACAGGAGTGAGGTCAAGGAGAACTACAGTGCGATGATGAAAAAGCTCTTCTCCCAGGGCACGTTCTTCGCCGTGGCCACGCATGACGACAAGCTGCAGGCCGAGGCCAAGGCCCTCTCGGGGGCCGCCCACTCGAACTTCGAGTTCCAGATGCTGAGGGGTGTGAGGGAGGAGCTAGGGAGGAAGCTCCTGGACGATGGTTACCACCTCTCGGTCTACCTGCCCTATGGGGCGAGATGGCTCCCCTACGGGATGAGAAGGATGAGGGAGAGGAAGAGGAACATCCTCCTCCTCTTCAGGGCCCTGTTCTCCTAATCCATAGTATTTTAATGTGCATTGGCGTCCAGAACATTTATATGACGTTCGGTTATCGACAATCAAGAACAGGCATGGCGACTACTGTGGCGGTGCATCTCCCGCAGGAGGAGCTTCCCACATCATGGTGTAACATCCTTCCGTATCTTCCGTCCCAGCTCCCCCCTCCCCTAGATCCCCAGACTCGAGAGCCTATCTCCCCTCAGAAGCTGGAGCGGATCTTCGCAAAGGAACTCATCAGGCAGGAGGTCTCAACCGACCCGTCCGTGAAGATTCCGGAGGAGGTCCTCGAGAAGTACATGTCCGTAGGGAGGCCCACTCCCCTCATGAGGGCGAAGAGGCTTGAGGAGCTCCTCCATACACCCGCGGAGATATACTTCAAGAACGAATCCGTGAACCCGGGCGGAAGCCACAAGATCAACACGGCCCTCGCACAGGCATACTACAATAAGGACGAGGGAGTAGCGAGGCTGGTCACGGAGACCGGCGCAGGCCAGTGGGGCTCCGCCCTTGCCCTTTCGACGACCTTCTTCGGCATGCAATGCGGCGTCTACATGGTCAAGATATCGTACCAGCAGAAGCCGGGTCGCCGGATAATGATGGAGACATGGGGGGCGAAGGTCTTGGCCTCCCCTAGCCAGAACACCCGGTTCGGCCGGGAGCTTCTAAGGACGCATCCCGACCATCCAGGGTCCCTAGGCGTGGCCATCAGCGAAGCCCTGGAGGACACTCTCTCCAGGGAGGACACCCGCTACAGCCTTGGGTCCGTGCTGAACCATGTGCTCCTCCACCAGACCATCATTGGGCAGGAGGCAAAGAAGCAATTCGAAAGCCTCGACCGGTATCCGGACATGATCATAGGGTGCATAGGGGGAGGCTCCAACTTCGGCGGGGCCTCATACCCCTTCCTGTGCGACAAGCTGAGGGGGAAGATGAAGGAGACCCGCTACGTCGCAGTCGAGCCCAAGGCCGCGCCATCCACTACAAGGGGCGTTTACGCCTACGACTTCGGCGACGCCGCCGGCCTTACTCCACTGCTCAAGATGTATACCCTCGGCCATGACTACACCCCTCCGCCCATCCACGCAGGAGGGCTCAGGTATCATGGGAAAGCTCCTTCCCTCAGCCTCCTCATCAACCGGCAGGTCGTGGAATCAAGGGCCGTGCACCAGAGAGAAGTCTTCGAAGCTGGGAGCCTATTCGCCTCGGCCACGGGGATCATCCCGGCTCCCGAATCATCCCACGCGATAAAAGTGGCCATCGACGAGGCGCTCCAATGCAGGAGGACGGGCGAGAGGAAGACCATCTTCTTCAACTTGAGCGGCCATGGCCTCCTAGACCTAAGCGCTTATGATGAATACAACACGGGAAAGCTTCAGGACTTCGAGCCGTCAGAGATCTCCTTCGGCCACTGAGAAGGGGGAAGCCCTTCCAATTCGTGGAAGGGACAATCTCCAGCGATTTGATTTCGGGAGGAGGGCCCGTTCCTATAGGCCTTAAATAAGATAATGCTCCTCACTGGGCCGGTATACGGTCGTTGCTCGAGATTCGCCTGTACGGCCGGGGAGGTCAGGGCATCGTCACCGCCGCCGAGCTCATCGTCAACGCTGTCCTCAATGAAGGAAAGTGGGGTCAGAGCACTCCTTACTTCGGAGCCGAGCGGAGGGGGGCTCCGGTTTCGGCGACGGTCAGGGTGTCAGATGCGCCGGTGCGCATCCACGGGCAGGCCGCCAACCCCGACGCCGTCGCCGTGTTCGAGCGTAACCTCGTGAAGACGGTGAAGGTGACCGCTGGGCTCAGGAAGGGCGGGTTCCTGATCGTGAACTCCGCAAAAGCCCTTGAGCTGAGCGGCGACTACAGGGTGCTCACCGTCGACGCCACCCAGATCGCTCTTGACCAAGGATTGGTGCTTTCGGGCTTTCCTTTTGTCAACGCCGCCATGGTCGGTGCCGTCGTCAAGGCCACCGGCGTGGCCTCCCTCGAATCGGCCCTAAAGGCCGCTTCGGAGACTTGGAAGGGTGACCTCGGCGGGAGGAATTGCGGCGCACTGCACAGGGCATATGATTCAACCATGTTGGAGATGACTAGGACGGCATGACTCAGCGTTCCAAACAGGTGCCATTTTCGACGCCGACTTTGGGCTCCGGGGGTGACACAAGCAGCTGGAGGACAGAAAAGCCCGTCCTCGACGAGTCGAAATGCATCAACTGCCTCTTCTGCTGGATGTACTGCCCCGAGGGCTCCATCAAGCGGGCTGAGAAGGTGGTCTACATCGACTACCAGTACTGCAAGGGATGCGGTATCTGCATGAACGAGTGCCCGCCTAAGGCCATCGTCATGGTCAAGGAGGAATGAAGCTTGTCGAAGTACAAGGTGATGACCGGAAACTACGGGATAGCCTACGGGGCAGCCCTGTCGCGAGTCGAGCTCATCTCGGCCTACCCCATCACCCCGCAGACCTCCATCGTCGAAAAGCTCTCCGAGATGGTAGAGACCGGCTCCCTGAAGGCCAAGTTCGTGCGGGTCGAATCCGAGCACAGTGCCCTCGCCGCCTGCGTGGGCGGCGCCTCGGCCGGCGCCCGCTGCTTTACTGCAACTTCTTCCCATGGCCTCCTGTACATGAATGAGATGGTGTTCTGGGCCGGCTACGCCCGCCTTCCGATGGTCATGGCCGTGATAACCCGTTCGCTTGGGCCTCCATGGGGGATTTGGTCAGAGCACACGGACCTCTTGGCCCAGAGAGACACTGGTTGGATCAGCATGTTGGCGCAGACCAACCAGGAAGCTCTAGACAGCGTCATACAGGCCTACATGATAACTGAAGACCCCGACGTGCTACTCCCTGTGATGATCGGCTTGGACGCATTCATCGTATCTCATACGGCCGTTCCCGTCGACGTCCCCGACCAGGATTCAGTCGACGCCTTTCTACCCAAGAATCGCGTGCCAGGGTTCCTCCTAGATTTCGACGAGCCGAAGACGATGGGGAATATGACCTACCCCGAGTGGAACATGGAGTTCCGCTACGAGATGGAGGCGGCGATGAAGGCCGCACAGAGGAAGATTGTCGAAGTTGACAGAAAATTCGGGGATGCCTTCGGCAGGTCCTACGGCGGCCTGGTGGAGCTCTATCGGATGGAGGACGCCAAGTACGCCGTCGTGGTCGCCGGAGCCCACGCTGGCGAGGCCAAAGACGCCGTCGACGAACTCAGGTCGGAGGGGATCGACGCCGGCGTGGCGAGGGTCAGGTTCCTGAGGCCCTTCCCCAAAGATGCCCTTCGCGAAGCCCTTGGCGGCATGAAAGGAGTGGCCGTGGTGGACAGGGACCTTTCGCCGGGACTTGGCGGCATCATCCGAGCCGAGCTCTCCTCGGCTCTCTATGGAATGAAGAGGCCGCCGCAGGTGAGAGGCTTCATCGCAGGGCTGGGAGGGCGAGACATCAGCGTAGACGACATCAAGGAAGCCATCGTGGTGACCACGAAAAGCTCGGAAGCAGGAGAGGACGAGTGGATGGACCTCAGGAGGGAGAACCTCTAATGGTGCTGAAGGTTAGGGACCTCCCCAATGAAGAGTACTGGCTGAGTGGGAACCCGTCATGCCATGGCTGTCCTGCCGCCCTGGGGCTCCGCATCGCGCTGAAGGCTTTAGGGCCCAAGACCGTCATGGTGGTCCCCGCTGGATGCGCCACCATCATACAAGGCACGTTTCCCAAGACCTCCGCGCGCGTGCCCCTCCTCAACATAGCCTTCGCGGCCTCCGCTTCGAGCGCTTCGGGTGTGGCAGCGGCCCTAGAGCTCAAGGGTGCGGTGAACACGAACGTGATGGTCTGGGCCGGTGACGGCGCAACCTCCGACATAGGGATGGCGTCTCTCAGTGGCGCCGCCGAAAGAAACGAGAACATCATCTACGTCTGCTATGACAACGAGGCCTACATGAACACGGGAATCCAGCGCAGTAGCTCTACGCCAATTGGAGCGTGGACGACCACCACCACCACCGGCAAGACGGAAGCAAAGAAGGACGTCCCAGCAATCCTCCTGACACATCATGTCCCGTACGTCGCAACTGCCAGCGTAGCCTTCCCCCTCGACTTCGCAGAGAAGCTGCAGAAGGCGGCCAAGATTCGGGGGTTCAAGTACATTCACCTTCACGCGCCCTGTCCCCCTGGCTGGAAGTTCGCATCGGAGAAGACCATCGAGGTGGGCAAGCTCGCCGTCCAGACCGGCTGCTGGATACTGTATGAGGTAGAAAACGGTGTTTACAAGCTGTCTACTCCCAGCCTTCCGTTCACCAATAAGGAGAGGAGGAAGCCGATTGAACTCTACCTGAAGCTTCAGGGGAGGTTCGCCAAGATGACCGACGAGGAGAAGGCCAAGTTCCAGGCCGCGATAGAGGAGGGCTGGATTTCTGCTGCGAACAACGCGAGGGCGGGCCGTCTATTTTCACCCCGTTAGTTTATTTCACACCACAAAAGTGAGGTTCTAGGGAGGCCATGGCCAAGCTGAGCTACGAAGTGCTGTCCCTGCCAGTGCCCTTCGTTCTCTGGTTCCTCGTCTTCGACCATCCCGTGCTGGGCGGTTTTTGGCCAACGATAACAGTAGCTGCGATCATCCTCCTCATGATCTCTCTGCCGCGCCTATCCTCCATGAAGGTGAAGTTCTCATGGAAAGGTCTGCTCATCGGCGTCGGCTCCGCCCTCCTTGTCTATGGGTTCTTCTGGGCCGGCTTTCAAATCGTCCGAAGCATACCGGCCTTTGTCCAACAGGTGTCCTGGGTCTACCAGCTCAGAGGTGCTACGCCGCTTTACCTTATCGCGGCGACTTTGCTCTTCCCAGTAGGCCCGACGGAGGAGATCTACTGGAGGGGCTTCGTCCAGGCCCACTTCAACGGGAACCTATCATCCACGAGAAGCGTCCTCCTCACGACGGCGCTCTACACTCTCATGCATGTTTCGACCCTCAACCCTTCCCTGATGTTGGTGGCCCTGATCGGGGGACTTTTCTGGGGATACCTTTTCAACAGGTTGGGCAACCTCTTCCCCGTTCTGGTCTCCCACGTCCTCTTCGACGAATTGATCTTCGTTATCCTTGTAATCCATTGAAGCCCTTAGACAAGCCTAGACGAGCGATTCGGGCGCCATGGCCTCCATCGCGTAGCCTACGTTGCCGATGGGCATGATAATTGGAAGGTCTACTCCAGCCCTGATATACTCCGCAAGCCTTTCCTTGGCAGCATCGGGCGTTCCCGTCAGGACCAGTGCATCGATGGCAGTCTCGGGCACCGTCCTCTTCGCTTCAGCCAGATCCCCCTTCTTCCATGCTTCCTTCATGGGCGACAGGCTCTCCTCCTTTATTCCATAACTCTGAAGGGCCTCCACCTTGATGACCTCCGACAGCTGATACAAGAAGAAATAATATCCTCTTACGACATCGCGGGCCTTGGCAGGGTCAGGGTCGAGAGATGCTACAATGTACGAGGCCTTGTCCACCTTCCTGTTCCTAGACCTTTCCCCCTCCCCCACATAGGAGGCCATCTTTCGTGTGGTTTCCACGGTGTTCAGGGCCGGAGAGAGAATTGCGCCATCCACGTTGGCTCCAGCATACCTCAGGGTTTGAGGTGATAGAGAACCCACGTATAGGGGGACCTTGTGGTCCAACTTGAATCCCAACTGGAGATCCTCGGCGGTGTAGAACTCCCCCCTGAAGGCCAACTTTTCACCGCTCCATAGAGTTCTGGTCACCGACACATATTCGCTGATCCTCCTTAGGGGCTTGGTCTCCTGCACGGGAAAGATCTTGTATCCTATCTTGGGGACGGTCGGGAAGCTCCCCAACCCCAGCCCCATCATAACCCTCCCTCCAGACAGCTCACTGAGCGTTGCAAAGGTGACCGCCGCAGTCACTGGGTTACGTGTGAATGCATTGATGACTCCCGACGAGGCCTTGAGGCTGTGGGTGGCTCCAAGGACGGAGGAGAGGTAGGTCACAGCGTCACGCTGGTAGAGGCTTTCGTGGAACCAGATCGATTCGTAGCCCGATGCCTCCGCCTTGCGCGCGATCTCGACTGCCTCCACCACCGGCATGGTCGGGTTGAACCCGAGGGCGATTCTCATTGAAACCTTCCGGTACCGGGTTTCCTAATAGGCTTGCCTGCGAGTTCATCGTGAAGGCGTATAACTCAGCAAGCTGCCGCAGCCCTCGTTTGCCTCTGGCGAAGGGGGACAAAGCACCCAAGGTCACGGTGAAAGGGGAGCTCTCTGATGTAACCCTTCCGTTCCCTGAAGAGGCCACCGTCCTCTTCTTTTATCCTACCAACTAGGGCTCGACCTGTGTAACAGAAGTGGTGGACTTCGACATTCGACTGGACGACTTCCGCTCCTGTGGGATCAGAATCGCGGGGGTGACCACCGAACCGCTCACCGAGGTGGCATCCCTGAAAGGAGCGAAGCATCTTGCGCTGACCCTTTGCAGCGACCCCCTTGGGATCGCCAGCGGCCTCTACGGCGTCAGGAACGCCTACGGGTTCGCAGACAGGTACACGTTCCTCATTTCAAAGGAGGGGGAGGTGCTTCAGGTCTGGGACGACTACAGCACGGCCGGACATGCGGGAGAAGTGCTGGGGCAATGCCGTCGAACATTTCATAGATGAATTCGGCTCGAGCGCTTCCCTTTATAGTAAGGCTTGCCGAGCAGTTTCGGACGATTCCTTGAAGATCTACCTTGCGGTTCCTCTGTCTTACAACAGAGACCAGCTACTAGCGGCCGCCCTGGCGGAGTCCTTCGAGAAGCTCGGCCATCAAATAACTTCAAAATGGGTCCTCGACAAAGACCCCAGCTGGGGGCTCACCTACCTGCAGATTGCCCAGCGAGATTTCCGGGCTCTAGATGAATCCGAAGCATTGGTAGCGGAAATATCGGCTCCGAGCCATGGCGTTGGCATGGAGATTCAGTTCGCAATCGATAAGGGCAAGGCAGTCATCTGCCTTAGGCGTCCCGATGCCAAGGTGTCCGGGCTCATAGCTGGAACTCCCTCGATTTCAGTCATAACATACCTCGACAGAGAGGATGCCGTTCGCAGAGTGGATGCCCTCCTCTCCAAAACCAAACCAAAATGACTCTGACGTCCTCGAGACTATGGAGAGTAAGAGGAGTCGGGGAGGACCACGAGATAACCATACATGTAGGGATGGTAGACGCAGACGAACTCGTAAACGCCAGGCGTGGTTGCGACGAAGCTTCCCGTTCCCATCAAAGAGCCGGCGGTTCCCGTCACGTTGACGCCTGCAGAGTTGCCGGTCGGAGGCGTGGTGAACGTCAGACCGTTCAGCGTGTTGGTCAATCCCGGAGCGGTCAAGTTGATTTGGAAGTTGTAAGGCCCGGTGATGAGGGTGAAGGTGTGGCCGTCGCCGGTGTCGTTGCTCACGAAGGTGAGGTCGATGGTATCTCCTTGGTTCACTACGATCAGGTTGGGCGTGAAGATATCGAGGCCCGAAGGGTTCAGGCCCCATTCGATCAGGATGTTTCTAGTCGTAGGCGTCTCGTTTACCGCGGTGCTTGAGGATATCTCGGTCTGGAGGTTGGACAGCGTCTGAGCTATGTTCGGCGGGACCGCATTGACGTTCATTGTGGCTACCTCGGTGTAAACCGCGATGGCGAAGATGAAAGCCGCGAGAGAAATGCCGATCGCTATCCAAACGCCTATCGGCGTCGTCTGGCCCGACATAGATGATTCTATGCCTGATGTTCTGAAAACTGTTTAAAAGAATTACGAAGGAAACACGAAGACATTCATTATTTAACGGAAATTGGGCAACGCATTTATCCGCCATGAATGGTGCGGTCCCTTGGCAGGCAGGCTAGTGTATTGTACTCGTTGGCATTCACTTTAGCCGGCGACGTGGGGTTCGGCGTCGGCTTCTTGGGTGCCCTTCTTCTGGTGCTTGTTGCGATTGCCATGTTCTTTCTTGCCTGGGCCATTTACACAACGCGTCATCCGAGGAATCCGGAGAAGGCTCCCGGATGGTACTACAGGAAGGGTGTTTATGTCATGGCCATCGCCGCAGTCTTCCTCGCCCTCTCGGCCTTCACATACCCCTTCATTCCCGTCGTTTCGTTCTCCAAGCTTCAGCCCACCCAGTTCGTCTCCGTCCAGGCCCAGCAGTTCAGCTGGACCTTCAACACCACCAAGATAATCGCCGGCCAGCCGGTCGAATTCATAGTCACCTCTAAGGACGTAACACATGGGTTCGGCGTGTACGATTCAAAAGGTACGCTCCTTCTCCAAGAGCAGGTCATGCCCGGGTTCGACAACGATTTCGTATATACGTTCACTACGCCTGGCGTTTACACTGTCAGGTGTCTGGAGTACTGTGGCTTCGGCCATCCCTATATGGTAACTTCGTTTGCAGTGGTGACAGGCTAATTGGGCCAAGAGGTGGCCAGTGTTGAAAGCACATGGGAGGTCCCTTCCAACATCCGTCGCCTTTCCTTTGCCCTGATAGCAATCTCCTTCGTGAACTTCATCATAGCCGGCGCTTTCGCCCTCTTTATGAGGACGGATCAGGCCGGCGTGTCGGTGACTTCCGCCCAGACGTTCTACCAGCTGCTCACCGCCCACGGGCTGGGGATGTTCGTCGGTTGGCAGTTCCCGTTCTCGTTCGGGCTGACCTTCTTTCTGCTGGCCTATTTTCTGAAGCGACCCCTGTATAGCTACAGGCTCGCCCTATTCGCCTCCGTCTTCACCTTGGTCAGCTTTTACCTGATGCTGGTGAGCATAGGGATGGGGTTCGCCGCGGGCTGGTACTACCTTTTCCCACTGCCCTTCTATTCGGCTGGCGCCTGGACCGCCGCCTCCGCCGCGCTGTTCCTGCTCACCGCTTTGGGCGAGGAGGCTGGCTTCGTAATCTTTGCCTACGTGGCCCTGCGGACCGTCTACTCTACGAAGATACAGGGCTTCGGACAGTCGAAGTACTACTCTCAGTCCAGCTTTTACCGTTTCATCCAGAGCATCGGCCTTGACGCCTACATGCCGACCTCCACATGGAACAGGCTGGATCCGTTCCCCCTCCCGGTGATAGGCGTCGTAGTAGCGATCCTGGTCCTGCTCTTCTCGACGCCTTCCGTCATGCTTGAGCAGATCCTCGGGCTTCTCCAGATCGCCGCTCCGCCCTTCGACCTCAACGCCCTGTTGGCCAAGAACCTCTTCTGGCTCTATGGCCACCCCATCGTGTACTTCGCCTTCTTCATCATCATAGGTCTCTACTATTTCCTGATGTCGACCTTCGCGAATCGGCGTTTACCGAGCGAGCGGTGGGCCCGGGTCCCTTGGCCACTGCTCCTCGTCTCTGGGGTGGGGGTCTATAGCCACCATCTATTCATGGACGTAAACCAGCCCGTGTGGATAAACGTCTTCTCCCAGTCCATGAGCTACGTGATCGGGTTCGCGTCGGGGATCACCGTCTTCACACTCCTAGCCGTAATGTGGAGGAGCAGGTTCAAGTGGAGCACCGCCTCCATGTTCATAGTGGCCAGCATCGCTGGCTGGATAATCGGCGGATTCATCGGCGAAGAGGCCGGCACCATCGCCTTTGACGTTTACGCTCACAACACCTACATAATAGTGGCCCACTTCCACTTCAACGCGCTGGCCGGCGTCATGATGGCCAGCTTCGGGACCCTATACTTCCTCCTCCCTGAGCTCATCCACCGCGACTTCCCCAGCGTGGTGCTCGGCCGGATTCACTTCTGGACCTCTCTGATTGGGGCCTTTGGCATGTCCGGCTGCTTCCTAGCCCTCGGACTGTTGGGGGCGCCGAGGAGGGAGTACAACGTCGTGCTGAGCTCCCTTGGCTTCACGACGACGTACGCGATCTGGCTCGATCTCGCGCTCGTCTTCGCCCTGATCCTGGGGCTCGGCCAGGTCCCATTCCTTTATAACCTCTACAGGGCCCTTAGGCCGGCCAAGGCTAGGACCGAGGTGGTAGTGTCTCCTTGAAGATGAACTACACCCTCGCTGGGACGGCGATCATCATACTCCTTGCTGCAGCTGTGGGCGGGGGGCTCGACTATCTGGGCTCGTCGGGCCTCTATCATTCGAGCAGCATACCGACGGTGCCGTCCACCGAGGCACTGGTGGTGATGGTCAGCGGCGCCTACTACAACGAGTCGCTCGGGTTCTCCCCGTTGAATGTGACAGTCATGCTCGGCGTGAACAGCACCGTGGTCTTCTTCAACAATGACGCGGCGGTGCATACGGCCACGGCGAATGACGGCTCTTGGAACACGGGCGACGTGCTCCCCGGCCAAGCCGCCATGATCAAATTCAACACCACGGGAACCTTCGCATATCACTGCACTTACCACCCATACATGGTAGGAACCATCACCGTGGTGGCGAGCTCATGATCGAGCAGCCCGTGGAGGCGGTGAGCCCGCGCGGAGTAACAAGGCTGAGGGCATTCCTTTCCCTCTTCAAGCTTCGTATCTTCTCACTCCTCTGGGCCGAGTCTGTGGTGGGCCTACTCCTCGCTTCGGGCATTTCGCCGAGCGCCTACGGAATCTTGGTCCTGACATGCGCAGGCTTCCTAGCGACCGCCGGCTCGGGCGCGTTGAACAACTACTTTGACAGGGACATCGATGCGAAGATGAAGCGCACGAGCACCCGTCCCATCCCCACCAAAATGGTTAGGCCCCAGGAAGCCCTCTACCTAGGCATCGTGATGGGCGTACTAGGCGTGGGCCTTGCGTTCTTCGGCTTGTCGCCTGCAAGCGGCGCCATGGTGGCTTCCGGCTTCCTGACGTATGCGATCGTATACACCTACCTGCTCAAGCGGACTACGTCCTGGAACATAGTCATTGGGGGCGCAGCCGGAAGCTTCGCTTTCCTCGCGGGATGGACCGCGTCCTCTCCCATCACCCTCGAAGCTTTCGTAATCTCCCTCGTGATATTCCTCTGGACGCCGAGCCACTTCTGGGCTCTGGCCATCAGGGCTGTCCGCCAGTACGAAGCTGCCGGCATCCCCATGCTGCCCGTGGTCGCCGGAGTGAAGGCTACGGCGCAGGCCATTATGGCGAACAGCATAGCCCTCGTCGCCTCATCGCTCCTGCTCTTCTCCCTGGGCTTCTTCGGTTACCTGTACCTAGGAGTGGCGCTGGTCTTGGGTGCCCTTCTCCTCTTCTCCGATTTCCTACTGGTCAAGTCGACCTCAGCCGCTGTGGCGTGGAGGGCCTACAAGTTCACTGCTCCGTATCTTCTTCTCCTTTCCCTTTCCATGGTGGCCGACAAAGCCGCGGCGCACTTGGCCAGTTTTCTGTAGCCTTTTCACTCTATCCGTGCTGGCGAACGATGTGGTCCCGCGGGCAGGATTTGAGCCTGCGACACTCCGGTTTCTGTGTATGCCTGGCAGGCTGGACGGGTCAGCCAGAGCCAACCACTACAGCATCTCCCACGGACGGTGGGAACCGCCCATGTCGGAAGCTCTACCAGGCTGAGCCTGCGGGAACTTCGAAGTTCTTACCGCGGGACGCGGGACCGGATTGAGGCTTCACATGCTCCGGATAAAAAGGTTACCGAGACGACTTGGCGGCATTCGCCTTTCGCACGATTCGTCCGCGGGCCTTAGGTTTCGGCCGCAGGGACAACTCCAGTACGCCGTTGTTGAAGGTCTTCCTGAGGAGCTTTGCCTCCACGGGGATGTCCAAGGGGACGACGGTGGCGTAGCGCCGTTCCCCATCCGAGGCGCCAATCTGGACGCTCCTCTGGCGTACTACAATCGAAATCTTATCCTCCTCGACGCCAGGCATGTCCACGACCACCCTTACCTCGTTGTGCTTCCGATCGTATACAGTATCGACCAGAGGCTCTCGGACCTCTGACCTAGAAATCGACTGGCCTGAAGGCTTGATGTTCCCGAACTCCCTGATGACGGGCTTGCCCTCTGGTCCCTGCGTAATCGAGAAACCATAGAAGAACGAGCCCTCGAACTCTTCGTCCGACGGGAGATTCTCTAACGACTTCAGGGTCTTCTCGAACATCTCGAGTATGTCCTCGGGCTCCTTGTCGAGATCGTCGAAGAGTTTCCGAAAGTCCTTGCTATTCCACCATGGTTCCACCTCTATTTCACTCCCGGCAGGGAGCCCGTGGCTGAGGGATAAAAGCTTGGCTATGCGACGGTGATTCTGACGCTGGACGGTCTTCCTCGATCCAGCCTGTAGGCGGCGAACCGCCAATCGAGGTTCGAGACGATCAGCCAGACCGGCGCACTCCACTTCATGAAACCCAGGTCGGTCTTGGAGGGAGCGGCGGGGGCGGGATGGGAATGATACACCCCCACTATCTCCATGCCCACTTCATCAGCGTGGCGGTACCCCTTTAGGAGCTCCTGTGGCGCTATCGTGAATGACGTGGGGGATCTGTCTACGTTGTCAGTCGGAATTATATGGTCGCAGACGCAGGCCCCGTTTCGCCTTCTCCCCACCATGAGCCCGCAGGACTCCAAGGGGTGGCTCTCTCTCGCCTGCCGCAGGATGGAATCTATGTCATCCTTCCTCAGGCGGAGCTCATGGACGGGCTTTGGCAACTTCATCATTACGCATTGGAAAGCGTTTTTATATGGTAATCGGCAAAGGCTATCCGCTATAAAGCGGCCAAGCGTGGTCGAGTTTCGTTGAGTGAAGAAAAACCCGCAAGAAAGGCGCCTTCTAGGAAGAAGGCGGAGAAGCCCGCAAAGTCAGTGAAGAAGGTCCCCGCAAAGAGGCCTACGAAGCCGAAGAAGGAAGTCAGGCCGAAGGCCGTCCCCAAGAAGGAAATCAAGCCGAAGGAGGTCAAGGTCAAGAAGGCCGCCAAGGTCGCCAAGGAGCCTGCTCCGAAGGCTCGAAAGGCTAGAGCCAAGGCCAAGAAGGAGATCCCGAAGCCAAAGGAGGAGCTCCCCGCCCCCGTAGCAGTCAAGCCTATTGAAGCGCCCAAGCCAGCTCCAACGCCGAAGGTCCAGCGCAAGGTGGCAGGGACGCGCGCTCAGAAGACTGCAGCGATCGCAGTGACCGAGGCGCCACAAGCCAAGCCCAAGCCGGAGGCCGTGGCCGTAATCAAGCCTGTCCCCAAGCCTGCGCCGAAGGTCAAGAAGGTGGCTCCCCCCAAGCCTGTCAAGCCAGCCAAGCCGAAGCCCGTCGTAGTCAAGAGCCAGGCGACTCCGACCGTGATGGTCGCCTATCGAGGAGACGTAAAGGAGAGGGAGGCCAAAGGTTTCTCAATTGCAGAGCTGCTGGCTGCGGGCGTCACCCAGATTCAGGCCCTCCGGTCCGGGCTACGGATTGACAGTCGGCGAAGATCTTCGCACGAAAGCAATGTGAAACTGCTCCAATCCATCAAGCCGAAGGCCGCCTAGGCGTGGCAGTCCTCATGTGTAGGAACAGGCATTCCTGCACCCGGCCCCCAGCTTCGCCGAAGTAAGACCTCAGATTTCTAGAGACGGCTGCGTATTCCTTGTACGTGAGCGACCCCCCTCCCTTGCCGAGCTTCGCTGCGATTGGCTGAGGGAGAAGCCAACTGTAATGTCGAGCCAGACCTCTCATGATCCACCTGTCCATGGGGAAGGCCTCGGGTTTGTCCAACGAAAAGAGCAGGGCGCAATCGGCGACCTTCGGTCCGACTCCTTGGATGTGCCCTTCCTTTGAAGTCACCAGCGATCCCCAAGCCTCTTCGTATCTCGAGCGCCTTAACTTCTCGAAATCCATGGCGCCGGTGTTTACTCGGTTTGCAGCGCCCTTCAGGTAGTCCCACCTCCTGCCGAGATATCCCTCCAAGGGGCGCTCCATGCCAGCGAATTCCTGGGGGCTTGGAAAGGATTTCACTTGATGGCCCTCCACCCGAAGCTCCTCGCCATGGAATGCGATCCTTTCCATGATCTTGTCGATGGCCCTGATGCTCAGGCTCGCCGAGACCATGTACGAGACGAGACAAATCCAAGGATCCTGTCGCAGGACCCTGAGTCCTCTGTAATCTCTGAGGAGTGATATTGAGAAGTCGTCTAGATGCCTCATTTGGGAGATTTCACCTTGGGGGACGTCCAAGCCCAGGAAAGCCCGCAGCCTCGGTTCCTCTAGGCCGCCATCAGACTTGATCAGCAGGGAGCCGCCGTCAACCTTGAGCAGTGTCGCATGATTCTCCACTTGTCCAAGCCACCAACCGTCTACCTTCCGCCACTGAAAGATCTGGCCGCAGCCGAAAGTGTAGTCCAGGTTCAGGGGCTCGCCGTTAAGATTGATTCGATGAAGCAACCGTTACACCGGCGGCGCCATGTTCATTCAGCTGGCCCCCGTCAAGGGAATCTTCTTGAGGCCGAACCTTCCGAATGCCTCATTCAACTGCCTCACAAGGCCCTTCTTCCATTCGAACCAGTCCGCCGGCTTCTCCGGATAGTTCAGGTTGTGTGAGATCAGGGATTCGCTCTTCTTGGCCGTGAACCTGAGGTTGCTGGCGAGCGCCGGCTCGGCGAGGATCCTGAGCCACATCATGGGGTTGAACATCCTCACCCTGTCGAACTCCGGGTGCTGCCGCCTCGTAATATGGGCGACATCATCCTCCGACAGGAAGTGTTTCATTCCGTAGCTGATTTCCTCGTTGGTGAGGGTCTGGAGGTATGATCTGAGTATCTCGAAGCTCGACATCTGGTATCCGTAGAACCGCATGTATTCGACGTTGTAGCCCCACAACCCCTCTTCGCTGGTGTCCTTGGCCTCCAGGGCTCTAGCGAGGACGCCTCCCAATATCACGCTCGAATAGATGCAGGGACCGATTCCGCCGGCGTCGATGGGCCTGGGCATCCACGCCGCGTCTCCTATGAGGGCATAACCATTCGCCACGAGGCAATCATTATGCCTTCGCACGGGCACCTGCCAGCTCCCCTTATTGTTCCCGATGTCCTGCTGAGCCTTGGACAGGACTGGATTCCTGATGGCCTTATTGGCCCTGACGTACTGGTCGATCAGGTCCTGCAGGGTGTCCTTTCTGCCATACTTCGCGTTCCTCGCATCGAGAGCCGACTTCTGGACGCCGAGTCCTATGTTCGCCTTGTGCTCGCCTCGCGGAAAGGTCCAACAATAGCCGCCGCTGGAGAGGTACTGATCGAAATGTATGATGGCGAACTTCGGGTCGAACCAGGTCTTGTCCTCCACTCCCGGCTCGAAATCGAAGATGTAGCGACCGGTGCTTTCCAAGTCATCCCTGTCGATCTCCTTCTCCACCTTCGATTCTATGGCCAAGCTCCTCCTGAGCTTGGTGGCCGACCCGGCGGAATCCACGACGACCTTCGCCGTCTTGCTGAAGGTCGACCCGTCTTGGTTCCTGCCTACAACCCCCGTGACCCAGCCATCCTCGAACTGCAGGCTATCCAAGCTCACTCCGAACGCGAATTCGACGCCCACCTTCCTGGCGTCCTCGACCTGCTTCTTTGCGAGTACCTTCCTGCTGAGCATGAAGCCCTCCCCTTCGAACAGGACCTTTGTCTGATGGTCGGGAGAGAAAAGGAGCACCCCACTGACGGGGTGCTCAATCTCCGGAGGACCGTACCGTATGCCGACGTTCTTGTATAGGTAGTCGAGGCTGTTCTTCGAAGTCGCGTCGCCGCAGGTCCATCCGTTGACCGTCTTCTTCCCAGGCTCAGAGGCGGGGTTCCTGTCCACCACCAACACACGAGCCTTCTGCTTAGAGTAGACCCCCACGGCCGCCGCGGTGAGCAGCCCTGACATGCCTCCTCCGGCGATTATGACGTCGTAGTCGGGCTCCCGCACCATCCCCTCTTCACCCAAGCACGCGGATTCGAATGCTACTCTATGACGCATATAAGACTTGCCTCCGCGTTGCCTTGAAAGCTGATTGGGCTTCGTCGAATGCCTGAAACGCAGACCCTGGGGCTCTGACATCCGAGCCCAGCTTCAAGCAAACTTCATACTTTACCTCCGCAGACCATGGTAAAGGAGGGCCGCAGATTTGGCCAAGGCCAAGCCGTTCACCGGTACCGGGGACGGAGGTCTCACCGCGACCGCAAGGTCAAGGATTAGGAAGGACTCAGATCTCATGGAGGCGATCGGATCCGTCGATGAGCTCGTCGCCTATCTCGGCCTCGCCAGGTCTCTCTCCAAGGAAATGGAGGACGTCTCCGCGACTCTCAAGGCCATCCAGGTGTCGCTCTTCAGGTTTAACGCCGCCCTGCTATCGATGAAGGGTTACGAGGTGACTCCGTCGGACGTAGCCTGGCTGGAGAAGGAGGCCCTCGACTACGACTCCAAGCTGCCCACTCTCAGGCGGTTCGTCCTGCCCGGTGGCACCCAGCTGGGGGGAACCCTCCACCTGGCTAGGACGGTGTGCCGCCGAGCCGAGCGGAGAGTCGTCCGAATAAAGATGGGAAGCAAGGAGGCCGGCCTCGAAATCGCCTTCCTCAATCGGCTCTCCAGCCTCCTTTTCGTCCTAGCCAGATACGCCTGCATGGTACAAGGGGCGCCCGAAGAGCTCTTCTAGCTTCTGCCCCTTCGCTAGACGGCTATCCCTAGGAACGTCCTTGCCACGAAACCGATGATGAATGTTGCTATGGCTGCGGCAAGGGCGACCGCGTCCATCTCAATCACTTTGCTCCTTATGCTCACCCCCGACAGCATTGCGATGATGGCGCTGGAGATGCTCAGCAGGACAACGGAGAACGTAACTGAAAGAGCGATCCCCAGCCTTCCGCTGACCATGGCGAGGAATGGCGCTATGGGGGCCAACGAGCCAATGAAGTAGTAGACTCCGGCGCTCCTGGCGGCGTGGACTGGGTTCTCGAGGCTCTCCTCCGACGTTCTGAGGTCCACAGCCTTCCCCATGGCCTCCGCCAGGTCATGGTTCCTGGTCACCTCTGCTCCAACCTCCGCCGCCACCGGGGCCGTGAGCCCCCAGGTCATCAGTTGGGCGCTGATCCTTTCCGCCTGTCTCTCCGGCATGACTCTTGCCCTAACCGACAAATCGGCTATCTTGCCCTCGACTATGTCCCTTTGCGATTTGGATGACAGGTAGGCCCCGGCGCTCATGGACAACGTTCCGGCTGAGGCAGATATGATTCCTCCCAGCGCCACGATGACAGGGTTAACCAGGACCACAGCCAGGCCCACTACAACCGCCGTGACCTCCACTAGGGAATCGACCATCCCGTAGACGGCGTTCCTCACGTCGTCCACATTTCCTCGGACAGTAACGACCTCGGAAAGCAGGGATATCTCGTGGTGCACTTCATCGAGTATGACGCCCCGAAGCTCTTCTCGGTGCTCCCTGAGCTCAGGCGTGTCGAGGATCTGGCCGTAGGTCCTTATGGCTGCCGATTCGCTGAGCTCCAAATACCTGATGAACGCCGAGAGGCCCATCAGCCTCAGGAAAACCTTGAACATCGCAAGTTTGGCCTTCAGCCTGATTCCGGCCTTTGGCTTCTCGTCGGCGTTCCTCTCAGCGTACATCTTCTCCCAGAGGGCGCCGTGGCGGGCCTCCATGTCCGCGAGGTCGTCAAAGAGCTTCGCCTTGCCCTTCCTCTTTTCAGCAATCGAACGGTAGATCCTGGTCGAGATGTATTCGTCCTCCCAGAACGCCTTCGACGCCCTCTTCAGGTCGACCGCCAAGACCCATCAGCCCTCACATGGAGTCCAGAGCTGACTTAAGCCTTAGGGCTGTTCGAAACCTCTTCCTACCTTCAAAGTGCAGAGACTTTACCCTGGCCGAACCTCGGCCCAACCATCGATTACAAGGTCAGGCTTCTCCCCTTCGCCGAAGACCCCTGTCGGGTAAGCCCAAAACGCAGTTTGATTCGGGTCGAATCTGTAACCTGAATGCAGCCTTGCCATCGCGCCGTGATCTAGTCCTTTTGTCAGGCTCAATGGAATGGGTTGGCTAACCCTTTGCTCGCCTTTCATCAACATCTCCATCACTCGCTGGCAGCCCTTATCCAGCTCGACCATCTTATCCCCGGTAATCCTGTCCGTAAACACTTGATGAACTGGATAGGCCCTGCACTGCAGAGGCCTCTCATCATATATCATGCACTTCAACATCCCGTCTCCGGTACGGCGATTCTCGGCCGGCGTGCTTAGAAACGGGCACATATCTCCATCTTCGAACCGGCCCATCAGCCAGTAGGAGATAATCTGTTCGGGGGCTTTCGCCCCAAGCGGCCCCACGGCCTTTGCCGGCAGGAACCGATACTGGATCGGTTTCCCCTTCTCGTCCACCCGCCTCCTCAACTTCTTCGCGAGCTTGAGCATTTTGGGCAGCTCCCAAGCCTCCACTTCCACCATTCCCTCCTTCCCCATCGACTCCGGTTTGATCTGGACGAAACTGCGGGTGTTCGGATCTCGGACGATGTTAATCTGAGGATATCCCCTGGTTATACAACACACGTTGCACCCGCTCGAGCAGCGGAATGCGATGCCCCTATCTTCGGAGGCCAACGAAACCCGTGAGACGCTTGGTCAGGGATAAGAGTTTCTCCTTCTGAGGGTTGTGGCTGCGGGGGCGAACCTCTGTAAGCGGGTCTGGACTCCGGTATCTGCTGTGAGGCTGAGTTCGGACCGACCTGCCGTTGTCGCAGCTAAGTGCTTGCGCTGCCGCAGGGGAGGACATTATCTCGTCACACCTTTTGGGCAGCGGCTCTATGAGCGATGATGAGGCACCTGTGCCTCTGAGTTTCGATGAAGCCCCTCCTCTTGACGGTCTGATTCAGCCTCTGAAGCGCTTCAAAGTATCCTTCGACCGAAAAGTTCGGGACCTCCCAAGGGATTGCTTTGAGATAGTACACGAGAGCGCCCAGGTCATAGAACCGCGTTACCGTGACCTCCTCCCTCTGTTCATCGATTAAGAATCCGGCGTCTTTCAGCTCCCTTGCGGCGGCTTTGAGATTCCAGATGTTCGGCGAAGCGTCCCGAATCCCTAGTGACCTCCTCAAGCTGCGGTTGGTTTTTGACCCAACCTGTTGCGTAATGAACCTGCCTCCATTCCGTAGCACCCTGAAGACCTCTTTCGCCGAATAGCCCGTGTGTCTATCTATTACGAGATCAAAGACGCTGCTCTTGAACGGCAGGAGACCGCCCTCTTCGGCAGCGACCACCTTGACTCCGAGCGGCTCGAGCCTGCGCCTCGCCGCCTTGACGTTGGGCGGGTAGCCCTCAGTGGCGTAGGCCACCGTCGGGAGAGGATGCAACAAAGAAAGGAGCTCCCCTCCACCCGTCCCGACGTCGAGGAGGGACCTAGCTTTCGGTAGGGCAGCGATGACGATGCTGGGGTAGTTCCACGTGAGAAGACCTTCCTGCATCCTGCCACTCTTGGTAATGTAGGAGAAATCCCATCCTCCGAACGCTTGGCTGTACTCCGACTTGAGCGTTGAATAGAGGTCCCTTGATTCATTCTCAGGCATAAGACTAAGGTCGCCCTTGCGGATAGATAAGGCCAGCCCACCAGTGACACCTCAGGCCAATTCGAGACGGGAGCCCAGGTCGACGTCATGGGCCAGTTCATGCAATACGTAGGCTGGGGGCGCAGAATCTATGGGCCGAGCAGGATTCGAACCTGCGATCTTCTGCGTGTAAGGCAGATGTCCAAGACCGAACTAGACGACCGGCCCAGCACAGTTGTTCTAAGATATCGGATGTAAGAACTTTTCCTGCTCGGGATCAACCTTGCCAGCATCGCGGATTTGAAAATCCAACAAGGAAGCCAAACCTTAAGATGCGCCCATCTCTACAGTTCGCTGTGACGAAGTGGGATTGCCAAAGGCCATCCAAGACGGGAAGGGAGCCGACGTCGTGAGCCTGGTCAAGGCGCTTCCTCGCCATAAATCGGCCGAGTTCATCTTCTTCAAGGTCGGCTTCCTCGGCGAGCTCGAAAGGCTGATGGCGGACCTCGACGATGTAGGTGAATTTACAGGATTGGAGACCGCCGGGCGGTATTTCACTCTGACGATAAGGCATCGATGATGTCTATAGTCTCTCATTAAGGAGACGGCACGGAGGCGATACCTTGTCGGACTGTCTGAGGACCGGCAGCTTCTTTCTAGCGTCGCGCACGGCCTTCAAATCCAATTCAAAGTAGGATACGCGCTCTCCCGTCCCCAGGTCCAGAGCCTTGATGCCGAAAGGAGTCACGACGATGCTTCTTCCGATGAACGCCGGGTTGGCATTGCCCACTCCGACGACATAGCAGGTGTCTTCGTGGGCTCTCGCCATCAACAGGGTCTGCCACTGCTCCTCCTTCATCTCCCCCCGGTACCAAGCCGAGGGCACCAGGACAACTTCAGCCCCCGCCATCGCCTCCCTCTTGGCTAGCTCCGGGAAGCGGACATCGTAGCAGATTACGATGCCGAACCTGAGCCCGCCCAGCTCGAACACGACCAGCTCGGAGCCGGTTCCAAAGACGTCGGACTCCTTGTATCCCAAGGCGTCGAATAGCTTCGACTTCCTGTAGCCCCCCAGGACCCTGCCGTCCACCATGACCACAGCGGTGTTGTAGACCCGGTTTCGCCCCCTCTCGAAGATGGGGAGGACGACGCCCAGATGTTTCCTTCCGCTCAGCTTCGCGACCTGTCCTACGAAGTTGCCGTCCAACCCCTCCGATGCCTCTAGGACGTAATCCGGGGTGAGGCCCTCCTTCGGGTACCCCATGCTGTACTCGGGGAAGACGACGAGCCTAGTGCCGGGCTCAAGACCTTCGATGATAGAGAGAACCCTTCGCAGGTTCGCATCTTTGCTGGGGCCAACCTCGAGTTGGGCCAGGCAGATCTTCAACACGGCCTTGCGAAGTAGCGTGCGCTGTATAACGGTTTCGTCACGATGTGAGTACATCTGGATACCTTTCGACTACGGCTCTGCCTCCGTCGAAGGTAGCGTGAACCAGCTCCCTGTTCCCGATGAGCTTCCACCGAAGTCCCAAGAGCGGCTCCGAGCAGAAGATGACGGAGTCCCTCTCCTGAGAGTAATAGAGAGTGTAGTAGTCCCCGTACCTGCCAAAGTGACGGTAGGCATAGATTGAAGGGCCATCCTGCATCACGAACGTGAGAGAGGTGTAATCCATGTGCTCCAGTCGTGAAATGGTCTCCCTCACGGCATCACGGACCCGCCTCCCTTCGAGGCTGTCCAGCAGCATGAGGAAGTACACCTCGCTATCCGTCTGGCCGAGGGGCTCGCGCGAGGTCGAAATCGAATTCGCCAGGCCCTTCACGCTCCCGTTGTGCATGAAGGCCCTGCCCCCCACTACGAAGGGATGGCTGTTAACCACCCGCTTCGCTCCGACGGAGGCCTTGCGCAGGTGGAACATCAGAGCGCGCGGTCCAGAGATCCTGCCGACGGCCTCGCTGATCGCTTGAAAGGACGGGTCGTCATAGGCATCCTTGCTGCTCCGATAGTGCAGCGTCGTCGTTTCGAAGTTTGATGCATAGGCTCCCCATCCGGAAACGTGACCGGGGGCCGCCCTCGGAGGGACCATCCCTTCATGGGAGAGACGTTGGAAACGGGTCACCAGGCCATCGGGTAGCCCGTCTGCAGTCAGGCAGGCCAGCATTCGGCACATTGCAGGGCCTAGCACGAAGGACACGTTAAAAGGGCATCGGTCGAAGGTCCAATGCAGGAAGGACGGCTAACCACATTAGCTTTGGCCCACCCAATAGGAACACTTTTTACGCCGCCAGAGGTTGCGACAAGGTCGTGAAGATAACGTTCGCGCCCTCGGAGAGGAAGTTCCTTGAAGCCAACGAGATTTGCAGGCTGGCGACGAGCTCCTCGAAGGGCTGGCCTCTTGTTACGCCCGTAAGCTATGTTCTGATTGGGGACGATTTCTACATCGCCACCGACTATGATACAACGAAGGTCCGGAATGTCAAGGAGAATCCCAGGGCGTCGCTCGTCGTCGACGCCGTCTCTCCCAATAGGGCCGTAGTCGTGCAGGGGAGGGCCGAATTGATCGAGAGAGGGAAGGAGTTCGACGACATCTACAGGGTCTTCCACGACAGGTTCGCATGGGTCCGCAGGGACCCGTGGAAGCAAGGAGAGGCGCCCTTCATCAAGATCTCCCCCTCAATGAAGTCGAGTTGGCCCTGAGATCCACGGGCAAGCCGCCATCAGCCGCGTCCGGACCGAACCCCAAGGGCCGTCGATGGATCAACAGGTTCATCTCCAGCGATGGGTTCGAAGAAAACGCCTACCTTTTCGGCGACGCGGCCAGCCGCGAATGCGTGCTAATAGACCCGGGCGCTTCAGCTGAACGGGTGATTGCCTACGTTGAAAGCGAGGACCTGAGCGTAATGGCGATCCTCGCCACCCATGCCCACATCGATCACGTCGTTTCTGCTCCAATCCTCTCAAGGCGGTTCGGAACTCCCTTCCTGGTCCATGCCCAGGACGAAGGACTGCTCGACGGACTGGCCCAGCAGGCCGCATCCTTCGGCTACAAACTGATGGAGAAGGTAAAGGCCGACGGGTTCTTCCAGGAGGGAACCGTCTTCCATGTCGGTTCGCTCTCGCTCCAAGTCCTTCACACCCCTGGTCATACGCCAGGGAGCTCATGTTTCATGTCAGGTGGTGACCTGTTCACGGGAGACACCCTCTTCGCCGGCTCCATCGGCCGAACCGACTTCCCAGGGGGCTCTACTAGTGAGATGACGCGCTCTCTGAAGAGGCTCGCGTCCCTTCCTGAGGCACTGGCGATCTATCCTGGACATGAGGGCGAATCGACGATAGGGGAGGAGAAGGCCACGAACCCCTTCCTCCTCTCTCTCTACAACGCGCAGGACCACGGCTAATGTTCAAAAGTCCCTGTGGTGGCGTACCCTATCGGTTTCCCTTGGGCACAGTTTCAGGAAGGGCCGGGCGGGTCATCATAGCGAACCTCCCACGCGGAGGCGACCTTATGGGTTCGTTGGAGAAGCTGGCGGCTGACTCTGGCGTGGCGGGTGGTGTCTTCACGGCGATTGGGACCGTCTCAAAAGCTGCCTTCGCGTACTACGACCAAGCCAGCCACAAATACATGAACATCGTGAAGGAGGGAGGCTTCGAGATTATCTCATGCACGGGGAACTTCGGCGTCCTCAAAGGTCGGCCGAGGATACACTGCCACCTTGCGCTCGCCGACAGGAACGGTCACGTCTTCGGGGGCCACCTCCTTCCCGGCACCGAAGTCTTCGTGGGAGAGGTCCACCTGACCGAAGTGAAGGATGTGAAATTGAAGAGGAAGGTGGACCCCGAGACGGGGCTAGCTATGTTCGACTTCTAGGTGCCCGGCTCCAGCTCCCTGATCCTGGAGGGCACTTCGGGGAACTTCTCCTTGGCCTGTAACTCGGCTGCGGCAGCGGCCTCCCTCATGATGCCCTCAGCCTCTTCGTTGGCTAACGATACGTTGAGGGAGCCTCCTGTAAGCTGGCCCGCCTCCGTCATCGTCTGCTGGAGGCTCACGAATGAGTCATTGATGGTCCCGCTAGCCTCCGGCATCACCTTTGCCAGCTGCTTCTGCAGGGCAGCAGCGACGGCGATAGTCGGACCGATGATGGAGTTGAAATCGCCCAGATCCTTAACGGTCTCCATCCTCAGGATTATAGCGTTGAAGGCGAGCTTGGATTTCATCACGGTCTTCTCTGTCTTCCTTAACTCGGAAAGCTCGCTAGCGAGCATCTTCGCCCGGGGCCGGTCGTTCGCCTTGAGGGCCGTCACTATCTTTCCGAAGATCTCTGCGTCCTTGGTCTTCAGCCTGAACTCCCTCTCGTCAAGGAGCCTTGTGACGGTGGTAAGCGTGTTCATGGCGTTCTGAAGCATCGGTCTCAAAGGTTCACGGGACATTGACCTCTAATAGCACCGACCGAGGTTACCATACTCTCGTAATTAATACTTCGCTATGGGCGTCACGAGAGCACAGCCCGCTAGGTGCCGACGAAGATGCTGTAGCTTGTCAGGAGCTCCTGCTTGCCGAAGATGTTCTCCCACTCTAGGTAGAGCGTATAGACGCCGGGTCCGTCGCTTCTCATCACCGCGCCAAGGTTGAAGATCAGGGAGATGGTGGTCTGGGTGACGTCCCACTGGCTGGCGGTCACTGTTGTGCCCTGGGAGAGCTGATACCCCTGCTGCACCACGCCGGCGACGAATGTCCCCTGTGTGTAGTCGCTGTCATATGGAGAGGCACCGAGCTGCGCCGAGGTCAACTGAGAGGGCGAAGGGTCGTAGAACACTTCGACCAGCTGGATGCCGTCGCCCGTCACACCGTTGAGGCTTGAGAAGTTAGCCGAGAAGCTTACTGTCCCCGTGCTCGTCATGGAGATGGGAGCCGTCCAGTTCAAGTAGTCATTGGTGAAGTCCTCCACAAGGTACACATCGTCAACGTCGTAGGCTATGCCGATGGAGACTCCAGTGTGATACGCATCCAGGATGTTGTCCCGGTGGCCGTTGTTGTGGGCTGCGTCGTCGTACACCATCTCATATTCCAACGTCTTGATGGCCTCTTCGACCGAGGCCGTCGTCCTGTAGCTCCCAATCTGCTGTACAAAGGCCACGTTCTCATCCACGTAGCCCACACCTCCTGCGACGGTGTACCGCATGTACGGCTTCAGCCCCTGGGTGTCCCAATGGCTGAGGTAGTCGTTCACCAGCATGCTGTAGGCGTGCTGCTGAGCTGCCAATGGCGGATTCAATGCGACCTCTGACAACCCTCCATTTGTGCTCCTGTCCTGGTTGATGAGCTGAAGTGTGTAGTTGGCGAGGACCGAGTAGTCGGAGGGAGTGGGCGCCCCTAGGTAAAGAAGGGTGGGCGCGTTAGCGCTTCCGTTTATGGAGGGCGCAAGCTCCTGCCCCACGCCCTGGTCCAACCCCTGGATTAGGGGGCTCATGTCTCCCACGGCCAGCGGAGCTATCACCAAGATGGTCCCGATGATGAGCAGGAGCAACCCGGCCACTGCTAGGTAGACAAGGTTGACCGATCCTCGCCTGTTTCTCCTGAGCATCTACAAAGAGTGACCTAAAGATGCTCTATAACCTTTCGAGCGGTCCCTCGAGCAGCTCACTCCGCATTATGCCGCTGAACCGGCCGTTTGCTCAGCGCCTGACTAGGATTGGATGGGCCCTGCCTCAGGTCAGCGCCTTCATCTCAGAAAGGCCAAGAGCAACAGTGAACCAACCACCAGGGCCACGCCGATCCCTATGACCTCCTCTGGTCCCACTGTAAAGCCGGGTGTATCTTCGTCGAAGAAGGTCAAAAGTCCGGCGCTCGAGGCGGGAAGAGGGGCCTTATTCCTCTCCTTCTTAGTCGCCATTTAGGTCCGGACGGTTGAACTTCTGCTGTCGGCGTATACGCCTTGCCGGTAAATCCTGATGGCGGGACCATCAATTCCGTACCTGCGGAGGATCATATCCATGAATCATGAGAGAGGAGACCGACTCCGAAAGACGGGCCTTCTTTCTTGCACACCCTTGGCTAGCCGATCAACGATGTGGCGCCCAAGGCGAGATTTGAAGTCGCGTGGCAGAGACCAACTCGCGTCGTCCGCGTGACAGGCGGACATACTAGACCGGGCTATACGACTTGGGCACCACTGCCGGAAGTCCGAAAGGGGGTTTTTATGCTTTTGTGACGACGGACCATGTCACGCCTGAGCTACGCCGGGACCTTGAACACGAAACCAATCAGATACAGTGCACCCGAAGCCAGCAACAGGATCACCACGCTCCTCAGGCCTGCACGCCAGTTCGCGCCCCTCAATCGAGTGAACTGGGTCGAGCTGGAGACGAACAGCAGGAGGGCCCCAAGGACGAGCGAAAGAGCGATCGCTTCCATCGAGCTGATGGCAAGAAGGTACGGGACCAAGATCAGGAGCACAGCGGCTGGAAACGCCAGGCCCACAGGTAGGGCCCTGAGGCTGCTCTTCGGTTCGAGCTCGTCCCTGTGAGTGTGGAGCTCAAACAGCACCTGGGTGTTGAGCCATCGCGCCGGTTCCCTGGTGATTATGTCCAGCATGGTCTTCCTTTCTTTCTCATCATACCCCTCGGATTTCAGGATCTCGTCGAGTTCTCCCCGCTCCTCTTCGGGCTCCTCCCTGACCTCCATTGCCTCTCGCTCGAAGTCCTGCTTGGTCAGCGAAAGCTCGCTCTCCTTTGAGAAGAAGGCTGCCACGAACATGGAGATCCCTCCTGCGACGGCGAACACGACCCCCGAGAAGAGTATTGTGTGGAACGCCATGCCGACTGCGTTGAGCGCCGCAAGGAACGCCGATCCATCTACCAATCCGTCCCCAACGCCCAGCTGCACGTCGGCCACTACGTTTCTAAGCTTGCTGTGAGGGTGCAGCTCGGTCCTGGGCTGCTCCAGCTTCCCAGGGACGGCCTCAGTTCCGGACTCCAACGTTCTGCTGAAGACTTCATCTAGCTTATAGGTTGTGAGCCCCTCTCCGTTTCTCAGCCCCTTCGCTGCTACAATGGTCAGCCACTCCCCTGGACTCTAACAGAGATGTCTGGAACGGAGATAGGCGGCGGTATCTTGCCGTCATTTCGTCCGTGGATTACCTCGACTAAGCGTCTCGACAGTTTAAATCACCGCTCTCCTCGGTGCATCTTGATGAACCCTCGCCTTGAGGCCAAGCTGGCAAGGATGTATCCAAGCTGCACCCGCAGGGAGATTAGCGAGCTCGCCTCAAGCATAGAAGGGGGCAAGTACTGGAAGGCACAGCCCGGTTTCGTCTTCTCCATCGCCCTGACTCGGGCTAGGATGCAACTTGACTCCCACTGGGTGGCCGAAGCCACTGGAGTAGGGCGCATACTGGTCTCCGAGGAGCTGAAACCCTTGTGCAGGAAGGGCCGGGTTGCCCTCACATCGGAGGGCAGGGAGCATGTCGCCATCCTCTTCCTCGGATGGCCCGCTTTCCTTTGGGCCATGAGGAAACACGAAGTCCCTCGGCTGGTCGAAAGCGCCACGCATAGGACTTTGAGGGGATACGTCGGTGTCCCCGAGCTCAAGGAGTACCTGAAGTACCGCGACAAAGGGATGGCGGGCCCGTCGGGAATCGGACCCGAGACACCCGGGTCTCCTTGACCGTGTCCGGCCGTAAAAGCCCGGCGCTCTACCTGGCTGAGCTACGGGCCCGTTCTGACTTGGTTGAAGTCCCCCCGTTATTAAGACTAGGGTGAGTAAGGCGCTCCGTTACGTTGTGTGGTTGAAGGCTTCCGAGCTGTCCTAGGGCAGGGTCATGGCCATGACGGCCTTCTGGACGTGCAGCCTGTTCTCGGCCTCTTCAAAGTACAGCGACCTCTTGTTGTCATCTATCACGTCATCTGTGACCTCCTGTCCCCTGTCGGCTGGGCCGCAGTGCATGTAGAACGCCTTGTGGGTGTCCTTGAGGCTGTCCATGGTCGTAATCCAGTCCTTGAACTTGGACTGGTATGCCGTCGCCGCGTCCTTATCCATCTTCGCGCTGTGGGGAGGAAAGAACTCCTTCGGCGACCAGGCCTTCGGATAGACGAAGTCAGCCCCCTCGAAGGCCTCCTTCATGTCGTGGCTTATCTCGAAGCTCCCGCCATACCTGTCGGCGTTCTCCTTACATGCCTTAATCGCGACATCCTCGAGCTCGAACCCCTTGGGGTGGGCGAGCACGACGTCCATCCCGAACTGAGTTGTGATCATCGCCTCGTTCTGCGGGACCGCGAGGGGCTTGAGACCTCCGGAGTAGGCGTATGATACAACGAACTTCTTCCCCTTCAGCTTTGGAGAGGCCTGCTTGGCCGCCATGATGTCTGCCATGGCCTGGAACGGGTGATACATGTCATCCTCCATGTTCAGCACGGGGATTGAGGCCCACTTCGCGAACTCCTGAATCACCTTGTGCCCCCTCCCGATGTTCCACTTTGCTGCGTCGCCGTAGATCCTGATGGCGATGGAGTCTCCCATCCTGCTGAGCACCCTTGCGACGTCGGAGATGGCTTCGGTCTGGTAGGCCACCATGTCTTCAGGGAGAGATGGGGTGTATACATCCGAAGGGCTTAGGAAGTGCGCATGGCCTCCCAGCTGGTAGATCCCTCCCTCGAATGAGTTCCGGGTCCGAAGGGACCTGTTGTAGAACAGCATGAACAGGGTCCTGCCGGGCAGGTAGGGGGTCTCCCTCCTAGCCCTGAACTTCTTCTGCAGGTCGAACGAAGCGTCCAGGACCTCGTCGAGCTCCTCCTGAGAGAAGTCCTGAGTGTTCAGGAAGTCCTTTCCCTTGAACGCGCCGACATACGAAGGAACCTTCATGGATATCACACGGTCGCCGGTCTTCTCGGATTATAAGGGTTTTTCAATCCCTCGCCCAGCGGAGACGGGCTGAGGAAGGGAAAAGTTAAATACACACCTTCTGACGGTATTGTTGCGGAAAATTTTGTATGTTGAAATATCTTCGGTTTTTAAGGCACTTCCTGTCCGGCCCCGGGGGGCTTTGTAGCTAGGTGGATGTCCTTGGCTGAAGTGGTGAAGGAGTTCAAGCCGTCGGCTCATAGGGACGTGCCGAAGCACGAAATCGTCCCAAAGGATGAGGTGGAGGGTATCCTGAAGCAGTGCAACGCCACCTACGAGCAGCTTCCTTACGTTCTGATGACGGACCCCGTCGTCTTGGAGCTCCAAGGAAAGCCGGGCGACCTGATCAAGATCACCCGGGAGAGCAAGACGGCGGGCTCTAGCGTCTACTACCGCCTCGTTGTCGAGGGTTGAAGATCATGATGGAATCTGCATCGACCAGCCTTACGGACGGATGGCCGATAATAGAGGACGTCCTGAGAAAGGAAGGTGTCGCCAGGCAGCACCTGAACTCGTACAACGAGTTCATCGCGAGGGGGCTGCAGAGCATCATCGACGAGGTCAGCGAGGCCGACATCGAGACAGCCAGCGGCTCCTACAAGGTCAAGTTCGGGAAGATCATAGTTGACCGTCCCAGGGTCGTCGAAATTGACGGCTCGATAAGCTACGTGCTCCCCACCGAGGCACGGTTGAGGAACCTAACCTATGGCGCCCCTCTCTACCTCGAGATAACCATAATCGACCCCCAGCTGGGGCCTGCCGGCCAGGTCACTCAGAAATTCCACATAGGCGACCTCCCCGTCATGGTCAAGTCGAACCTCTGCGCCCTCTTTGGCCTCTCCGATGAGCAGCTCATCGAAGCAGGAGAGGACATCAAGGACCCCGGGGGCTACTTCATAATCAATGGTTCCGAAAGGGTGATCGTCGGCCTAGAGGACCTGTCCCCCAACAAGATCCTCGTCGAAACGGACAAGAGCGGCGGCAAGACCTCGTACAAGGCCAAGATCTACTCCTCGATCGTGGGCTACCGGTCAAAGCTCGAGCTTGAGCTCAAGCCCGACGGCGCCCTCTACGTCAAGCTCCCCGCTTCGCCCGTGGACCTGCCCTTCGTCATCGTCCTCAGGGCGCTCGGCATCACTACGGACAAGGAGGTCGCCGACATGGTATCGGTCAAGGGTGTCATCCAGGACCAGCTCGAGACCACGTTCGAGAAGGCCTCCGAGGCGCTCACCACCCAGGACTCCCTGATGTACATCGGCAACAGGGTGGCCCACGGGATGATGGACGAGCTAAGGTTGAAGCGCGCAGAGATGCTGTTGGACTGGTACCTTCTCCCTCATCTTGGGAGGCAGCCCTCCAACCGGCTGGACAAGGCCGCTTTCCTCGGCGAGGCCGCCTGCAAGCTTCTGGAGCTTAGGCTTGGCACCATCGATCAGGACGACAAGGACCATTATGGCAACAAGGTCATCAAGTTCGCCGGCCAGATGCTCGCCGATCTGTTTCGCACCGCCTTCAGGAACATGGTGCGAGACATGAAATATCAGCTGGACAGGGTCGGCCAGAGGAGGGGCCCAGCCGTCGTGGGCGCCGCCATCCGTCCCGGCATCATCACCGACAAGCTGGCCAATGCGATCGCAACTGGTAACTGGGGTAGGGGAAAGGTGGGTGTCACCCAGCTGCTGGACAAGACAAACTACCTTTCTACGCTGAGCCACCTCAGGCGCATCCAGTCCCCTCTGAGCAGGAGCCAGCCCAACTTCGAAGCTAGGGACCTCCATTCCACCCACTTCGGGAGGATATGCCCCAACGAGACGCCTGAGGGCTCTAACTGCGGCTTGGTGAAGAACCTCGCCCTCTCCGCCATCATATCAGTCACCTCCTCCAGCCATGAGGTTCTAAGCAAGCCCTTCACCCTGGGGGTGATGAGATATAACGAGGCCTCCGCCGAGCTCAAGGAGACGGGGGCCAAGGTCTTCGTGGACGGCAGGATGGTGGGCTACGTCGACGATGCCTTCCGGCTCTCTTCGGCCTTTAGGAGGCTACGTCGCAGGGGCGAAATCCCGCCGGATGTCTCGATATACGTCTACAAGCCCGAGCTCCCCAACGCCACCGTCAGGGTGTACGTTTCGGCCAGCGCCGGCAGGGTGCTAAGGCCGCTCATCGTGGTGGAGAACGGCCGGCCGCTCGTGACCCCCGACATGATTGAGAAGGTGAAATCCGGCATGCTCAGCTGGCGCGACCTGGTCTCCCAGGGAGTGATGGAGATCATCGACGCCAACGAGGAGGAGAACGCGTACATCGCCCTCGACGTCAAGGACCTCACGCCCCAGCACACCCACCTCGAGCTCTACACCCCTGCCATTCTCGGCGTCGCCGGATCCCTTATCCCATACCCCGAGCACAACCAATCCCCCAGGAACACCTACGAGTCGGCCATGGCCAAGCAAGCCCTAGGCTTCTCCACATCCAACTTCGGGACGGCTAGTTACGTCCGCCAGCACCTGGCCGTGTACCCACAGGTGCCGGTGGTGAAGACCCGCTCTCATACCCTGATCAACATGGACGAAAGGCCCATGGGCCAGAACGCCGTCGTGGCGGTACTGAGCTTCGAAGGCTATAACATCGAGGACGCCGTCGTCCTCAACAAGTCGAGCGTGGACAGGGGCCTGGGCAGGACCTTCTTCTACAGGCTCTACGAGGCCGAGGCCCAGCAGTACCTCGGTGGCATGAAGGACAGGTTCGAGCTCCCGAGCGCCGACGCGAACATCCGCGGCTTCCGGGGAGAGAAGTTCTACCGTCTCCTTGAGCCAGACGGCGTCGTGATGGCGGAGGCCGTGGTCTCAGGAGGCGACGTGCTTGCAGGAAGGACCAGCCCCCCTAGGTTCATGGAGGAGTACAAGGAGTTCGAGGTCAAGGGCCCCTACAGGCGGGATACCTCCATCGCGGTGAGGCCAAGCGAAAACGGCGTCGTCGACGCCGTCTTCATGACGCAGACCGTGGAGGGCAACAAGATATACAAGATTCGCGTCAGGGACCAGAGGATCCCCGAGCTGGGTGACAAGTTCGCTTCGAGGCATGGACAGAAGGGTGTCGTCGGGCTCCTGGTGAACCAGGAGGATATGCCATACACGGAGCAGGGGATCGTCCCCGACGTCATCATGAACCCTCACGCCTTCCCCTCAAGGATGACCGTGGGCCAGTTCCTTGAGTCGTTGGGCGGAAAGGCAGCAGCGCTCAGGGGTTCCCCTGTTGACGGCACGGCGTTCCTCGGCGAGAAGCCCAAGGAGATTAAGGAAGTTCTGAAGCAGTTCGGCTTCCTTCCCACCGGCCGTGAGGTCATGTACGACGGGCGCACCGGAAAGCGGTACCCGGCGGACATCTACGTGGGCGTCGTGTACTACCAGAAGCTCCACCACATGGTGGCCGACAAGATCCATGCCCGTGCGCGAGGCCAGGTGCAGAT
>CAYYVT010000107.1:0-1554 GCA_964475215.1 uncultured Nitrososphaerales archaeon
CTTGGACTTAGGCTCACCCCCCAGAGGATGGCCATAGTGAGGTACGTCATGGCCACCGAGTCCCACCCCACCGCCGACGAGGTCTACAGGAAGGTTAGGGACGAGTACCCGACCATGAGCTTGACCACCGTCTACACGACGCTCGAAATGCTGGTGCGGGCTGGCATCGTCCAGGCCGTGAACACTAGGAAGGTCGTCCGCTACGATTCTCATCTCCCGCGCCATCTGAACCTGATATGCCTCAACTGCAGCAAGATCATCGACGTGGACGACGAAGACATCTCCGGCATAGCGAACGAGAAGGCTGGGAAGTTCGGATTCCACATAGTGGACCAGCAGTTCTCCATCTACGGATACTGCGGCGACTGCCGCGCACAGGTTCCCTAGGCCGTCGTCTACGCTAGACTTATACCCGCAGGTGCGGAGACACGGAGGTTAGCTATTGGAAGGAGCTCTCGTCAGGAAGGCGACGGCCGAGGATCGCAAGGAGGTCCTCTCGTTCTGCGTGGGGACCTTCGACTGGGGGGATTACATCGACGAGGTCTACGATTTCTGGCTGGGCGCCCCCGACTCGCTGTTCCTGGTGGCCGAAACCGCCGGCAAACCAGTGGGCATCGTCCATGCACGTCAGATGAGGCATGGCGTCGCATGGCTGGAGGGCCTTCGGGTGAGCCCCGCTCACCGGCGGGAGGGGGTGGGCACGGCCCTCACGGCGAAGGCCATGGAGATGCTGTCCGAAGGCGGCATCAAGACCCTTCGGCTCCTGGTCGAGTCCAACAACGAAGCATCGATGGCCTTGGCCTTCGGGCTGGGGTTCAGGGAGGAGGCCACGTGGGCCTTCTACCATGGCAGGAAGCCGAGAGAAATGCCCTCTCACGGGCCACACTGGGTCACCCCTGCCTCCGCCTCCAATGTCTGGAGCCGCTTGGATTCCTCGGACCTTTTCAATCAGGCCTGCCGGTCATACGAGAACGACTGGGCCATCTACCCTCTTGAATCCGACGACTTCTCTGAACTAGTCAAGGGCAGGATGGTGGCGACAATGGGCGAGGGGAAGGAGGCAGCCCTGGCGGTGGTCCACTATGGCCGGAGGGAGGGACGGGATGCGAAGGCCTGCTTCCTCCTCGGTGACAGGCCCGCGGTCAAGGAATTAGCGGCCTTCGTGATCTCCACGGCCGCTAGGTCAGGCGCCAGAAGGCTGCATGTATCCTGCCCTAACCATGCGGGCACGACGGAAGGTCTCAAGGCAAGTGGGTTTAGGCCCGGATTCAGGACCTCTCTGGTCTATAGGCGGAACCTCTAGGCAACAGAGGCAACCGATTTGAGCAAGGTCCTTCAAGCCTCAAGGGCTTGGAGGCCAAGTGTCCGCGTTGCGACGGGAAGGGGGAGTTCGACCCCAGCACGCAGGCCTTCAAGTGCCCCAACTGCGGCGTTACATTGGCGTTCGAAGAATACGTGGAGGAGTTCGCTCGCATAAACGACGAGAAGGCCCTAGACTACACGGGGAAGGGAAGCCCCTCACCCTAGTCAGTCGCCGGAGGGCGGAGGGGCCCC
>CAYYVT010000108.1:0-8185 GCA_964475215.1 uncultured Nitrososphaerales archaeon
ACGACCTTCTCCTTGATCCCCACGTACCTGACCATGGACGACACCCTCCTTCCGATGGATTCGCATAGGCCCGCCGCCACGTCCTCCCTGCTTCGGCCGTTGGTGAGGAGTGAGATGACTTCAGATTCGGAGAAGACGGTGCACATGCTGTTGATCTTGGCAGGGGAGGTGCTCCTCAACGCCATCTTCCCCATCTTGTCCACCCTGACATGGAGGACCCCTGCCATCACTTCAAGGAACCTCCCCGTCCCGGCGGCGCACTTGTCGTTCATCATGAAGTTCGCCACCTCTCCCGTCTCACGGAGGCTTATGACCTTGCTATCCTGGCCCCCGATGTCGATTACCGTCCTGGCCTCGGGGCACATGGAGAGGGCCCCTTCCGCATGGGCCGTGATTTCGGTGATGGTCCTGTTGGCCTCGTTGAAGACCCGCCGACCGTAGCCGGTGGACATGACGAACCCCAAATCCCCTCGGACCAAGCCCGCCTCTTTCAGGGCCCGGCCCAGTCCCCTCCGCGCGGCGCCGTTCCCATCGAAGCCGGAGGGGAGGACCTGAAGGGATAAGACCCTGCCGTCGGCGAGGATGGCGACTTTCGTCGCCACCGCGCCTATGTCTACCCCTGCCACGGCCAAGGAGGTCCGCCCTTCTAGCGGACCGGGTGAAGCATCTCGGTGAATGCTTCCACTCTCGTCCTGATTTGCTCCACGTCCTCGGACCCGTAGTCGGTTTCGATCTTCAGCATGGGCACGCCCGCTGCCTTGAGCGCCTTCTCGACCTTGATCGACTCTATGTTGTAGGCGTGGCAGTACTGAAGTACATTGTAGACGACTCCGCTGGCCTTGAAGTCCTTCGCCATGTCGACGACCTTTGAGACCCTCTCCTTGTTAGGCGTGAAGCATGCGCAGCTGATCTTCGAGTACTTGCTGACTAATGCCTCCAACAGGCTATCCATGGAGTCCCCCTTCGGCTCCACGGGGTCGGTGAAGTAGCGAGAACCGATGCAGCTTTCCTCCGCTACGACCGGGACTCCCATGGACTCGATTATCGAGTGTAGCTTCCAGTTAGGGATGGCCATCGGGCATCCAGAGAACATCAGCCTCGGCTTGTTCTTGTCGCCCACGCCGTTTCCCTGCCTGTTCCGCTTCTCCAGCTCGTCTGCCAACTCGTTGGTCTTCTGCGTGAACCTAGGGACGTCGTCGTAAAAGCTCACCTGGTTGACTAGCAAGGCGTCGAGGCCGCTGATGGGCGGAGGAGAGCCCTTCCTGGTCTCGCTCACCCTTTTCATGGCGGCCCTCTTGGCGTTGATCAGCCTGATGGCGTCCTTGAGGGAGTCCTTTTCGATGACCTTCCCCGTCATCTCCTCCATCTTCGACTTGAATTGCTTCACCTCGGCCAGCCAAAGGGCCTTCGCCTGGGGCGTATCGATCTTGTGGGGGATCTCCATTACGTAGGTGGGGACGTAGTCGTCTAGGATTTCATAGACCTTCTTCTTGCCGTCGCAGGTGGTCTCCCCCACCACCATATCACACGAGTTGAAGTACGGGCAGGTGCCGCCGACCTTGAATCCGAAGAATGACTTGATCAGGGGGCATATGTTCCTGGGAAGCACTGCCTCCGCGTCGGGGATGGAGAAGTCGGCTCCTCCGCAGAGGCCGACCATCGTCGCGTCGGAGGCGTAGACAAGCTCCTCAGGAACGTACAGGCAGAAGGCTCCGATGATCTTCTTTCCCGCCTTCTTGCGATCTACGAGCTCCTTGATGCGGAGCCCGTGTACTTCGGAGATGACGAAGTCGAAGTACTGCATCCCAGTTGGCCTGTTCTTCTGCGTGAGGAACAAGTCGCCGTAGATGGTACCCAGGGCGTTCAGGAGAACGTCATGCTTCTCCAAGTTGAGCCCCAGCTCTTTCCACATATCAACATACTGCTGTCCTGCCAAATCTGACACTTGATGTTTAGTAATGGTTTTCGATTACTTAAACCTTTGACCCATGGCGTGCTTGGCAGGCGACCGCTCTCACGGAGAATCAAGAGCGGGGCCTTCCCCGTCCACACTTCGGCGACCTTGAGGGCTTCCCTCCAACCCCTGGCAGAGCCTGTCGAGAGCGTGTATCGACCCCTCCCTGAAGTGGCCCTCGTTCCACCTTGATACGACCTCGAAAACGCCGTGGAGCCTGACGTCCCACTTCGCCCTGATGCCTGCTTCATCCAGCCAGATCGTCTGCGTCCCCACGAAGGGGCCCTTCACGTATTTCACCACCATCGCCCTTTCGGCCTGGCGGACCTCATATTCGGCGATCCCCGTGCCGCCGAATGCGAAGCGCACCTTTGCCCTCGTCACGTCACCGGACTTGGAAATCACCGCGAGCTCCTTTGTCCCATGCCAATACTTCGGAACGTCTTCTACGTCTGAGACCCTCATCCACAGGGCCTCACGCTCGCCCGAATACGGCCTCGCCACTTCGAACTGCATCCATCCCTCAGGCTCCGTTCGCCGATTTAAGGGCCTCACCTGAACCCCGCTTGCGGAGAGACTCGCGCCCTCAGGGCTATCCTTTTATCTCTTGCCCTTCAGGCCTTTGCCATGGCAACCGCCTCGCTTGAGGCCCGGGATCTATCGAAGAGCTACGGTCCCTTCCTCGCCCTCTCGAACCTGAACTTGAAGTTGGAGGGGTCAAAGTGCGTTGGCTTCCTCGGGCCCAATGGCGCTGGGAAGACGACCACGCTCAAGGTGTTTGCGGGTCTGATCAGGCCCAGCAAAGGTCATGCGGTCATAAACGGCATAGATGTTCAAAAGGACAAAAGGGGGGCTCTCGCTTCCTGCGGCACCCTCGTCGAAACCCCCGAGATCTATCCAGCCCTCACCCCCAGGAGCGCGCTGATGATGATAGCAGAGCTGAGAGGGGTCCCGAAGGAGGAGCGGACGAAGAGGATCGACGAGTGCCTCGCAGAAGTTAAGATGGAGGAGTGGTCCGACAAGAGGGTTGGCAAGTTCTCCAAGGGGATGAAACAGCGGATCAACGTCGCGTCGGCGATCCTGAACGACCCCGATATCGTGATCTTGGACGAGCCGACCACGGGCCTCGATCCGCGAGGTATGAGCGAAGTGAGAGACATCGTCAAGTCTCTCAAGAAGAAGGGGCGGCTGGTATTCATGAGCTCTCATCTCCTGAGCGAAGTTACCGAGATATGCGACGAGGTCGCCATGATCGATCATGGGAAGCTCCTGGTATACGACACCATAGCTAACGTATCCTCGAAGTTCTCAGATGGCGGTCGGACGGTCGAGGTGGGGCTGGCTCGACCTGTGGACAAGGAAGCGGTCACTCGAAGCATATCGTCTCTGAAGGGTGTGACTTCCGTCGAGGTGCTCGATCCTCTCAACCTCAGGATAAGGCTGGAAGGTGGGGTAGACGTGAAGGAGAAGCTGTTCAACGACATCGCATCGCTCAAGGTGGGGGCCATCAGCTTCAAGGATGCCTCCCTCGCCCTTGAGGACGCATATCTCGCGCTCATCAAGGAGACGGTATGACATGACCACGAAAGAGGGGACGGTGGACCCCAAGGTCCCATCGAGCCTGTCGCAGGTCGGGATAGTCGTAAAGTACGAGTTCGAGAACTACTTCGGCTCGAGGAGGTTCTACATACTGCTGGGCATCACCCTCCTGATAGGAGCCCTCCTAACCGTCCTCGTCGCCCACTATCGCCCTCAGAGCTTCCTCGGATCTGGCTCGCTCGGATTCTACTCCAGCTGGTGGGGAAGGGTCGTCACCTTTGTGGTAATACTTTCGGGCATCTTCTTTGGAGGAGACGCCATCTCCGCCGAGTTTCAGAATAGGACCGGATACTTCCTCATACCGAATCCCCTCCGAAGGGCCGCGATCTATGTCGGCAAGTGGATAGCGGCCTTCGGGGCGTCGGCCATCGTATTCGTGGTCTTCTTGGCCATCACCCTTGCGAACGGATACTACTACTTCCCTTCGGGGGTTCCAAGTCAGTTCCTCGAATCGGTCGGCTTCTCACTCCTCTACCTCGTCGCGGTCCTGGGGTTCTGCTTTTTCTTCAGCTCACTCTTCAAGAGCACGGCCTACTCCATCCTGGTCACCGCGATCCTCCTGCTCTTTGCGTTTGACTTCCTGCAGCTGCTGGTGTCAGACCTGGTGATGGTAGAGCCGTGGTTCATCCTGACATACGGATCGTCCATCATCGGCAACGTGATGGAGCAGAACGCGACGACGGGACAGGCCTCCTATCCCGCCCACGTGATTACGGAGAAGCTGGGGCCCCGAGGCCTGATAACGCTGACGACCTACAACGCTACCATCCCCGAAGGGCTGGCCATTATGGTAGGGTACTTCGTCATAACGGCGATAATCGGCCTGATCCTCTTCGAACGGAAGGATTTCACATAGGCTGACCGAAAATCGCGTCTCAACGCTTATATCTCCACTCTTTCCTACGGCAGTTCCGAACTTGAAGGTTGGGCTTGCGACGAAAGGCGGGGCGGACCCTGGGCTTCTTGAAAGGGCGGCGGTTCGGGCTGAGGATCTGGGTTTCGACTCATTCCTCGTCACCGACCACTTCATGATTCCTCCTTCTTACAGCAACGTGGACGCCTGGACGTTCCTTCCATATCTGGCCGGGAAGACGTCTCGCATTCGATTGGGCACGTGCGTCACGCCTCTTCCCTTCAGGCACCCGGCCGTATTGGCCAAGATGGTGGCGACGGCCGACGTCCTTTCGGGTGGAAGGATGATCCTGGGATCCGGCCTCGGATGGAGCAGGCCCGAGTTCGAAGCGTTTTCGACATGGCGCGAGCTCCCCGAAAGGACCTCCATGTCACGGGAGGCGCTAGAACTGATGACGCGCCTCTGGACCAGCGCCACCCCCGTGGACTACGCCGGCAGGTTCGTGTCGGTAAAGGGAGCCGTCGTGGAACCGAAGCCCATTCAGAAGCCTTATCCTTCGATATGGTTCGGAGCGATGGCCCCGCAGCATCTGGAGCTGACTGGCAAGTTCGGCCAAGGATGGATCCCCATCGGGCCGCGTTGGACTGCCGCAGGCGTCGTCTCTCCAGACGACTACGCTCAAATGCGCAAGGTCATCGAGGTGGGCCTCTCTAGGAGAAGCGTCTCCAGCCGAGCCTTCGTCTTCTCCATTCTCATAGGCCTATCCGACATCGCCACCCTTCGAAGCGAGGTCGAGAGGTACATCCAGGCCGGAATGAACTACCTGATCGTCGGCCTGCCCAGAGGCGCCGACGAGAGGACCCTGGACGACCTTGAGATGGTCTCCAGGGACCTCGTCCCTTCTCTCTAGTGTACGTCTTCCCCGCTTCGCGTAAATACCGGTGGGCCGGGCGCGTCATTGGATTGTCAGAGCCAAAGGAGAAACTGAAGGCGATTCACGTAGTCTATGCGACCTGGTGTCCGCATTGTGTGCCGACCACGGTCGAGCCGATGAAGAAGCTGGCCTCCGACCTAGGGGTCCCCTGCGAACTCTACGACATAGACACCGAAAGGATGGCCCGGGCCGATGAACTCGTGAAGAAGTATGGCGACTGGTCGGATGACTACATCATCCCCCAGGTCTTCTTCGAGTACGCCGGCGGGTCCTTCAGGCACATGCTGACGGGCTACTCAGAAGGGGTGGCGTATACCCGCAGGGCCGTCGAGAACATCGTCAACGAGATGCGACCCCGTGGCGCTTGAAAGGTCGTGATCCTAGAAGCATGGTGGACATCAAAGAGGTCGTCGTTGAAAGACTGGGGGGACCCTTCCAGTGCTATGGCCACTGCAAGGAGGAGGCCTCTCTCAAGTTCGTGGACTCGGGCGTCCGCCTCGTCGGCGCAGTGGTCTGTCCCTCGGGCTACGTCAGCAGGCTCGTCGGCTACGGTCCCCAGGCTGATCCCGAAGGGCTTCTTTCCTTCGTAATGTCCCAGACGACCGGCGCGCTGCCCCTGACCGCCAGCGACATCAGGGTGGCCACCCGATACTCAACCGACTTGGGGATCGGCGGATCCGGCAGGGTCCTTGGCGAAGCCTACTGGACGCAGAACTACGGCAAGGCGAAGAGCCAGGATCCAAACCGACCGTCACTATTCATGTGTTCCAACTGCGGTAAGCTCTTCGTCCAGCCTGCGTCATCATCGAGCTCGCTATGCGGTGGATGCTCACCCGAAAGGGCCTCCATGCCAGTCGAATCGGAATAAGCCTTTTAGCTGGACTTCGAGGTGGACTGCTAGAAATGGAGAAGACTGTCCTCATCACGGGAGCCAATTCGGGGATTGGTAAGGAGACGGCCCTGGGACTGGCCCGACTCGGCTTTGACGTCGTGATGGCCTGCAGGAGCCGCGAGAAGGGAGAGGAGGCGATGGACGAGATTCGCCAGAAGTCCGGGAGCAAGTCACTGGAGCTGATGTCCGTCGACCTCGCCGACCTGGCCTCCGTCCGTAAGCTTGCCGGGGAGTACATCTCCGGGCATCCTCGCCTTGACGTCCTCGTCAACAACGCCGGGCTGATCCTCACGAAGCGCACGACCACTGTGGACGGCTTCGAGACGACTTTTCAGGTCAACTACCTTTCTCACTTTCTCCTCACCAACCTCCTGCTCGACGAGCTGAGGAAGGACGCGCCCTCTCGCATCGTCAACGTGAGCTCCGATGCTCACACCTCTGGCCACATCTACTTCGACGACCTCCAGTGCGCCAACGGCTACAGCGCGTTCAAGTCATACGGCCAGTCGAAGCTCGCCCAGGTCCTTTTCACGTACGAGCTAGCCCGCCGACTGGCGGGGACGAAGGTCGACGTCAACTGCCTCCATCCCGGAGCTGTCGCGTCGAATTGGGGGAGACACCCTGGATCTTGGCTTTCGGTCGGACTGCGCCTCGCCTCCGTCTTTGAGATCAGCCCGGCCAAGGGCGCGGAAACGCCCATCTACCTGGCGTCCGAGCCGAAGCTTGAGGGCGTGTCCGGAAAGTACTTCGCAAAGAAGAGGGAGGCCAAGAGCTCTCCAGCATCCTATGACGAGGACGCGGGTCGAAGGCTATGGAACGTGAGCTGCCAGCTGCTCGGAATGGCACAGTGAATTCAAGAAGGGACCTGCGCTTCCAGACTACTGGCTGAGCGCCTCTCTGGCGTAGATGACTTGGCCATCGAACCTATAGATGACGGCGACGCTTTCCGGGCCGATGACCTTCGTGGTGACGAACCAGTCTCTCAAGGTGTTGACCGCCCCTTCGGCGATCAGCCTTGTAACCTCTGAAGGATTCCGTCTGGCCAAGAATTCGTAGACGTGCTCCACCCCTTCAGGCCTTTCGAATACCACGTAGGCGGCGTCCCTCTTGCTCCCCTCTTCGATGCGACGGCGTATCCTGCGAAAGTTTCCATCCTTCGCGTCGGTGGCAAAGGTCAACCTGTCCTGGACTCCCCTAAAGACGCGAAGCTCCGGGACTATGCCGTCCTCCATTATCGGGTCTAGCTTTTCTCGAGTGGTGACATGAGAAAGAAGCCAGATGCTCTTTGATCTCTCCACGATTTCCCTCACCGTCTTCATCCCGTCCTCCGTTTGCATTCAGGGCCACCACGTTTGGGCTGGATCTCCCGGGCGGGGATCAACTTCCCTCCCCCCGCGTAGCTACCGTGGAATCTCCTGCCGCTTTCCATATGTAGCCCTACATATTTAATTGCATTTCACAAGCGGGCGGCTGAACAAGACTATAAGGGCGATGGGACCATGAGCTTGTGGAGGCAAGGGAGGGCCTGAAGTTCATCGTCGAGGGGAATGGAGGGAGCTGCTTGGCCGTCGTCGACGGGATTAGGCGTTATTATCACGTGACCGAAGGCGAGGCAAAGGACGGCTACGGTCGGATAATTGCCCTCGAGCCCGGAAGGCCGCCCTTCATCCTATGCAGCTTCCTGCTGGACATGGATCCCGACGACATCCTTACGCTATTCTGGGTGAAGTTGAAGGAGAATTTCCCGGATGCGGCCCAGCCTCGGACGACCCGACTATCGTAGAGATCTCTTCTGCATGAAGGAGGGCCCATACTTCTCGGCCACAAGCCCCATGAGCTCGGCGGAATGCTTCTCCACCAGATGCTCGAGGAATCCCGCCACCACGCCGTTTCTCATCGCGTCGACTGACTCCATGGCCCTGTCGGCGAAGTCCATGCATGTCTCGCAGTTCG